>NZ_MLBG01000086.1 GCF_001936595.1 Desulfovibrio sp. DV
GCCTGGGCCGCCCGGCCTGGGTGTGCCGGGTCTGGCCAGGGCCTGTTGTCCGCCTGGGGTCTGGCCGGTCCATGGCCGGCCTGCCGCTGGCTTTGCCCGGCGGCTGTCTGGCCGGAGCCCCGGTGCCTGCCGACGTAGCCGCTCTGGTTGTCGTCCGGATTTTCGCCTTCTCCCCCCTCGCTTTCCTCCCGTTCGCCATGTTGTCCGCTTCCCGGTCGGCTTTGCCGGCTCTCTCGGCTTCCGGTCGGTCACGGCCGGGCGGTAGCCGCGGGTTGGCCGAAACGTCAAAATGTCCCATTCCGAGAACACGGCTGTCCGTTTCTCGGACAATCCGGGCCGCTACCTGGCGGAATAACCGATGTTATAATTAGCCTAATTGGCATCGGTTCGGGAAACGGTTTCCTCCTGTCGCTTTTTGACCCATTCGCCGGCTCAAATTGACCCAAAAGTCCCTTTTTTAAAGAAATGTAGTGATATCGTGGCCTTGCCGTGTATTTGCCGGCAGTGGCCTTGGCTCATGCCCGGGGGGCGGGGTCACCATGTCTGCCGGGAAAGGGGTTGTGAAGCGGATTTGCCTGTCGCAAGCCGCCTGGGGAATGAAGAAGTGTCATTGGCCTGTATATTGCTATTTCAGTGTGAGTGCAGTTTTTATGTTCGATAAAACACAATGACGGTGTGGAGTTAAAAATAACAGAAAGAAGCGAACAAGGTACTTTAAAAAATATCTGCGTATTGAATACAGTGCACAATATATGTTTTTATTAGCATAAAATAGAAGCTGAAAATACGGCTGAAACAGTCAAAAGCGCTGCAGCCGGCATCTGTTGGAAACAACAGGGACAGGGCGGCACCGGCCGCCCGCCAGCCGGTTCGTCAGCGACGGACCGAGCCGGAACGCCTCTGGCCGTGTCGATGGGAAGAGCCGTACCCGGCAGCCCGGCCGGGCCAAAGCGGTCCGGAAACGCAGGGTGGAACCACGCAACCAGCAACCGCAAGGGAAGCAGCACGCGCCATGAATGCCACACAAGCCGCACCGCGCCACAAAAACGCCCCCATGCGCAGCATCCCGGTCCACCACGCTGCCGGCATGGTCCTTTGCCACGACATCACCCGCATCGTGCCGGGCGAGGGCAAGGGACCGGCCTTTCGCAAGGGCCATGTCATCGAGGCCGGCGACATCGACGATCTGCTGCGTCTGGGCAAGGAACATATCTATGTCTGGGATCTGGCCGAAGGCTTTATTCACGAGGACGATGCCGCCCGCCGCATGGCCGAGGCCATAGCCGGGGAAGGAGTGGTTTTTTCGGCCCCATGCGAAGGCCGCATCAACCTGCTGGCTTCCCGGCCCGGGCTGCTCACCGTGGACGCGGCCATTCTGCGCCGGCTCAATTCCATTGAAGAAGTCACCATCGCCACCATGCACGGCAACGTGGTGGTCGGTCCGGGCCAGATGCTGGCCGGCACCCGGGTGGTGCCGCTGGTGGTGGACGAGGCCAAGGTCGAAGCGGTGGAGGCCTGCTGCGCCGAGTACGGCCCGGTGGTGCACGTGCGTCCCTTCCGGCCGCTGCGCATCGGCGTGGTGACCACCGGCGGCGAAGTCTACCACGGCCGCATCAAGGACGCCTTCGGACCGATCCTGCGCCGCAAGTTCGAGGAACTTTCCTGCACCGTCATCCGCCAGATCTTCGTTCCCGACGATCAGGACATGACCGTGCGGGCCATAAATCGACTTATCGAGGAAGGTGCGGACATGATCGCCGTCACCGGCGGCATGTCGGTTGACCCCGACGATCTCACCCCGTCGTCCATCCGGGCGGCCGGCGGCGAGGTGGTCACCTACGGGTCCCCCACCTTCCCCGGGGCCATGTTCATGTTGGCCTATCTCGGCGAGACCCCCGTGGTCGGGCTGCCCGGCTGCGTCATGTACCACAAGGCCAGCATCTTCGATCTGACCGTACCAAGGCTCGTGGTCGGCGAACGCCTGACCCGGGCCGACATTGTGGAGCTTGGACACGGCGGCCTGTGCGCCATGTGTCCCCAATGCCACTATCCCGCCTGCGGCTTTGGCAAGGGATAGCGGTCGGCACAGGATTAAACGCCGCGCACCCGGGGTCATGCCCGGGGCGCGCCTCGGAAACGCGACAAACCCTCAACCCGAAACGGAGCGAGACGACATGCAGGAAAAAATTCTCATCGTAAACGGCTTTGAGCGCAAACTCATCGTCGATCCGGATGCGTTTTTGTCCGACGTGCTGCGCAACCAACTGCACTTAAACGGCGTCAAGGTCGGCTGCGGCCAGGGCCAGTGCGGTGCCTGCTCGGTCATCATTGACGGCAAGGTCACCCGGGCCTGCATCACCAAGATCCGTCGCCTGGCCGACTACGCCAACGTGACCACCATCGAAGGTCTCGGCACCCCGGCCAACCTCCACCCCCTGCAGACCGCCTGGGTTGTCCACGGCGGCGCGCAGTGCGGCTTCTGCACCCCCGGTTTCATCCTGTCCGCCAAGGGCCTTTTGGACGAAAATCCCAAGCCCAGCCGTGAACAGGTGCGCGATTGGTTCCAGAAGCACAAAAACGTGTGCCGTTGCACCGGTTACCTGCCCCTGGTCGACGCCGTCATGGACGCCGCCAAGGTCCTGCGCGGTGAAATGACCCTTTGCATCAACCACAACATGCCGGCCGACGGCAATGTGTTCGGTTCGCGCGCCCCGCGTCCCTCGGGCGTGGCCAAGGTCACCGGCCAGTGGATGTTTGGCGATGACCACAAGAACTCCCTGCCCGCCGGCACGCTGCATCTGGCCATTGTCGAAGCCCGCGTGTCCCACGCCAACGTCAAGGGCGTCGACACCGCCGAAGCCCTCAAGATGCCCGGTGTGCACAGCGTCATCACGGCCAAGGACGTCAAGGGCAAAAACCGCATCACGGGTCTCATTACCTTCCCCACCAACAAGGGTGACGGTTGGGATCGTCCGATCCTGTGCGACGAGAAGGTCTTCCAGTACGGCGACGCCATCGCGCTCGTCGCGGCCGACTCCGAAGCCAATGCCCGCGCTGCCGCCGAGATGGTCAAGGTCGACCTGGAAGTCCTGCCGGCCTACATGAGCGCCCCGGCGGCCATGGCCGACGACGCCATCGAAATCCATCCCGGCACCCCGAACACCTACTACGAGCAGAATCACGCCAAGGGCGCTGATGTGGCTCCGTTCTTCGCCGATTCGGCCAAGTACGAAGTCATGGCCGGCGACTACTACACCCAGCGCCAGCCCCACCTGCCCATCGAGCCTGACGTAGGATTTGCCTACACCAACGATGCCGGCAAGCTGGTCATCCACTCCAAGTCCATCGGCCTGTACCTGCACCTGTACATGATCGCCCCGGGCCTGGGCGTCGAGCCGGAAAATCTGGTCCTCGTCCAGAACCCCACCGGCGGCACCTTCGGCTACAAGTTCAGCCCCACCATGGAAGCCCTGGTCGGCGTGGCCGCCATGGTCACCGGCCGCCCGGTGCACCTGCGCTACAACTACGCCCAGCAGCAGTACTACACCGGCAAGCGCTCCCCGTTCTGGACCAAGGGCAAGATCGCGGTCGACAAGTCCACCAAGAAGATCGTTGCCTCCGAAATGGAATGGATCGTTGACCACGGCCCCTATTCCGAGTTCGGCGATCTGCTGACGCTTCGCGGTTCGCAGTACTGGATGGCCGGCTACGGCATCCCCAACATGCGCGCCAAGGGCTACTGCGTGGCCACCAACCATGGTTGGGGTTCGGCCTTCCGCGGTTACGGTTCGCCGGAAATCATGTTCCCGTCCGAGTGCCTGATGGACGAAATGGCCGAAAAGCTCGGTATGGATCCCCTGGAATTCCGGTATGTCAACGTGTACCGTCCGGGCGACACCACCCCGACCGACCAGGTGCCCGATTCCTGGACGCTGCCGGAGATGATCGACATCCTGCGTCCCAAGTACAAGGAAGCCCTGGCCAACGCCAAAAAGAACTCCACCGCCACCCATAAAAAGGGCGTCGGCGTGGCCATCGGCATCTACGGTTCCGGCCTTGACGGCCCGGACTCCGCCGGTGCTGATGCCGAAATCCATGCCGACGGCACCGTGACCATCTACAACACCTGGCAGGATCACGGCCAGGGTTCGGATCTGGGCACGCTCGGCTTCGCCCACGAGACCCTGAAGCCCATGGGCATCTGCGCCAGCAAGATCAAGCTGGTTCTTAACGACACGAGCAAGTGCCCCAACTCCGGCCCGGCCGGTGGCTCGCGCTCCAACGTCGTGGTCGGACAGGCCATCATCAACGCCTGCCAGCAGCTCGTGGCCGCCTGCAAGAAGGCCGACGGCACCTATCGCACCTACGACGAACTGGTGAAGGAAGGCCTCAAGACCCGCTACAACGGCACCTGGACCGCTCCGGCCAAGGATTGCGACGCCAATGGCCTCGGTTCCCCGTTCTGCTGCTACATGTACGGCGTGTTCCTGGCCGAAGTGACCGTCGAGCTGGCCACCGGCAAGACCCAGGTCGACAAGATGGTCCTGGTCGAAGACATCGGCACCATCAACAACCGTCAGACCGTCGACGGCCAGAACTGGGGCGGCTTGGCCCAGGGCATCGGCCTGGCCCTGTCCGAGGACTTCGAGGACATCAAGAAGCATTCGTCCCTGGCTGGCGCGGGCGTGCCCTACATCAAGGACATCCCCGACGCCCTGGAACTGATCTACGTCGAGTCGCCGCGTGAGCATGGCCCCTACGGCAACTCCGGCGTCGGCGAAGTGCCGCTGTGCGGCCCGCACCCGGCCATCATCAACGCCATCTACAACGCCTGCGGCGTGCGCATCCGCCACCTGCCGGCCTACCCCGAAAAGGTGCTGGCCGGTCTGAAGGCCCTTGGCAAGTAAGACCGTTTCGCGCATCCTGACGTAACCCCGACGGGGCGGGCGGTTGCCGTCCGCCCCGTCTTTTCAGCAGGGAGGGTAGGCATGGACCAGCAGGGTTTGCGGGATATCGAATACCGCTGCATCCAGGAGGAACAGCCCGCCTGTCAGGCCGCCTGTCCCCTCCATGTCGACGTGCGCAAGTTCATGGCCCTGGTGCGGGCCGGCGACATGGCCGGGGCTCGAAAGATTCTCGATCGCACCCTGCCGTTGCCGACCGTCCTTGGCCGGGTGTGTGACCACCCCTGCCAACCGCACTGTATCCGAAGCCCCATCGATGCCTCTCTGGCCATTGGAGGCCTGGAACGCACCGTCATAAACGCCACCGGTCCGGCCGCCAAACCCCTGTCCATGCCGGGCAAGGGCAAGCGGGCGGCGGTCATGGGCGGCGACGTGAGCGCCCTGACCGTGGCCTGGGATCTTGGCAAGAAGGGCTACGGTGTGGATGTCTATCTGGCCGGCGAGGCTGCGGGCGGCCATCTGCTGACCCTGGCTACACTGCTGCCGCCGGGAGCGCTTGCCGCCGAACTGGACATCATGGGCCGCATGAATGTGGCCTTCCATCCGGGCCAACGCCTGGACAGGGCCGCTTTTGAGCGGTTTTGCACCGAGTACGATGCCGTCTATGTCGAAATGCTCGACACAAATTTCCTGTCTCTTGGCCGCGAGGGCGTGGACGCCCTGACCCTTGGCCTGCCGGGCCATGACGGCGTGTTCTGCGGCGGCTTTGTCGCGCCCGGACAGCCGCTTTCCGCCATCAGTCTGGCCGGCGAAGGCCGCAAGGCCGCCGTGTCCATGGACCGCTATCTGGCCGGCGTGTCCGTCACCGCCTCCCGGGAGCGCGAGGGGGCCTGCCCGACGCGGCTTTTCACCAACACCGAGGGAGTTATTCCCATCCCGGCCGTTGCCCCGGCCGAGGCCGCCGCCGGCCTGACCCCGGCCGAGGCCGGGACCGAGGCGGCCCGGTGTCTGGACTGCCAGTGCCTGGAGTGTGTGAAGTCCTGCGCCTACCTGGCCCGCTACAAAGGCTACCCCAAGGTCTACGCCCGCCAGATCTATAATAATCTTTCCATCGTCCAGGGCTCGCGCTCGTTTAACCAGATGATCAATTCCTGCACCATGTGCGGGCTTTGCACCGAGCTTTGCCCGGAAGACTTCTCCATGGCCGACCTGACGTTGGCTGCCCGGCGCGACATGGTGTCACGCGACAAGATGCCGCTTTCCGCCCACGAGTTCGCCCTGGAAGACATGGCCTTTTCCCAAAGCGACCGGTTCACGCTCCTGCGCCATGCCCCCGGGGAAACCGCCAGCGCCCATCTCTTTTACCCCGGCTGTATGCTCGGCGGCGATCCGGCCGCCTCGGTGGCCGGGGTCTACGCCTTTTTGCGCGAGACCCTCCCCGGCGGCGTGGCCCTGGGGCTGGCCTGCTGCGGCGCGCCGGCCTGGTGGGCCGGGCGGCAGGATCTGGCCGAGGCGGCCATGGCCCAATTCCGGGAAGCCTGGGAAGGGCTTGGCCGGCCGCGTCTGGTCATGGCCTGCGCTTCCTGCCAGGCCACCTTCGCCCGCATGGCCCCGGAAGTCCCGACCATCTCCTTGTGGCGCGTGTTCCTGGAAGAAACCGGCCTGCCCCAGAGCCGGGGCGCACTCCCGGCCGGTCCGGTGGCTGTCCACGACAGCTGCACCTCGCGCTACGACGCCGAGAGCCAGGCTGCGGTGCGGGCCATCCTCGGCAGCCTGGGCGTGGATGTGGCCGAGCTGGCTTTGTCCGGGCGGCGCACCGAATGCTGCGGGTTTGGCGGCCTGCAGGCCAATGCCCACCCCGAGCTGGCCGCCACGGTCATTGCCCGCCGGGCAGCCGAAAGCCCCCATGATTTCATTGCCACCTGCTCCATGTGCCGCGACCGGCTGGCCGGGACCGGCAAGCGGGCCTACCATCTGCTTGACCTGCTGTTTCCGGGCGGTTCGGGCGACCCGGCCGCACGGCCCGATCCGGGCTTTTCCTACCGCCACGAGGCCAGGGCGCGGCTGAAGCGCACGCTGCTTGAAACCGTCTGGCGCGAACCGCAATCCCCTGAAACGCCGCCGGCCGTGCGACTCGTTATCCCCGATGCCGTGCGCCGGGTCATGGAGGCGCGCCATGTGCTCGATACCGACGTGGCCCGCACGATTGCCCATGCCGAGGCCACCGGCCGCAAGTTCACGGACAAGGCCACCGGCCGCCATCTGGCCGGATTCGCCACGGCCCGGGTCACCTACTGGGCGCTCTATGAACTCATTGACGGCGCGGCTCATATCCACGCTGCCTACAGCCACCGCATGAACGTCTCCGGCGTGGACCGGCAGGAGGGGTAATCCATGAACGATACGCCGATCTATCTGCCCGAATCCGGCGACTGGCAGTGCGCCGCCTGCGGCCAGGATCTTGTCCCGGCCCCGGTTGGCGTCACCTATCTCCAGGGGGGTTTTACCATCACCCTCATGACCTGCCCGGCCTGCCACCTGTCGCTGGTGCCGGAATTTCTGGCCGTGGGGAAAATGTTTGAAGTGGAGCAGCTCCTGGAGGACAAGTGATGGCCCTGCGCGAGCCGTTGCCCCGGCCCGAGGGGCCGGTTGCGCCGCCGGGCCGCCTTTCCTGGCCCGCCGCCGAAAAGCCCTATGAGCGGGCTGACGTGCGCCGGGCCACGGGCGGGGCCATCCGGCCCGGCGGCCTGACCCTGACCGACCGGGCCCTGGATTTGCTCCCCTTTGCCGCCGGCGCCAGGCTGCTCGACTGCGGCTGCGGGGCCGGAGCCACCCTGGCCCGCCTGGACGACGGCGGCTTTTGCGCCCTTGGCCTCGACTGCTCCCCGCTTTTGGCTGCCGAAGCCGCCCACACAATTCCGGGCCGGGTGCTCCTGGCCGATGCCGGCCGGCTGCCCCTGGCCGGTGCCGCCTTTGACGGCGTTTTTTGCGAATGCGTGCTCTCGGCCCTGCCGGATGCCGAGGCCGCCCTGGCCGAGATCGCCCGGGTGCTCATTCCCGGCGGTTTTCTCGTCGTCTCCGACCTCTATCTGCGGGCCGGGTCGCCGGGGTGTGGCGGGCAGGGACTGGGCTGCGCGGCCGGAGCCATGCCACGCGATCTTGCCGAGGCACGATTTTTACGCCACGGCCTCGCTCCGGTCCTGTTTGAGGACCACACCAGACTGCTCATCAATCTTTCCTGCCGCCTCGTCTTTGAACTCGGCTCGGCCCGTGAGGTCATGGCCGTGCTGACCGGCCGCGAACCGGCCTGCGACGGGACCGGCGAAAAACCCCATCTGGGCTACGGCCTGTGGATCAGCCGCAAAGAGGTGTCTGTATGAATCCCACGCTGCTCGAAATCCTGCCGCTCGCTCACAAAGGCTATTGCTGCAGCCAGATCCTCGTGCTTTTGGCTCTGTCCGCCCAGGGCCGGGAAAATCCCGAACTGGTGCGCGCCGCCATGGGCCTTTGCCACGGCATGGGCGGCTCCGGCGGCATCTGCGGCATCCTGACCGGCAGCTGTCTGGCCCTTGGCCTGTATATCGGCAAAGGCCGCGATGAAGAAACGCCTTTTGACCAAGGCGACGCCCTGGTCTCGGATTTCGTGGACTGGTTTACCGAACGGGTCAAAGACGGCTACGGCGACATTACCTGCTCCGCCATCTTAAACGACGGGAAACCCGATCCCACCCGCTGCGGCGGGCTGATGGCCGACGCCTGGAACCACATCCTGGAACTGCTCGTCAGCTACGGCATCGACCCTGCCGAAGGCAGGGAGTAGCGTAAGGGGAGGGGAGGAGAAACCGGGGGAAAACCTTTCTGGAAGAAAGGTTTTCCCCCGGACCCCCTTTCCAAAGACTTTTCATGGGGGGCTGGCGCGGGCGGCGGGAGGCCGTCGCCTGACTGGCGAACATGGTCTCCATTCGCAAATAACAGAGTAAAAATTTCCCCCGGTGCAGGGGTCCGGGGGGATCATCCCCCCGGCCGCCGGAGCATCCTCCCTGACCCAATTCAGGAGTAACGAGTGACGGCGACAGAGAGTTTGTGTCCGGTGTGTCTGGCCCGGCTGCCGGCGCGTCGCGAGGCTGTGGGAGAGGACGGCTGGCTGGTGCGTACCTGCCCGGAGCACGGCGAATTTCGCGCCCGCTACTGGCACGGCCCGCCCGGTCCGGCCGGTTGGGACCGGCCCAAGATTGCGCCCTCGGGGACGGCTGCGGCCGGGACCGCGCCGGGCGAGGGCTGCCCCTATGTCTGCGGCCTGTGCCCGGAGCACAGCCAACGCACCTGCACCGTGGTTTTTGAGGTCACCGGCCGCTGCAACCTCGGTTGCCCGGTCTGTTTTGCCGATGCCGGCACCGGCTTTGACCCCGATCCCACCCTGGCCGCCCTTGAAACCCGGCTTATTCGGGCCAGACGCGCGGCCGGGCCGGCCAATATCCAGATTTCCGGCGGCGAACCGACCCTGCGCGCCGATCTGCCCGACATTGTGGCCCTGGCCAAAGCAGCCGGCTTCCCCTTTGTGCAGCTCAATACCAACGGTCTGGCCCTGGCGGCCGATCCGGCCCTGGCCGGGCGGCTGGCGGCGGCCGGGCTTGATTCCGTCTTTTTGCAGTGCGACGGCGTGACCGACGCCGCCCATGTGGCCCTGCGCGGCCGGGGGCTGGTCCGGGAAAAACGCGCCGCCCTGGACGCCTGCGCCGCTGCCGGCCTTGGCGTGGTGCTGGTCGCCACCCTGGTCCCCGGCGTCAATGCCGGCGAAGTCGGCGATCTCGTCCGGCTGGCCGCGTCCCTGGCTCCGGGCGTGCGCGGCGTCCATTTTCAGCCGGCCGCCCATTTCGGCCGCTATCCCGGCAACGGCGACAGCGCCCCGCGCCTGACCCTGCCCGAGGTCATGGCCGCCCTGGAAGCCCAAACCGGCGGCATGGTCCGGGCGGAGGATCTGCATCCGCCGTGCTGCGAACATTCCCTGTGCTCGTTTTCCGCCACCTACCGCGTGTTGCCCGGCGGCCGGCTGGCCCTGGCCGGGAGCGGCGGCTGCTGCGACAAGACGGCCATCCCGGCCGAGGAAGGGGCGCGGCAGTCCATGGCCTTTGTGGCCCGGCAGTGGGGCGCGGCCAAGCCCGTCCCGGCCCCGGAGGCCATCAAGGACGATTTCGACCGTTTTCTGGCCGCCGCTGCCGCCACGCCGACCCTGAGCATCTCGGCCATGGCCTTCATGGATGCCTGGACCCTCGACCTGGAGCGGGCGCGCGGCTGTTGCATCCATGTGGCCGTGCCCGACGGCCGGCTCATTCCCTTTTGCCTTTACAACCTGACCGCTGCCGACGGCGCGGCCCTGTATCGACGGAAATCATGCGCGTAAGCCCTTTTGACGCCTGGATTGCCGCGGCCACCGGCCAGGGCGGCCAGATACCGGACCCGGCCCGGCTGGCCGACTGGCAGCTCGCTGCCCTTGGCCGCAGCCTGGACCACGCCCGCTCGGCCCCGTTTTATCGCGACCGCCTGGCCCGTCTGCCGGACGGGTTCCCGGACAGCTTGGCGGCCTTTGCCACGCTCCCGACCACCACGCCGGAAGAGCTGGCTGCGGCCTTTCCCCGGTTTCTGGCCGTGGCCCAGGACGCCATCGCCCGCATGGTCACGGTCGCCACCTCCGGCACCACCGGCCCGCCCAAGCGCATGGGCCTGACCGACGCCGATATTGAAGAAACCCTCGACTGTTTCCGGGTGGTCATGGCCGTGACGCTTGAACCGGGCGAGACGGTGCTGATTTTATTTCCGGCCGAGAAGCCGGACAGCGTGGGCGACCTGATCGGCCGGGGAATGCGCCGGCTTGGGGCCAATCCGGTGTTCGGCGACCCGACCGGCAATCCGGCCCGGCTGGCCGAGGCCCTGCTGGCCCACCGCCCCAAAAGCCTCATTGCCGCCCCGTCCCAACTCACCGCCGCCCTGGACGACGTGGCCGCCATGGCAGCGGCCCGGACCTGCCTGCGCTCGGTGGTCTATGCCTCCGACTTTCTTTCGCCCGAGCTTCGGGAGAAAACCGCCGCCCGCTTTGGCTGCCGGGTGTTCGACTATTACAGCGCCACGGAAATGGCCTACGGCGGCGGCATGGAATGCGCGGCCGGGGACGGCTACCATTTGCGCGAAGCCCAGCTCTATTTTGAAGTGCTTGATCCCGGCAGCGACACACCGGTTGCCGCCGGCGAGGTCGGCGAGGTAGTCTTCACCACGCTCACCCGGCGCGGCGTGCCCCTTGTGCGCTACCGCACCGGCGACGCGGCCCGTATGCTGCCCGGCCCCTGCCCGTGCGGCAGTGCGCTTCGCCGGCTGGGGCCGATTCTTGGCCGCATCAAACGAACCGAAGCCGGCTGGATGGTCGGCAATCCCGATAAAGGAAGGGGAACCCCATGAATGAACTGATTGCCGCCATAAATGACCGTCTGGCCCGGGGCGAGTCCCTGGCTGTCGCCACCATCGTCACCAACGAAGGCTCGACGCCGCGCACCGCCGGCTCGAAAATGCTTGTTTTTGCCGATGGTTCCATTGCCGGAACCGTGGGCGGCGGCCTTGGCGAGGGCATGGTCATCACCGCTGCCAAGGAGACCTTGGCTGTGGGCCAGTCCCGGCTCATGGGCATCGACATGACCGGCCAGGCTGCGGCCGGGGCCGATCTCATCTGCGGCGGGCGGATGCGGGTTTTTCTGGAGCGCATCGAGGCCGACACGGCCAACCAGGAGCTTTACGCCGCCCTGGCCGGGAGTCTGGCCGCCGGACGCAGCGCCCTGATGCTGACCCGCGTTGGCGGCGAAGCCTGGGGTGGGGCGCGCTGTCTGCTCACCCCGGACGGCGCGGTCGGCATCTGTCCCGAGCAGACCGTGCTCATGGCCGCCCGCGCCCAGGGCCGGGGCATTGTTGCGCCGATTCTGCTCGAAGCCGACGGCAGCCAGTGGGTGCTGGAGCCGATCCTGGCCCTCGATCCGCTCTACATCTTCGGCGGCGGCCATGTGTCGCGTCCCACCTGCCACATGGCGGCCATGGTAGGTTTTGGCGTGACGGTCTTTGACGACCGCCCGGAATTCGCCAATGCCGAACGCTTCCCGGACGCGGCCAGGACCGTGGTCTTTTCCAGCCTGCCCGACTGCTTTGCCAGCCTGACCATCGAAAAAAACGCCTCGGTGGTGATTGTCACGCGCGGCCACGCCCAGGACAAGGACGTGCTGGCCCTGGCCCTTAAAACCGAGGCCGGCTACATCGGCATGATCGGGAGCCTGCGCAAGCGCGACGCCCTCTACGACAAGCTCTTGGCCGAAGGCTATACCAAAGACGACCTCGCCCGGGTCCATTCGCCCATTGGCCTTGAGATCGCGGCCGAGACGCCGGAAGAAATCGCCGTCAGCATCGTGGCCGAGCTGATCGAGGCGCGGGCGGCGCGGCGGGGGTGAGGTCGAGCGCAAGAGGTTTTTGCAAAGAAAGGAAGGAGGGGGATGCCTCCGGCGGCCGGGGGGATGATCCCCCCGGACCCCTGCAAAGGGAAAAGTGTTTCAACGGGGTGCGGACATTCGCTTCATTTATTGCGGGTTACTGCACCCCAGGTGGGATTCCAAAGGGCACTGCCCTTTGGCCGCCGGAGGCATTCTTTCTTCTCTCTTCACTCCTTCGAAAACTCCCCGACCACTCCACCCATCATCTCCGCCAAATCCCCCGGCGCGATCTCCAGCGTCCGGTCGGGCCTTCCAAAGCCGCAGTAGAGCGTCGGTTCAATCGTCAGCACGTCGGCGTCGATCAAAAGCCGGCCCCGCCCCTCGGCTAAAAGCGGCGACACACTGCCGGGCGCGACGCCGAGCCGGGCCAGGACCTCGTCCGGCGAGAGCGGGGCAATGTCCCGCCGGCCAACGCCAAGGAGGCCGGCCAGGGCCGGGTAGACCACCCGCCGCGTGCCCCGCAGGGCGGCCAGGACAAGTCCGCCGTCGCGCAGCGTAAAGGCGATGGTCTTGACGATGCGGCTGACGTCAAAAAGCTGCGCCGCGTCGGCCTCGGCCATGGTGCGCACCGGGGCGTGGACGTGGATGGTATGCGGCCGGCCGCTGTGGGCCAGGGTTGCGGCCAGTTCGATAAAGACCGCAGCTTCTGCGTCCGTGCCGTCTGGAGTCGGGTACTGTTCCATGGCCGGGTTTGTGCCTGGGACGCGGCTGCATGGCAAGGGCGGTGTGGTCTTTTGCTTTACGCCGTGTCCTGGCTGGGCTAAGGCTGGGAAGATTCAAATCCGTTTTGCGGGAGGGCAGACCATGCCAACACAGTCAAAAGGCTGGAGTCCGTATCTGGCCGGGGCGCTGTCCGGGCTTGTGTCGATCGGCTCGGTGCTTATTGCCGGCAAATATCTGGGGGCCTCCACCACCTTCGTGCGCGGGGCGGGCATGGCCGAGCGGCTGTATGCCCCGGATGTGGTCACCACGCTGGCCTATTATATCAAGGAAAAACCGGTTTTCGACTGGCAGTTCCTGTTCGTGTGCGGCATTGCCGCGGGTGCGTATCTGGCCGCCCGGCTGTATGGCGACTTCAAGGTGCAGCTGGTGCCGGACACCTGGAGCGCGCGCTTTGGGCCAAGTCCCTGGCGGCGGGCGGCGGCGGCTTTCGTGGGCGGGGTGATCGCCATGTTCGGGGCGCGTCTGGCCGACGGCTGCCCAAGCGGCCATGGCCTGTCCGGCATGTCGCAGCTGGCGGTGTCGGGCTATCTGGCCGGGGCCGGGTTTTTCATTGGCGGCATCGTCATGGCCCGGCTGCTGTATCGGGGGAAATGATATGGAACTCTTTTTCGGACTGGTGACCGGCGTGCTCTTTGGCTTTCTGCTCCAGCGCGGCCAGGTCCTTCGCTACGACAAGCAGCTCGGGGCGCTTCGCTTAAAAGACATGACCATCGTCAAGTTCATGCTGTCCCACATCATGGTGGCCATGGTGGGGCTGTATCTTTTAAACGACCTGGGACTGGTCAAGCTGTCGATCAAGTCCACGGTGCTTGGGGCCAACATTCTTGGCGGCTTGATTTTCGGCCTGGGCTGGGGTCTGGTCGGCTATTGTCCGGGCACCTCAGTCGGGGCGGTTGGCGAGGGGCGCTTTGACGCCTTGTGGGGCATAGCCGGCATGTTGGTCGGGGCGGCGGTCTTTGCCCGGGCCTATGACGGCCTGCTTGGCACGGTCTATACCTGGGGCGATTACGGCAAGATCACCCTGCCGAGCCTGCTTGGGATCAGCCACTGGCTGGTCATCGTGGTGCTGCTGGCGGCCTTTGCCGGCATATTGCGGCTTCTCGAGCGCAAGGGGCTGTGAGCCGAGGCCGGCCTTAACGCCTTGATTTGAAGCAGGAAATAGGCCAGGATGGGGACTTCCCGCCCTTGCCGCGACCCGGACTGCCGGGCCAGCCGCATCCCTGCTCCAACCTGCAAACGGAGGATATGCCAGATGGCGGTTTTCAACTGCAAAAACGCCGACGACGTGCTGCGGGCCGTCAAGGATTACAATGTTTCGTTTATCCAGTTCTGGTTCATCGACGTGCTGGGGGTACTCAAGAGCTTTCAGATAACCCCCCGGGAACTGGAAAACGCCTTTGAAGAGGGCATGGGCTTTGACGGCTCGTCCATCACCGGGTTCACCAAGATCCAGGAATCGGACATGGTGGCCTTTCCCGACCCCTCCACCTTCCAGTTGGTGGCCTGGCGTCCATCCGACCGTCCGGTGGCCCGGCTTTTTTGCGATGTGAAAAATCCCGACGGCACGCCCTTTGCGGCCGATTCGCGCTATGTATTGAAGCGGATGCTCAAAAAGGCGGCCGACCTCGGCTACACCTACTACGTCGGCCCGGAGCTGGAATTTTTCCTGTTTGCCAATTCCACCGAGCCGAAGATCCTGGACCACGGCGGCTATTTCGATGCGCCGCCGCGCGATCTGGCCAATGACGTGCGCCGCGACATCAACTTCGCCCTGGAATCCATGGGCGTGGCCGTGGAATACAGCCACCACGAAGTGGCCCCGAGCCAGCACGAGATCGACCTGCGCTACCAGGAAGGGTTGGTCATGGCCGACTATGCCCAGACCTACCGGGTGGTGGTCAAGGAGGTGGCCCGCAAACACGGCTGTTACGCCACCTTCATGCCCAAGCCCCTTTTCGGTGAAAACGGCTCCGGCATGCACTGCCACCAGTCGCTCTTTCGAGGGGCCAAAAACGCCTTCTACGACGTCTCCGATCCCTACCATCTGTCCGGCGAGGCCAAGGGCTTCATTGCCGGCCTGTTGCGCCATGCCCCGGAATTGACGCTTATCACCAACCAGTGGGTCAATTCCTACAAGCGGCTGGTGCCGGGCTATGAAGCGCCGGTCTACATCGCCTGGGCCCGGCGCAACCGCTCGGCCCTGGTGCGGGTGCCCATGTACAAGCCCGGCAAGGAATCGGCCACCCGCATCGAACTGCGAAGCCCTGACCCGGCCTGCAACCTGTACCTGTCCTTTGCCGCCATGCTCGGCGCGGGCCTCAAGGGCATCGAGGAAGGCTATGTCCTGGAAGACCCCATCGAGGAAAACATCTTCAAGATGACCGATGAGGAGATGGTGGAGAAGGGCGTGACCTCGTTGCCGGGCAGCCTGCGCGAGGCCGTGGACCATCTGGAGAAGAGCGCGCTTATGCGCGAAGTGCTGGGCGACCATCTCCACGGTGCCCTGGTCGAGAACAAGAAGGCCGAGTGGGACGCCTACCGCACCCAGGTCACGGAGTGGGAGATCGAGCGCTATCTGCCTATTCTGTAGCGCCGCTGGTGCCGCATGGAAAAAGGCCGCCTTCGGGCGGCCTTTTCTTTTGGTTCGAGGGAGTGGGGCTGTGTGCGGCCGGCTTGGGCGAGACAGCGGCGAGGCAGGAGAGATTGTCTCTAAAATTGCATTTTTGTTATTTACCGCTTGCAAGCCTATAAATGATGTGCCAAAAAACCTGTGTTTACGGCATTTATTTCGATAGATTTCAAATTTTACATGTATTTCAGAAATGTATAGAAATTTTCCCAATCAGGCGACAAATCTGGATGGCTTGCTGGCTGCTGCTGGTATGTATTTAAAAAGCAGCAGGTTATAAATTTGTCCCGAATTTGCTCGGCCGGCGGGACCGGAGAGAGCGGGCCCGCAAGGCAGCAGCACACTTGATCACGAATTGACCTGAGGACTTTGTGAGGGGGGGGCAGGCTGGCGAAAGCTCGGGAATCCGTGCGCGGGTCTGGCGCAGTCGGGCTTTTTACAGTCATGGCGCGGTGAGCGATGGGCCGGCAGGGCCATGAGGTCCCGCACCCAGGTGCGCAAAGCCCTGTCCGGCGAACCGGACGGGGCTTTGCTGTCTGGGTGGGGCCGACGGCTAGGGTTTGGTGACCAGGGGCCAGCGCTCGGGCGGCAGATATTTGCCGCCGTTTTTCGGACAATCGCGCGCCCGGAGTTCCAGGGGGCGGGGGTCGCCGTTTGCGGCAAAGGCGTAGACGGCATAGGTGCCGCAGTCGCCAACGCCCCGGGCCTTGGTCAGATTGGTCAGGGTTTTGGCAGCAGGGTCAAAGACCGGATTGCCCACCAGCGAGCCCTCCAGCGAACGCGTGATCCGGCCGCCGTCGGCATCGGCCGTCGGGAAGCGCAGCAGCCGGGCCGGGCCGCCTCCGGCCTCGGTGGCCATGGCCACATAGACGCTCTGGTAGGCGGCCTGGTCGCACTGGATGAGATAGAGTGTGCGCCCCTGCCCCAGGTCGTAGTGGTCCACGCCGTTGGCCAGAAGCTCCAGTCCGGCCCCGTCGGGAGCATAGGTTTCCTGGAAGCTGGCCTCGCAATCGGCCGGCCAGTGGAGCCGGGCCTTGAGCGCGGCCCGCTCGGCCAGGAGGGTGTTGCGGTTGCTGTCCGCCGGGACAGTCTGGGCAGTCTGGACGGTCTGGACAGGTTGGGCCGGTTGGACAGGTTGGGCCGGTTGGGCGGCCAGGGCAGCCAGCGCCGCCCGCTGCTCGGTGTGGCGGGCCAGCAGGCAGGCGGCGTCTTGGCAGGCGTTTCGGGCCGCCAGCCATTGGCGCTGGGCGGCCCGCACCGCCCCCGGATCCGGGGCGGCGGCCAGGGCCGCGGCAAAGGCGTCGGCCACGGCCCCGTCGGCCTCCCGCAGGGCGGGATCGGCGCAGAGCATCCGCTCGACCGGGGTCTTGGCCTTGGTGCAATCGATGCCGGCCGCCCGGACCGGCCCGGCCAGGATGGCCACAAGGGCCAGACCGGACAGGACGGGCAGGAGGGCATCATACGCCCGCCGCGCCCCGGACGGCTGCGGTTTGGTCCCTTGGCCAAAAAAAGCCGGGGCGACAATGTTGGGGTCGCCAGGATGCGCCCCCAGAGGCCTGGCCGTCGGGTTTTGGTCCATGGATGCTCCTATTTGGCTTGCCGGACGTAGCGGGTTATGCCGATGCCCTTGGAAGGCCCGACATCGTGGGTGTAGATGAGTTCCAGGGAACCGTCGGGCAGAAGCCGGCCGTGAAATTCCCCCTCGTCTTCGAGGATATGGACGGTCGTGCCGTCATAGCCGAGCACGCCCATGACGTTTTCCCGATGTTTGCCGCTGGCTTTGACCCCGGTAAAGCGCCGGCCCTCCTGGTGGGCGATGGTCAGGGTGAACTGGCCGGACACGAAGTGGGGTCCGGGGGTCTCATGGGGAAAATGGCGGCTGCCGGTGGTGATGCCTTCGTGGTCGGTGCTTGTCCAGACACCGAGCAGGTCCGGGATGTCGGCGGCGCAGGCCGGGCCGGCAGCCAGCAGCAGGCACACGGTCAGCAGAAGCGGCAGGCGGGCGTTCATGGGCGGCTCCGTTTGGGCTGGGCCGGGGAGGCAAGGGCCGCCGGCCGGTTGGGATTTCTTTCCTGGTATGTGGCTGCGTCCGGGGCTGGGGTCAACGGTTTTGCCAGGTTTGCAGGTGCGCTATTTTGGTTTACGGTCCGGCAGGAAACTGGTAACCGCTGCGGCTTCGGCGAAATATCGTCTCACCCGAGTCCAGGACCATACCTCCTTGAAAACAGATAAAGTCATCCTCCTGTTGCTCCTTGGTTGTCTTGTCAGCATGTCCGGCATCGCCCTGTATTACAAACTGGGTTGGGACCGCATGGACAAGCAGATGCGGGAGATCTCCACCGACGTCGATACCGTCAACACGGCCATCAAGGACTTAAGTGGTCTCTACGCCCGCACCCGGTCGGGGATCATCCTGGCGCAGTTGCGCTCCCAGGACCTGCCTCTGATCGTCATGTTTGGCGACAGCATCGTGGAGCAGATGTACTGCCCGGCCATTGACGGCATAAATGTCATCAATACAGCCATTTCCGGCTCAAAAGCACTGGAATCGAAAGCTTTTCTCGACAGCATCCTGGCTGCTTCGCGCGGCCCGCTGGTGACCCTGTCCATGGGCACCAACGACGCCTTCGGCGAGAAAGTGGCCACGCCGGAGCAGTTTGCAACCGGCTACGAAGCCCTGGTGCGCACGGTGCTGGACAACGGCCGGCGGCTGGTGCTGGTCACATTGCCGCCTCTGGAGCGGGAGAAAGCCGAGGCCCGGCTGTTTAACGGGGTGAGCATTGAGGCTTACAACACCGCCATCCGGACCATCGGCCAGCGCCACAAGCTGGTCGTGGCTGACGTCAATGCCGTGCTGACGGCGCGCCGGACGGCCCAACCCGGTTCCCATACCGTGGACGGCGTGCATCTCGATGCCGCCTCTGCTGCCGTGTGGCGCGACACGGTCTACGCCGCCATCCACCAGGCCCTGGCCCAGCCCTAAGACCAGGTGGCCGTGGGCCGGTGTTGCGCCTTGACATCAGTGGTTCCAGGCCGGACACTGACACAATCGGGGGGCGGCCATGGCACACGCCGGCACATTGGCGCAAGAAGACGGCTCCGAGCCGTTTTTCTGTCTGCAGCTTGGACCTGACGGCCGTATCGAACACTGCGATGCGGCGGCCGGGGCACTTTTTGGGGACTGCCTTGGCGCACCCTGCCCCGTGCCCTGCCCGGAGCCGGGAACCTGCCGGGACTGGCCGGTCGGCCGGCGCGTCTGGCGGCTGTGGACCGAGGCCGGCCCTGACGGCAAACGCACGGTGCGCGCCCTGGCCGTCACCGATCTGGCCGCTGCCGCCGTCCTGGCCGAGGCCCGCAAAGGCCAGCTCGCCGCCATTCTCGACGGCGCGCGCGAAGGCGTGGTCATCGCCGCCGCCGGCCGGCTGGTCTTCGTCAATCCCTTCATGGAACGCCTCACCGGCTTTGATGCGGCCACGCTCCTGTCCCGCCCCTTCACCGACTTTCTGCATCCCGAGGACCGCGACACGGTGCTCGCCACCCATACCCGCCGTCTGGCCGGACAGGCCGCCCCGGAGAGCTACAGCTTTCGCCTGGTCACCGCCTCGGGCGGGGTCCGCTACATCAGCGCCTCGTCCGGGCGCATCGACTGGGAAGGGCAGCCCGCGGCAGTGAGCTTTCTCGGTGACATCTCGGCCCAGAAGGCCGCCCAGGCCGCCCTGGCCGATCTGGTGCGCGACCAGGAAACCGTCATCGCCGGCCGCACGGCTGTCCTTCGCGAAACCAACGAACGGTTGACGGCGGAAATCGAGGGCCACGAGCGCACCGCGGCCAAGCTCAAGGCGGCCCGGCTCAAACTGGCCAGGGCCCTGCGGGCCAAATCGGTTTTCCTGGCCAATATCAGCCACGAAATCCGCACGCCGCTCAATGTGGTCCTCGGCATGGCCGACATGGCCCTTCGCCCGGACAGCCAGGGGCAGGTGGACCAGATCCGGGCCTTGCAGATGATTCGCGAAGCCGGGTCGTCCCTGCGGGGCATCCTCGGCGACCTGCTCGACCTGTCCCGGGTCGAATCCGGCCACCTGGAAATGGAGCAGCTCCCGTTTTCTCCCGGCCAGGTGCTGGAGACGGTGCTCACCCGCTACCGGCTCATGGCCAAGCGGCAGGGGATCGTCCTTGGCGGCGAGACCGCTTCGGATGTGCCCGGGTATCTTCTGGGCGACGCCGGCCGCCTGGGGCAGGTGCTCGGCAATCTGGTGGGCAATGCGCTCAAGTTTACTGCCGAGGGCAGCGTCACGGTCAGCCTGACCCTGGCCCGGTCCGGCCGCCACGCCTTGCCGGGGGAGGTCGGGCTGCGTTTTGCCGTCAGGGATACCGGCATCGGCATTGCCCCGGACAAGCAGAAGACCATTTTCGACAGTTTCAGCCAGGCCGATGAAACCATCGGCCGACGCTTTGGCGGCACCGGCCTCGGGCTGGCCATCTGCCGCCGGCTGGTCGGGCTCATGGGCGGGCGGCTGCGGCTGATCTCCACCCCGGGCCAGGGCAGCGAGTTCTATTTCACCGCCCGCTTTGCGCCGGTTGCTGCCGACCGGCCGGTCCTTCCCGAACCGGCTCCGGAGCGGGACCTGCCGCCGCTGGATATTCTCCTGGCCGAGGATTCGGACCTTTCGGCCGAGATGATCCAGGCCTTTCTCGGGCCCAAGGGCCATACCGTGGTCCGGGCGGTCAACGGGCAGGAGGCACTGGCCACTCTGGCCCTTCGCCGCTTTGACGTGGTGCTCATGGATATCCAGATGCCGGTCATGGACGGCATTGCCGCCACCCGGGCCATCCGGTCCGGCGCCGTGCCCGGGGTGTCGCCGGATATTCCCATCGTGGCTCTGACCGCCTACGGGGCCGTGCGGGACCGCGACCGCATCTTAGGCTGCGGCGTGACCGGCTATCTGGCCAAGCCGGTCAATTTCGACCGTTTGCTGGAAGCCCTGTCCTGCAGCCTGGGGCTGGCCCCGGTCCCCTGCCGGGACGCGCCCGCCTCCCCGCCGGCGGCTGCGGCCGCTGCGGCGCTGCCTGCGGCCGTCGCGGACGGCCCGGCCTTTGACGCCGGGCGGGGCGAGGCCCTGGACAACCTCGGGGATGACGCCGAACTCTACGACCGGCTGGTGTCGGTGTTTTTGCGCGACACTCCGGCCGACCGGGCCAGCCTGGAAGCCGCCCAGGCTGCCGGCGACACGGCCCAGGTGGCGCTGGTGGCCCATTCCCTCAAGGGCAATGCCGGCATTGTCGGGGCCACTCCGGCCGCCGACCGGGCCAGGGCGGTGGAACTGGCCGCCCGGGCCGGCCAGACGGCCGAACTGCCGGGCCTTATCGCGGCCCTGGGCACGGTCCTGGAGGCCACCCTGGCCGGCTTTGCCGCCAAGGGGCACGAACCGGCCGGGCCGTGAGGCGACGGCTGCCGGGGGAGCCGGGCCGGGCGGGAGGCAGGAGTGGGGATGGCGCCGGGGCTGGTGCCGGCAGGAGCGATGTCGCGGAGGCGTTTTGACTGCCCTGCGGCCCGGTGCAGGGAATTGCGGGGGACTGGCTCCGGGACCTTGGCCGGGAGCCAGTCCCAAGAGGCGGGGGCCGGGCCTGGAGCCGGACCGAACAGTTGCCTGCGCGGGCCGGTTCCGGCCGGGCGGCACAGGCCGCTATTTGGTCATGTGGGCGACGGACTTGTTGAGTTCGTAGAGCAGGGTGGTCAGGCGCACGAGATAGGTCTCGTAGAGCTTTTGCACGTCGCTTGAACCGCTGATGTCGAGCTCCTGGTTTCGGGTGGTCAGGAGATAGACCATGCTGTTTAAGAACGTGATGATGTTCTTGCTGCGGTTGACGACGTACTCGTTGACGTCTTTCTCGCGGCTGTTGCCGAGCTTGAGATAGATGTAGAGGACATC
>NZ_MLBG01000087.1 GCF_001936595.1 Desulfovibrio sp. DV
CTTTTTGATAGTGCGGGTGGGAGCTTGGAAAAGAGGTTCGCGCGGCGGGCGCGGGGTCGGCCGGCGGCGCATCGGGACAGCCAAGGCCAACGACCTCACTCCCCTAGCTGTCTGCACCACTGCGCCGGGAAGCCAGCCGGCTGGCCATCTCCGACACCCAACTTCAGGTGCTCTTGACCAAAGACACCACTTCCTGATCCCTGCTCATTGCTGCCTGTGTATCTGTTGGTGGGGTTGCATACCCGGCCAACGCCGTAAGGGGCTGTTAAAGCTTTGTCGCCTCTGTGGCCCAGGTTTTACCGTGTCACCTCTCCCGGTTGCTCGGAAGCCTGGCTGGAGTGGAGTGCAGACCTAACGCTTACGCGTTTGCAACAGCCGAGTGCGTTGGGGTTGCCTTTCAGTTTGACTTGTTGTAAATTCGAAAAATGCCGAACTTAGAAATTGACTTTGTCCGCACGGCCCGGGTGTTCAAAGCCTTGTCCAATCCCCACCGGCTGACCCTTTTTCTTAAGCTGGCCAGTTGTTTGGGGGGAGATAGCAGTCTGGACACCAGCGACGAGGGCATCGAGCAATGCCAGCTTGAACAGGCCAAAACACTGGGCCTGGCCCCTTCGACGGTCTCCAGTCATTACAAGGAACTGCGGGACTCCGGACTTATCCGCATGGAGCGCCAAGGGAAAAGCGTGCGCTGTTGGATTGATCCGAAAACGCTTGAATTGGCCAAGAGCGTCCTCGGACACTTTCCCGCCTGCATGAAAAATTCAAACTGCGAGAAGGAGTGACCTATGTCCAAGAAAGTCATTTTCATACTTGGCAGCCCACGCAAAAAAGGCAACACGAATGTTTTGGCCCGGGAAGCCATGCGTGGCCTGGCTGAAGCTGGCATTGTATCGGTCGAGATCGACGCACCAAGGCTGGACTTCAAGTCTCCCGGCTGCATATCCTGTTACAAGTGCCAGCAGAGCAAAGAATACGGCTGTCATATCAGGGACGAGCTGGGCCAGGCCGTGTCCCGTCTTGCGGACCATGACGCCATTGTACTGGCCACACCGTTGTATTGGTTCAGTTATCCGGCCCAAGTGAAGATGTTTATTGACCGGATGTTTTCCATGATCAAGTTTGGGGAAGAGCATGAAATATTGTCTCCGCTGCGGGGCAAGCCGATGGCCCTGCTGGCCACGGCTGGCGGCGGAGTCGAAGAGAATCTGGAACTTCTGGATACGCAATGGCGCCTACCCGCCAGCAAAATTGATGCCCCCTACCGTTCCTGCCTGTTCCCGTTTTGCCAATATGCTCCGGGCGGGGTGGCCAATGATGCGGCCGCAATGACCAAAGCTGCCGCATTCGGTAGGGAACTGGCCAGTCTGCTCAAATAGGAAGATCATCCCGGAAAGAGATTTCGCCCCAACAGGTTGGAGATGTGCCCGGGGAGAGCTTTGGGCAACTGCGCTTACACCGGGCAGGGCTTTGGCCCCTATCTGTTTCTCTTTTGCAGACAGAGCTCCCGGAGCACTACCCCGTCACCTGCCGAAACAGCAGCGTCAACACCACCAGCAGCCCGATAATGACCCAGGTGCCGATTCTGGAGTACCGGGCCCGGTCGCGGCTATTGGCCGAGAGCCAGGGGCCGGCGGCGCGGTTTAGAAGCGGCATCACCAGCCACTGCAGGGCTGAGACGCTGAGCGCATTGCCGATCAGCATGGCCACGGCCAGGCCCATGGGCTGGGTGTAGGGGCCGGGGAAAAGGGTCAGCAGCATGACCGTGGGGTACAGGCCCAAAAGGACCACCAGGACCATTTTCCAGCCCGGTGGAGCCTCCAGGCCCTGGCCGTGCAGGCAGCTGGCAAACCAGGGAGCAAAGCCCCCGGGCATGACCTTGAGGTCAAAGCTCCCGATATGGGCCTGGAGCTTCTCCACCCAGGCCTTGCGTTCCGGCGAATCCAGCCAGACCTGCAAGGCTGTTTCATCCTCGAAACTGACCACGGCCACCCACTCGCCGTCCTTGCCGCCGGGAGGCGGGTAGACGTCGGTGCCGCGATGGCCGCGAAAGGCCTTGGCCGCCTCGGTCACGCCCTGCTGCCAGTCCATGAACCAGGCGACGCCGGCCGCCGGGACCCGCTGGACGATCACGGCCGTTGCCCGGGAAACACGCATATCCACGGTGCTGCTCCTTACCCGATTTTCCCGTTGCAGGGTCCGGGGAGGGGCACTCCCCAACCCGGACCGCCACAGCAACGGTTGTTCCCATCAAACTGCCCTTGCGGCTGCATCACCCGACCGGACAGGCTTGCTTTATCCCTCTTCCGTCCCCCCCGATGTGGACACGCCGTCCCCCTTACCCCCATTGCAGGGGTCCGGGGGGATCATCCCCCGGCCGCCGGAGGCATCTCCTTTCCTCTCTCATCTCCCCCATTCCCCCTCTTCTCCCCTCTAGGCACTCGGCTTCTTGTAGGCGCGTTGGCCGGCGATCCAGGTCTCGTCGATGTTGCGGTCATCGCCCACGGTCATGATGCCGAACAGGAGCTGGGCGGCTTCGGCGATAGTGGCCGGACCGCTGCCGGTGATGGCCAGGGACTGGTGCCAGGCCATGGCCAACTGGCCGGCATTCCAATCCATGGCGATGAAGTCGGCCTCTTTGCCGACATTGAAGTTGCCGAGGATGTCGTCGAGGTAGAGGGAATGTGCGCCGCCAAGGGTGGCCAGGTAGAAGGCCCGGTAGGGCGAGAGCTTGTTGCGGTCGGCCTCGGCCAGATCCTGGTCGCGGGGGTTTATTGAGCCGTCGAGCATGGTGTTGTTGCACATGCCGACCTTGTAGGCTTCTTCCAGGGCGCGGATAAGGGTGAAGGAGTTGCCGCCGCCGACGTCGCTGCCGATGGACAGGCGCACCGGGTGTTCCGGGTCCTTGGCCCGGCCCAGCCGGAACAGGCCGCTACCGAGGAACAGGTTGGACAGGGGGCAAAAGGAGATGGCCGCTCCGGCCCTGGAAAACCGGCGCATTTCGTCGTTGGACAGCCAGATGCCGTGCCCGGCCGTGAACTTCGGCCCAAGCAGGCCGTGTTTCTCATGAACATGGGTATAGTCGGAGCAATCCGGGAAATGGTCCTTGGCCGAGCGGATTTCGGTGGGATTTTCGGAAATGTGGGTGTTGACCCAGCAATCGGCGTGCTCTTCCTTGAGCCGGCGGCAACGGTCCATCATTTCGCCGGTGCAGCCCACGGCAAAGCGCGGGGTGATGGCGTAGAGATTGCGGCCCTTTCGGTGGTAGCGTTCGATGAGCCGTTTGGACTCGGTGTAGAAATCATCGGGGGTGATGCAGAAATCGGCCGGGGCAAAACGGTCGATGCCGGTCAGGCCGGCGATGACGCGCATGTTGCGCCGGGTGGCTTCGTCGAAAAACTCCTCGGAAGAGACCGGGCTGCTGGTGGTAAAGGTCTGGCAGGTGGTGGTGCCGGCGGCCAGCAGGGCGTCGAAAAAGAGTTTGGCCGCGTCCCTGGCATAGTCGCGGTCGCGGTACTTGAGTTCCTCGTTGAAGATCCAGGTCTGCAGCCAGTCGAGCAGCTGGTTGCCGTAGGCCCCAAGCACCCGCACCTGGGGGAAATGGATGTGGCCGTCGATGAGCCCGGGCAGGATGATCCGGTCGGGCAGGTGGGTGACGGGCAGGTCGGCATACCTGGGGGCAAGCTCGGCGTAGGGGCCGAAATCCGCGATAATCCCGTCTTTGACCACAAGCAGGCCGTCCTGGATGAACCGGGCGGCCTCATGTTCTTTGCCGGCATACTTCCAGGGGTCGTCGAGCAGGTCGAAAAAGGTGCCTCGAATCGCGCAGGTGGCGCCAGTCATATGGATTCCTCCGTGAAAGGTTGGGGACAGGGGACCGGTTGGGGAAACGCTGTGCGGGCGAGGCCCGGAAGGCGGCCTTCGGCCGGAGCCGACGGCGGCCTGCAAGCTGGCCTGTCAGCGCAACCCATCGGAATAGCCATAGAAAAGCCCGTCCGGGTCATAGGTTTGGCGCAGGGCCTCCAGACGCGCCCAGGCGCTTGGCGTATAGGATTCCCGGACATGGCGGGGAAAGGTCACGGTGTCGGATTCGGCGATGTAATGGCCGGCTGCAAAGGGTTTTAAGTGGGTGAGGCACAGGTCGTGCCACTGGGTGTTGGCCGCGTCGTCCCCGGCCTCGGACCACATGGTCCAGGGGCCGCCGTAGTAGCGGGCGCTCATGGAAAAAGCGGCGTCGGCCGGGGTTGGGGCCACTGTGGGGCCGGTTTCGATGGCGAACATGAGGACCGTTGTCGGGGACGGGGTGTCCAGGAAGTGGCCGGTGACCGCGTCAAAGATGTCGGCCAGCGGGGCATTGGAAAACATGGCCTCGACATGGCAGCGTTGGCCGGCCGGCCAGAGGGCTCCGGAGGCGTCAAAGAGCGATTGGAACGTGTTGGGCTCGGCCACGGTTTTGGCCAGGCAGCGGTCCATGACCGGGCAGGCTTCAAGGGGAGCCAACCCTTCGCGGGCTTCGGCCATGGTTGCGGCAAAGATGGTGGCCGTGACCAGACAGACCTTGCCGGCATCGGCCGGGCCGCACTGCGCGGCCACGGCCGGCGGGGCGGCGACCAGAAAAAGGCTCAGTTCGATATTTCGGGGCAGGCCTGGGGCCAGCGCCTCCAGCCACCGGGCCAGAGCCGGCGCTTCCCGGATGGGGTAATACGCGGTGCTGCAGGCAATGGCTTGGGGGAGGGGGTGGAGCTTTAAATGGTAGCGGGTGGCCACGCCGAAAAAGCCGGGCCCGGCCCCGCGCGCGGCCCAGAAATAGTCGGGATTTTGCGTGTGGTCGGCCACGATCAGCTCGCCGGCAGCCGTGACCAGCTCGATGGCCTCGACACTGGCCACGCCCGGTCCCCACACGCCCTGGTTCCAGGCCATGCCGCCGCTGAGCAGGTAACCGCTCAGTTTGACCGTGGGGCAATGGCCGCTGGGAAAGGCCAGGTGCCTGGCGTTGACGCGGGCCTGGAGGTCCCGGTTGCTGATGATGGGCTGGACCACGGCTCTGCAGGCAGCCGGATCGATGGAAATAATCTTGTTTAGGCGCGTAAGGTCAATGAGCATCCCGCCACGACGCAGCGTTGCATTGGACCAGTTGTGGCCGCCGCCGCGCACAACGACCTTTTGGCCGTGTTCCCGGGCAAACAGGATGGCGGCCACCACATCCTGCTCGTCGGCCACCTGGACGATAACGTCGGGTCGGCGCGGCACAGGGCCGAGCTGGTTCCATACGGCCGTGGCCGCAGCTTCGAAATCGGGCCCACCAGCGGCCAGGGCCCGCCCTTTGATCCGCTGTTGGAGACGGGCGGCATCGGCCGGGGCCAGCGGCCGGGAGGCTTGGCTGTGGGCTGGTTCCTTGTCTGTCGTCATGCACATCTCCTGAAGCGATGTTCCGGGTGTTGGGCCGCCCGGGTGCGGACCGTGTCCGGCTGGTCCGGCCGGTTCAAACGGAAGGGACTCCCGGCCGGGGTCAGCGATTGACCGGCAAGGTCAGCAGGGGGGTGTTTTTCGGCAGCTCGCCGCCTTCCAGGGCAAAGAGCTGGATGAGAAACGAGAACACCTTGCGCGAAGCCACGTCGCTTTTGGGGATAAAGTACCAATGGCCGTCGTAGCTGGCCGCGACAAAGGCGGCGGCCGGCACGGTCAGGCCGCTTTCCACGGTGAAGGGGACCGGCGTGGCCCGGGGCGGCCCGGCCTGATCCGCCACCGCGCTGTCCTTGGGCACGACCACGCCCTGGGCCAGGGCGTCGAGGATGCCGATGAAATTTCGCAGTTGCACGAAGACCTGGCAGGTGTCGGCGGTGCAGGCGTTTTCGGTGCGCAGATCGTTTGTCTGGGTGAGCGCGATGCGGGCCAGGCTCCTGCCGCCGCCAAGGGCTGTGGTCGCCAATCTGAGGCCGAGCAGACGGCCCAGGGCTTCGGCTTCGTCGCTGCCGGCAAAGCGCAGTTGCAGGATGACGGAGCGCATCTGGCCGGATTCCGGGCCGGCGTTGAGTTCCAGATCGCCTCTGTTCTGCATGCGGCGCAAGGTGTCGGCCAGGGCGTCGAAGGCGGCGGTGCGGGCCGGATCGAGATTGAGCGTGCTGTCCATGGCGATGGACTTGTTGACGCTGTGGCCGAAGCGTTTGACCAGCAGGTGAAAGAGCAGATCGATATTCCACCCGGCGCGGCTCAGAAACAGCAGGCGGTCCAGGCTTATTTCCGTCAGCAACTGGGTGGCGAATTTTTCGCCGCTCAAAGGAACGTAGATGATGGACGGATTTTCGCTGAATTTGGCCCCGACGCTCGGCGTGGCGGCATTGTAGGGATATTGGCCCTTGTAGCCTTCAATGGGGCCGGCGTTGACCTTGAGATCGAAGCCTGCGGACACATCGTAATTAAACGAGGAAGAAACAGAGGCGACGTTGAGGAAGAAGGGGGCGTCGTAGTGGCGTATTCGAACGAGGTTGAGCAGCATTTCGTCATTATTGCTGGAGCTTATGACCGCATTGTAGTCTGCCCGGTTGCCCTTTAGGGCCTGGGGTCCGAGGGAACAGCCAACGAGGAGGGTTGCGGCCGCAAGCACCGCCCAAAGAAGCCTTGAAGGGGTCATCGATCATCCTTCCCGGTGAAAAACATGGTGGACGATACGCGCGGCCGCCGTGGCCCATTCCGGGTAGGGCCGCTCCGGGGACGGCGAAGCCGTCTCTGGAGACTATTGTGAGGGTGGCATGTTTCGACCGGGGCGGCAAGGGGGGATGGCGTTTTTTTGCGGTCCTTGCGGAAGGACGCTCCATCTGCTCACGGAACATGGTCTTTGGGGGCAATCAAGGGTCTGGGGTTGCGCCGGTGGGTTCTGAACCCGGCGGCAAAGGGTCTTGCGCCGTTTGATTGGCCATGAGTCCGCAGCACTGCAGGAATGGAGAATAACCATCCGTAACTATGGCATATTGTGCCATACATTCCATGATGGCGACAGGGAGCCCCCAACAAGGATATTTCTCCCGGCTTCTGCTTTTTGCGGCCCTGCACTCCGGAAAACAGCAAAAAGGCTTGAAAACATTGGGCACATCGGGAAGATTGCCACTGTAGGTGCCACTGTCCGGTCCGTTTCACAGCCTGCCGGGCGGACACGGGGAGTCTTCATGGTTTTTCCTGCGGCAGTGCAGCGGAGCTGTTTGGAGGCCTGCCTGGAGAGCAATGCATCTTTTCTTCGGAGAGTGAGGCATGGGACGACGTCTGGTCTGGGTTGCAGCGGTCGTGGGCCTGCTTGCGGTGGCGGGCATCGGGGTTTTTGTGCTGTCAAGCGGCAAACCCCGGGGCTGCACCGATGCGCTGGGCTGCGTGGAGATCCCGGCCGGCGGGGCGCTTCGCCTGGGGGTGATCCAGGCCCTGACCGGGAAGGTGGCCTCCCTTGGCCTGGATCAACTGCGAGGGCTGGAGCTGGCCCTGGAAGATCGCGGCGGCAAGCTGCTCGGCCATCCCGTCGAACTGGTCATCGAGGACACCGGCTGCCGGCCTGAAGGCGGGGCCAATGCCGCCCTGCGCATTGTTTCCGATCCGTCCGTGGTGGCTATTTTCGGCACCACCTGTTCCGGAGATGCCGCGGCAGCGGCCCAGGTCATGACCGAGGCCGGCCTGTCCATGATATCGGGCAACAACAGCGCCCCCTTTCTCACCGCCATTGCCGGTAAACGCGCGCCAAAATGGCAGCCGGGCTATTTTCGCACGGCGTCCAACGAAGAGCATTCCGGCCCGGCCGCAGCCCGGTTCGCGTATGAGGTACTTGGCGTCAGGGGCGCGGCCATGATGCACGACGGCGACATCTATACCCGCGGCCTGGCCGAGGGGTTTCGCACGGAATTTGAGCGCCTGGGCGGGCGCACGGTGCTTTTTGCCGCCGTGGACAAGGGTGATGCGGACATGCGCCCTGTTTTGGAAGCAGTGGTTGCGTCCAAGGCGGAACTGCTCTTTTTCCCGCTGTTTCAGCCTGAGGGCAATTATGTGCTGCTGGCGGCACGTTCCATGCCGGAATTGGCCGGGGTGACGCTGATGAGTGATGGTTCGCTCATCGAGAACACGTTCATATCGGCCGTTGGCGAGGCGTCCAAGGGGATGTATTTTGTCGGGCCGACACCGCCGCAGCCCGGGCCGGTGCTCGACGCCCTGCGCGGGCACTACCGCGAAAAATACCGCGCGGAACCGGCAACCGACTATTATACCAGTGCCTATGACGCGGCCGGCATCCTGTTTGCCGCCCTGGAGCGGGCCGCGGTCCCGGGCCAAAACGGCCAGCTCGTCATCGGCAGGCAGGCCCTGCGCGACGCCCTGGCCGCGACGGCGCAGTATCCGGGCGTGGGCGGCCAGCTGCGCTGTGACAGCTTCGGCGATTGCGCCACGCCCCGGTTCAATGTGCTGCGCATGGACGACCCGGCCAAGGGCGTGGCCGGGCTGACCGCCAACGTCGTTTATACCTATGCCCCCCGGTAAGGACCAAACGATGCAGCGGTGGCCATTGTGGGACAATTGCAGCATCACAGCCAAGCTGTGGCTGTCCTTTGCCGTGCTGTTCCTGTTTTTCACCATGGCCAGCGTGGCCGGGTTTGTCGGACTGGCGGTGGTGCGCAGCGCCGAAGACGACATCGTGGCCAACATGGACATCCGCGGCCGGGTGCTCGAATTGGAAGGCCAACTGGAAAAAGCCAGACGCCTGTATCGGGATTTTATCCTGAATGCCCCGCTGATCGGCTTCACCCAGGCCCAGGAGCGGTTCAACCAGCCGGCCCTGGCCGTGGCCGCCAGGGTGATCGCCTTAAGCGAGGATTTGCGCCGGGCCATCGCCGGCCTGCCACCGGGCAGCGCCATTGCCCGGCGCAAAGTGGACATGAATTTTTTCACCTCCACGGCCAAGCGGTTTTCCCAGACACTGCTCAGTGAAAACGAGCTCGTCACGGTCATCGGCGATCCGGACACCGGGCTTGAGGCCCAACTGGCCGCGACGCTGTCCGGGCTGGGCGCGTGTCTGGCCGGGCTGCCCCAGGCCGCCTTTCCCCTGCGCGAAGTGGATATCCTGGTTCGGCAGTACCAACTCACCCGGCAGCGGCCGGTGATGCAGGCCGCCAGCAACAAGATCGAGGCCCTGCGGCGTCTGGTTGCCACTGAGGCCGCCCACGATCAGGCTCTGCAGGCCGAGGCTGCCCGGCTCTTCGAATCGTTTGACCGGCTGGCTGCCCGGCTCCTCGACACCGTGGCCGCCATGAGCGCCAACGCCAACGACTTTGCCCTCCAGGGCAAGGCCGTGGACCCGATTTCCGAAGAATTCAAGCGTGTCACCGCCGGCGATGTGGCCCGGGCCAAGGAACGCATCCTCTGGGCCAGCCGCATCGCCGGCGGCATCATCCTCCTGTCGGCCCTGCTTGGCCTTGGCAGCGTCATCCTGGTGGGACGGATGTTCCATATGGCCATCACCAGCAAGATCGTGGCCCTGACCCAGTATGCCAGCACCGTGCGGGACGGCAATCTGGACGTGGCCGTTGCGGTGTCCGGCGGTGACGAGCTTGGCATCCTGGCCGCATCGCTCAACGCCATGAACCGGCGTATCCGCGACCTTGTGGTCAATCTTGAAGACAAGGTGCTCAAGCGGACCCGGGAACTGGTTGGGAAAAACCGCGAGCTTGACGAGAAAAACCGTGTCCTGGCCGTGCTTTCCCTCACAGACCGGTTGACCGGCCTGTGCAACCGCCGCAAACTTGATCAATTCCTGGCGGCAGAATGGCGTCGGGCCGAGCGCTACGACACGACCTTCACCGTCATCATGATCGACATCGACAATTTCAAGGACGTCAATGACACGTTCGGCCATGGGATCGGCGACGCCGTGCTGGTTCGCGTCAGTGATATCCTGATGGTCGTGGCCCGGGATACGGATATCGTGGGGCGCTGGGGCGGCGAGGAATTTTTGCTCATCTGTCCGGAAACAACCATAGAGGAGGCCAGAAAACTGGCCGAAAGCCTGCGCCGGGAGATCGGGGAGACCCTCTTCCCCGGTGTCGGACACCTGACCGCCAGTTTCGGGTTGGCAGATTATGAAGCCGACGCCGGACCGGCCGTGCTGGTGGGCCGGGCGGACGAGGCCATGTACCGGGCCAAGGAAAGCGGGCGCAACCAGGTGGTTATCGCCCCTTCCTCGGGAGTTGGCCGGGCGCAGGAGCTGCCGGCTGCCCAACCCGGAACCAGCCTGCCCGGCGGCCGCACCGCCAGCAATCCGGGCAGCGGCGGCCGCGGCGATGGCGGCGAACCGGGGTGCCTGCCGGCGGCCGGGGCAACACCCCTGGGCGAAGACGGCATTTGACGCCCTGGCCGGCTTTGTCTACTCAAGGCGGCCATGAGCGCCTGCATTATCAACCTTCGCGGCATTTCCAAGTCATTCGGCATCCGCCAGCTTTTTTCCGGCATTTCCCTGGCCGTGGGCGAGCGGGAACGCATCGGGCTTATCGGGCCAAATGGTTCCGGCAAGTCCACACTCCTTAAAATCATGGCCGGGCTTATCGGGTCCGACGCCGGCGAGCGCACCCTGCGTCAGGGCGCGCGGCTGGCCTATGTGGCCCAGCAGGACACCTTCGAGTCCGGGGACACCGTGGCCGAGGTCGTCAACCGGGCCGTGGCCGAGACCTTTGGCCCGGCCGAGGCCGAGGCCGGCGGCCGGGCGGCTGTGGTCCTTGGCCGCCTGGGCTTTGTCGATCCCACGGTGTCGGTTGAGTCGCTTTCCGGCGGCTGGCGAAAGCGCCTGTCCATTGCCCGGGCCCTGGTGTCGGAACCCGATGTCCTGCTGCTCGATGAACCGACCAACCATCTCGACCTGCGCTCGATCCTGTGGCTCGAACGCTTCCTGTCCGGGGCGCTGTTTGCCTTTGTGGTGGTCAGCCACGACCGCTTCTTCCTGGAAAACGTGGCCAACCGCACCGTGGAACTGTCCCCGGTCTATCCCGAGGGTGTGCTGGCCGTGGATGGCCCCTACAGCGCGCTGCTCGAGGCCCGGGAGGCCTTTCTGGCCGCCCAGGGGGCCCTGGAACGCACCCTGGCCAACAAGGCCCGGCGCGAGATCGAATGGCTGCGCCGCGGTCCCAAGGCCCGGGGCACCAAGGCCAAGGCCCGCATCGACGCCGCCGGGACGCTCATGCAAAACCTCGCCGCCACCCGGGAGCGCAACCGGGCCACGGCCAAGGCGGCCATCGACTTTTCCGGCACCGGCCGCCAGACCAAACGGCTGGTCGTGGCCGAAAATCTGTCCCGTGGCTACGACGGCCGCACCCTTTTTTCCGGCCTGGACATCGTGCTCTCCCCGGGGGTGCGCCTGGGGCTGGTCGGTCCCAACGGCTCGGGCAAATCCACCTTGCTGCGGGTGCTGGCCGGGGAGGAACGTCCCGACGCCGGCAGTGTGACCAGCGCTCCGGGGCTGTCCCTGGTCACCTTTGACCAGAAGCGCGAACAGCTCGACAAGGACCAGACCCTGCGAAACGCCTTTGCTCCGGACGCCGACAGCGTCATCTACCGGGGCCAGCCGGTCCATGTCGTCACCTGGGCCAAGCGGTTCGCCCTGCGCCCGGACCAGCTCGATCTGCCGGTGGGCCTGTTATCCGGCGGCGAGCAGGCCCGGGTGCTCATTGCCCGGCTCATGCTGCGCCAGGCCGATGTGCTGCTTTTGGATGAACCCACCAACGACCTGGACATCTCCACCCTGGAGATGCTGGAGGAAAGTCTGGTGGACTTCCCCGGGGCAGTGGTGCTCATCACCCACGACCGGTCGCTCATTGACCGGGTGTCCACGGTGCTCCTTGGCCTGGACGGGGCCGGCGGGGCCGAGGTCTATGCCGATTACGCCCAGTGGGAAGAGGATTTCCTGGCCCGGGAGCGGGCCGAGGCCCGGGAAGCCAAGGCCCAGGCCAAGGGCAAGCCCAAGGGCGAACCGGCCTCGAAGAAACTGAGCTTCAAGGAACAGCGGGAATACGACACGATTGAAGAGACCATCCTGGCGGCGGAAACGGCTGTTTCGACTGCCAAGGAGGCCCTGGAAGACCCGGCCGTGGCCACTGACGGCCACGAATTGGCCCGGCGTCTGGAGGTTTTCCAGGCAGCCGAAGCCGAAGTGGAGCGCCTGTATATGCGTTGGGGCGAGCTGTCCGCCAAACTGGCCTGACGCTTCCCGTCTATTACAGCGGCCGACCGTCCTGGCCGGCCGCTGCCAGCAGATCGACATACGCCCCGGTGACCAGATTCTGCGGGCCGATGCCCAGAGCGGCCATGAGTTGGTGTGCTTTGGCCAGCCCGGCGGTTTCGTCTTCCGTCTCGTCAAGAACCACTTCCAGTTCCAGAAAGTCCCCCAGTCCCGCCACCCGGTCCAGATGCACCCGGGTGCGGCCGCACAGGTAGAGGATGCGCGCTTTGCGCACGCGGCCGCATTCCCCCAGGGCCAGTCCCAGGGTGCGGCGCAGGGCGGCCGGTACGTCGGTCGGGGTGATGTCGTAGTGCGAGGTCTTGGGGCCGGCCACGTCCGGGCGCTGGTAGAAAATGAGCTGGCCCTCATTGGGAGAGAGCTGGCGCAGCTTGAGGCGGCCGGTTGGGCAATGAAAAAACGTGTCGTCCTGGGTCAGAACCGTGGGCCCGGCCGTGGCCAGGGCCGCCACGGCCCGGGCCACGGCGGCCACACTCTCGATCCGGGCCTTGATCTCAATATTGCGGGCCATGCTCCCTCCCTGGCTGCGATTTGCTGCGGCATACCTACTGCGGGCCGGGCGTTTGGGGAAGAACGGGAAATGCCTATGAATGATATTGACACTGAAAATCATTTTCATTAAATACCAAAACAACACAGAGGCCGCCTCCCCCGAGACGGCCGCATTTCCGCAAACCACCACGGAGTCGAATATGGGCAAGGCGCTCGTCGTTTTCGGGTCCACCACCGGCAATACGGAATCGGTGGCCGAGTATGTGACCCAGACGCTTCAAGGCGAAGGCATGACGGTGGACTTGAAAAACGCGGCCGACGTCTCGGCCGAAGGGCTGGCCGAGGGCTACGATCTGATCCTTTTCGGCTGCTCCACCTGGGGCGATGACGAAATCGAACTCCAGGAAAACTTCGTGCCCCTCTACGACGAACTGGAAAAAGCCCGCCTGGAAGGACGCAAGGTGGCCGTTTTCGGTTGCGGCGACTCCAGCTACACGCACTTTTGCGGAGCCGTGGACGCCATAGCCGAAAAGGCCGAACAGCTCGGGGCCAAAGTGGTGGGGATGCCGCTTAAAATCGACGGCGACCCGGACAAGGCCGAGGCCGTCAGCTGGGCCAGGGACGTGCTGCAAAGCGCGGCCTAGAGCGAAGGCGAAGGCAAGGGCGAAGGCGAAGGCAAGGAAAGATGCCTCCGGCGGCCAAAGGGACTGAGTCCCTTTGGAATCCCCTCCTGGAGGAGTTTGATTTAACTGTGGGCGTTGCTGCGCCGAAGAGCCACCGTTTGCGTATGAAAAAGATGCGAGGGGGCCGTGGCCGTTGGCGCTTGACGGGAAGCACCGTTGCTCCGGCGGCCGGGTGCGACAGAAGGCGCAGCAGGAGAGAAAATATGGCTTGCACAGGTGGAAAATGCCTGCTCACCAGCAAGGTGCGCAAGCTTCGCGAAACAGGGATGGAGGCCATGGCCTCGGGTGATTTGCTCCGGGCCGAGGAATTGCTGCGCCAATCGGTGGCCCTGGGTGAGACAGACGGCGGCCTGGACGTGGTGACGGCCAATGCAGCCTACCGGCTGGCGCTGACCCTGCACCAGTCCGGACAGCACGACGAGGCTGCGGCCCAGTTTGAAAAGGCCTTGCAGCTGGCCCGGGGCCGGGCCGGTTGCGGCAGCAAACTGTATAAAACGATTCTTGGGCACTTCGCCGAGGCCCTGCCGGCCCGGGCGTATCCCGATCAGGCTTGCGCCGTCGGGGAGTAATTCTCCCTGCCCGGTGCGGGGTCGCGTCCAGCCTGGCTTGGCGGTTTCCGGCGGGACGCGGCCCTTTTTGGGGCCGGCGGCGTTAAAAAACGCTCATCCGGGTTTCCTTGAGATATTTTTCTTCCAGCACCGTGCAGATGCGCTTGATGATGTTGCGCCGGATCTCCAGGTCGATGGGCAGGTTGGGGTCCTGGTGGGCATCGTTTATGCGTGCGCCAACCACAAATTCGATGGAATCGCTGTCGACTAAAATATCGTAGAGTTGGGCGGCCGGATTTTTCTCCCGGGGCGCTTCATCCTGCTCCAGCAGCCGGGCCACCCGCGTCAGGGTCAAAATGCCTTCGGTGACCAGATCCACCCCATCCATTTCCGCTGCCGGCGGGATGTCGCCGGCCCCGCCGCCGCGCAGGCTGTCGCGGATGGTGCGGCCCAGTTCCCGGGCCACGATATTGGCGGTGGTGCCGCCGCAGATGATCTTGCGGCCGGGAAATTCCGCCAGCATCTCGGCGAATTCCTTGTCGCGGTGGGCGGCGTAGGGCGGACCGGTGAGGACAATGGCCCGGCGCGGCCGGCGGAAGTAGATGACCGCCGCCGTCATGTCGTCGTAGGCCCGCTGAAAGGGCTCCTGGCGAAGGGCCTGGCCGAGGATCTTCTGGGACAGGGTGCGGGCCGAGATGGACGGGTCCTTGGCCACGACTTCCTCGACATACTCCCGGCAGCCCTTGATGCGCCAGCCCAGGCGCATCCGCTCCGAGCCAAGTCCGGCCTGGGTGATGCCGTCGGAGGTGAAGATCAGGCGGTCGCCGGGCTTCATGGTCAGGTCGTAGACCCGGATGACCCGGTCGTTGTAGCGCGGCGAGGCCACTTCCTCGTATTCCAGGTTCTGGGCCTGGCCGCCGCGCAGCAGGATCACCGGCGGGTTGTCCATCTCGACCACCCGCGTGGCTCCGTCGGAGAAGATGTCGACCACGGTGAAGGTGGCGTAGCTGATTTTTCGCACCTGGCACACCGGCAGGGCGTCCATGATGACTTCGGCCGTGCGCACGATGTCGGCGTCCTTGGCCGTGTATTTGAGGGCCATGGTGGCGGTCATGAGCGACAGGATGCTGGCCTTGACGCCATGGCCCAGGCCGTCGGACAGGACCGCAATGACGCGGCCCTCATCCGCGATGCGCAGAGTCTTGAAGGCGTCGCCGCAGATGTCCTCGCCATAGCGGTTGCGCTGGGTCGCCTCCACTTCCACGAATACGTCTTCGGTCATGACCGGCGACCCCGCATGTCCTTGTCGCCAATGCGCTTGGCCCCGCTGGAGAAGCCTTCGGCCAGGGAGCGCAGCAGAATTTCGGTATCGGCCATGTTCTCGCCCAGGCGGCAGGCGATCTCCTGCACGGTTTCCAGGTTCTTGCGAATGATCTCCCTGGCCCGGTTGGCGATCTCGTCGCGGCGCAGCTCGCTGCCGGTGACGTCAAAGACGATGCCGCCGATGACGTTTCGCGGTTCGATGGTGAAGATGCTGACGCTAAACACCCGGTCATCGTAGCGAAGGGCATCGCGGTGGATGTCGGTTTCCGTCTCCAGCGACCGGCGAAACAGGCTGATAAACGGCACGATCTTATCGAGGGCAGCGCCCTCCATGCCCGGACTGGCCTCGTAGGCAATAAGCGTCTCCTCGCCAAAGAGCCGGGCGAAATGCTCGTTGCACTCGATGATCTGCAATTTGTTGTTGGCAATGACCACCCCGGCCGGGATGCAGCGCAACAGGGCATTGGCCTTTCTGGTGGCCCGCTTGCGCAGGAAATGCACGCACATCGACGGTTCGGCCAGGCCTTCCAGCATGGCCCTGGCCAGTCCCCGGCAGGATTCGTGGCCGCAACCGCCGCAGTTGATTTCATCCTCCGGCCCGAACTTGCCAATAAGCCGCAGCACCCGGGTGTACTGGTCCTCGCTGTAGACCGGCAGGTCCACGGGGGAGGGGTTTTTGCGTTCGCCAATGGACAGCTCGGGTTGGCGCACGGCCAGACCGCTGCCGGGCTGGATGGCCCGGGAGAAGACTTCGAGCTGGTCGAGCAGGCGCGGCCGGCGGCTGGACACGCAGGGCCCCCGGACACAGCCGCCGACGCAGGCCAGCATCTCGATGAAGACCGGACGCGGCAGGACGTGGTTGTGCACGCCCTGCAGGGCCGACTCGATGGTGGCGATGCCGGAGAGGGTGGTGAAGCAGACCTTGTCGTTGCCGGCATAGGCCTTGATGGTGTCGGACATGCCGCCTTCAACGGGATACAGCGCGCCCTCCCTGGCCGGATGGGGCATGAACATGTCGGCCGGTCCGGGGATGAGGTCTTCCGGACGGATATGTTCCTCGCGCAGCATGACGCGCAGATCGGTAAAGGTCATGGCCGCGTCGAGCAGGGCCGGATGGTTGTCGGATTCGGTCTTTTTGGCCACGCAGGGACCGAAAAAGACCACGCCGATGTCCTGGCCGTAGGCCCGGCGCAGCATCCGGCAATGGGAGAGCAGCGGCGAGAGCAGGGGCGTCAGGTTGGGGACCAGTTCGGGCATGTAGCCGCGGATGAAATCCACAGCCGCCGGGCAGGCGGTGGAGAGCTGCAGCCGCGGGCCGCCCTGGGCCAGGATGCCGGCCACGGCGGCCGAGACTTCCTGGGCGCCCAGGGCCGTTTCCGACACCCCGGAGAAACCGAGCTTGCGCAGGGCCGCGATCATGGACTCCGGCGAGACGTCGGGAAATTCCGTCACCCAGGACGGAGCCAGGGAGACGTAGGTCAGGCGTTGGGAGCGCAGGAGCTTGTAGACGGTAAACAGGTCGTTTCGCACCTGCTTGGCCTGGGACGGGCAGGCCGCCACGCACTGGCCGCAGGCGATGCACAGTTCCGGCACGACCGTGGCCCGGCCGCCTTCCACCTGGATGGCCTTGACCGGGCACTGGCGCAGGCAGCGGTAGCAGTCCTGGCATTCGGTTTCAATGGTATAAATGGGATAGTGCGAAAGCATGTCGCCTCCCGGGGGATGTCTTTACGGTCGTCTCTGGAGCTGTCCGGGGCCGCCGGGGATGGACCGGGCGGCGAAAGCGGGGTGGATTTGGCCGGGCAAACGCCTGTGTACCGCCTGGGTGGGCATTGGGCAAGGGAGTCAGCCGGCCAGATGGCGGCTTAGGAGTTCGAGCAGCCGTTCGCCGCTGATGTCGCCGTAAAGCTGTCCGTCGATGCGGATATTGGGTCCGCAACGGCACTGGTCCTCGCAGCGTGAGCCGGTCAGGACAACGGATTCGGTCAGCCCGTGGTCGGCCAGATACTGTTCGATCATGAGCAGGTGTTTGCGGTTGCCTCTGGCGAAACACGAACTGCCCATGCAGATGACGATCTCATGTTTCATGGGCTGCGGGCCTCATTATGATACTTTTTTCACAAATTACCCGCAAAAAACATTCCCCGCAAGGGGAAACGAACCGGCTTGTTGCGAAATTGCCACGCGCCGGGCCGTGCGGGACGGCTTCGGAGAACATGGTCACGATTTCCCGAACGGCAAGGACCAAAAGGCGGCTTGCGCTGCACTGTCTTCCTGGCCCGCGCGGGCGGCGGCAGCCACAGACCGTGAGTCCCCGACTCCGCCCTGGCCCCCCAAAAGAACCTTTGAGAAAAGAGGCTTGCCCGGCCGACTGGCGTTTTTGTTCCGCTGCCGGCCACCGCCGCGGGAACACCGCCCCCTTTACCCCTGGCCTCCAGGTGGGATTCCAAAGGGCTCAGCCCTTTGGCCGCCGGAGGCACGCTTCCTGCCTTTCCCCGTCTCTCGCCTAAAGAACAGCCAAGGCTTCGACTTCGACCAGAAAGGCGGCGTCCACGAGCTTGGACACTTCGACGATGGTGGTGGCCGGGCGGATATCGCCGAACACCTCGCCATGGGCCTTGGCCACGGCGTCGAAATCGCCCATGTCGGCCAAAAAGAGCCGGGTGCGCACGACATTGGTCAGGTCAGCGCCGGCCTGGGCCAGGGCGTCACGGATGATTTCCAGGGCGCGCACGGTCTGGGCATAGGCCCCGTCCGGGATGGTGCCATCGGCCGCAGCGCCGACCGTGCCCGAGACGTAGACGGTGTTGCCGGCCACGACGGCCCGGGAATAGCCCAGCAGCGGTTCCCATTTGGAGCCGGAGGAAATATTGCGGCGAGGGGTCATAAAAAAATCTCCTTTGGGGAGCGCCCCGTGCGGAGCGCTTCCCGAAAGGAATAGCCGGTCGGGCCGGCGGATGCAACCGTGGCCCGGAGATGGTGGGAGGCCTACTGCGCCGGCGCGCCGAGTTCGGCCAGGGAGCGGGCGAGGCTGGAAAGCCCCGAGGATCGGGCGAGGATAAGGGGTTTGAGACAGCCTTTGCAGGCTTGTTTGACCAGAGAGCAGGCTTCGTGGCTGACGCAGTCCACGGGGCAGACCACGGCGTCGGCCGAGCCGAGCAGTTCCCACAACCGGTGGGAGGACTGTTCCCGGCCGCCGTCGTGGTGCAGGAGTTCGCAGCCGAATTTCTCGGCCAGGACTTTGTAGTGGGAGACGAGGGAGGACCGGCCGCCGACGTAGAGCACCCGCTTGCCGGTGATGGCGCTGGACACGGGCAGGCCGCGTTCCAGGGCCGCCCGGCATTTGCAGGCGGCTGGGTTGGTGGCGCATTCGCCGGTGCAGGGGGTGTCGCTTTGGCAGTGCCCGGCCAGGGGTTCGCCAAGGGCGGCCAGTTCTTCCAGGTGGTGTTCGGCGTGGGCGGCGTGGGCAGCGGCGGCGTCGCCCAGGGCGGAAAAGAGGGAGGCTTCCAGGGCGGCCACTTCGCTGTCGCGGTCGGCCAGATCCTGTCGGGTTTTTTGCAGATCGGCGTGCATCCGTTCCAGCAGGACAGCCTGGCGGGCGGCTTCGGCTTCGGTGGATTCCAGGCGATCGGACAGTTCCAGGAGCTGGCCGCGCATGACGTCGCGGTCCCGGCGCACGGCCGCGACAGCGGAATTTTCAATGGCCTCGCGCAGGGAAATGCGTTCGCGTTCGGCGCTTTGGCGTTTGCCCCGTTCGGCGGCCAGTTCTTCCATGGCCTGGCGGCAGCGGGTTTTCCAGACCGACACGGCCTGGCGCAATATGGTTTTGCTTTCCTCCAGGGCGGCAGTCACCTCGGCCAGCTTGTCCTCCAGGCGCGAGAGTTTGGACAGGTCGGCCCGGTTGGCCGCGCCCACCCGATGGGAGAGCATGTGGATTTCGCCGTAGACGTCGCGCAGGAGGCCGTCGCTGGCTGTCGGGTGGCACATCAGCGCCCAGAACGGTCCGGGCACGTCGCCGGCCTCGGCCCTGTCGCGCCACATCCGACGCAGCTCGGCCTCGTCTTCGGTCTTGAAAAAGGCGCGCAGATCCCGGCGGTATTTCTTGTCCAGATATTTTTGCAGGTATTTGACCGCTGCGCTGCCCGCTATCTTGGCCTGTCCCACCAAAAAGACGTGGGCCTCGTAGTCCGAGGCATTTTCAGGCACGGCATCGCCAAACTTGCGGCAGATCCGGCGCAGTTCGGACAGGGTCAGGCAGGTGCCGACGATGGGGCAGGCAAACTCGGCGTTGTCAAACAGGGTCTTTCGTTCCATGGATCCTCCGGGGCCGTCCGCGTGGCCTCTGGGAATCCTTTAGTCGAAATTGAAAATCATTGTCAATTAAAGAAGTGGTCAAACCTTTGCCTGGGTCCGGGGGCTCCCCTCACCCGGCCGACGCAATCGGTTGTTCCCGATTCCGTCCAGCCCCACGGTACCGCCGTCCCCTTTACCCCTTTGGGGGGTCCGGGGGCCTCAGGCCCCCGGCCGCCGGAGGCTCTTTTCCCTAAACAGCGAAAAACAATCGGGAAAGCCGGGAGCCGGCATGGCGGCGGGCCAGCCGGGCCAGGGCCAGGGAGCCGGCGAAGGAGACGGCCATGGCGGCCGCGCCGACCGGCAGGCGCAGGGCCGGGGCCACGGGCGGGGGGATGAGCGCGTAGAAAACCAGGACAATAGCGTAATGGGCCAGATAGATGCCAAGCGTGTCCCGGCCGGTATCGGCCAGGAGGGCAAAAAGCCGCCCGCCCCGGGCTTCGGCCGCCCGGCAGGCGGTCAGCAGGGCCAGGGTGCCGGCGGTCTGGAACAAAAGACCCGAGAGCAGGAAATACTGGCGGTAGTTGGCCCCCAGGCGGCGGGCCTGGCCGTCCACCTCGGCCAGATAGACGAGGAAGGCGGCGATGGCCAGGGCCACAAGCAGCGGCCAGCGCCGGGACAGGGCGTCAAAGACGTCTTTTCGCCGGGCCAGCCAGGCGCCCAGGAAGAAAAACCCCATCCAGACCGGGCCGCACTTGATGGCCACCAGTTCAAAGGCGTGGCTGGTCGGCGGGTTGGCGTACAGGGCCAGGGTCGAGGCGGTGTAAAAGCCCAGGGTGACGATGGCCGCGATGGCGGTCCAGGCGGTCAGCCGTTGCGGGGTGGCAAAGGGGGCGGCCAGGGCGGTCAGCACGAGGAGTTGGAGCAGGGCGAAGAGATAGTAGAGCTGGGCCACGCCGGTGAGCAGGTCGGTGAGCCCGGTCCAGGAAACCAGCGGTATCCCGTAGCCCAGACGCAGCACGAGCAGGCTGGCGGCGTTCCAGGCCAGAAACGGCAGTACGATTTTTTTGGCCTGGCGCAGCGGGCGCAGCGTCTGGGACTGGCCGGGCGGCGGGGCGAAAAGCGAGAGCAGGTAGCCGGAAATACAGAAAAACGCCGGCACGGCAAAGGTCACCAGGCAGGAGGTGAACAAGGGTGTGACGGAAAAATCACCTTCCCGGAAATACACCGTGTTGCTGGCGTGGGACCACACGACCACGGCCATGGCCAGGGTGCGGGCCGCCTCGATGAAGCGCAGGTCGCGCCCGGAAGCCATGCCTAGGACAGGCCGCCTGGTTTGCCGGCCCGGGCGTCGTAGATGATCATGTAGACCTGATCGATCTGGACGTAGAGGTCCGGCAGGTTCCAGATGGTCTGGATCATGGTGGTCATGGTGGGCGGGCCGTAGAGGGCCGAGGCCTTCTGGACGAGCTTTGGCACGGAGAGCAGGTCGTGGGTCATGAGGACCAGGGAGAAGCGTCCCGAGGCCTTGTTGCAGCCGTAATAGACGCGGCCCAGGGGCACGCCTTGGAAATTGGGCTTCTCGTCGCGGTCGTAATGGAGAACAAACGGGCTCTTGGCGTTGACGTCCGGGTCATGCTCCAGGCCGAACATCTGGTACTTGGGGTCCCAGACCGGCCGGGCCTTTTCCTCGGCAAACGAGGGGCCGGAAAAAAGCGTCTGGCAGGATTGGCCG
>NZ_MLBG01000088.1 GCF_001936595.1 Desulfovibrio sp. DV
TTCCGGCTTGTAGGCGTCAATGAGCAGCACATCCTCAAAGATGGGTGCCTTGGCCGCGACCACGGCCTCCAAAATGGCCCCGACGCTGACCCCGGCCGGCACGGCCAGGGTGATGTCGCGGCGCACCGGCGGGAATCCGGGCAGGGTCTTAAAGCCTCGGGCCACACCGCCGGCCAGGGCGCGCAGGAGATCAAGGTCAAGCTCGGCCAGCCACAGGGGATGGCGGGCGTGGTAGGCATCGGCCACTTCCGGCGTCACCTGGCCGATCAGGCCAAGGGCCTTGCCGGCCACCGTCACCGTCACCTGGGGGGCCAGCCAGGGCAGGGCGTCGTCGCGGGTGAACACGGCGGGCGGCAGCTTGAAATGGGCCACAAGCGCTTCGACCAACCCCTTGATGTCGGCGTAGCCGGCAGTCTCGTCCTTGGGCCAGGGCCAGCCTTCGGGATGGCGCAAGCCGTGGAGCACCAGGCCCAGGCGTCCGGCCTCCCGAGCCGTGGACTCGGCTTCGGGGTCGGCGGTAAAGATGCGGGCCACTTCAAACAGGCGCAGGTTGGCGTTGCCCTGGGCCAGATTGTGGCGCACCGTGCCAAGGAGGCCCGGAGCCAGCATGGGCCGCATGACATTTTGGTCTTCGGACAGCGGATTGGCCACCGACACCCGGCAGGCAGCGTCCAGGCACAGAATGTCCAGGTCGCTGTGGCCGACGAAGCTGTAGTTGACGGCCTCGCGAAGGCCCAGGCCCACGGCAAAGGCGCGCACCCGTGACCAGAAGCCGAATTCCGACTCGGCCGGCACGTCGTCCAGGGCCTTGGCCACCCGGGGCAGGCGCGGGGCGATGCGGTCGAGTCCGTAGACCCGCCCCACTTCCTCGATCAGATCGGCCTCGCGTTCGAGGTCCAGCCGATGGGACGGCGGGGTCACGGCCATGGCCCCGGAGGGATCGCTGTCGGTCAGGACGCAGCCCAGGCCGGAGAGGACCTTGCGGCAAAAGTCTTCAGGCATGGCCTCGCCCAGCAGCATGGTGGCCCGGGCCGGGCGGAAACCGATGCCGCGGGGCACATACGGCTTTGGCTCGGCCGCGGCCACGCCGGGCAGGACCGTGCCGCCGGCGGTTTCGAGCATAAGGGCCACGGCCCGGTTCATGGCGTAGACCGAACCGACCTGATCCACGCCGCGCTCGAAGCGGTACGAGGCTTCGCTTGGCAGGGCCAGCCGGCGGGCGGTCTTGCGAATGGTGCCGGGCCGGAACACGGCGCACTCCAGGAGCACCTCGGTGCTGCCGGCTTCCATCTCGCTGTTGGCGCCGCCCATGACGCCGGCCAGGGCCACCGGCTTTTCGGCGTCGCAAATAAGCAGGTCACGGCCGGTCAGCAGCCGTTCCTGGCCGTCCAAGGTGACGATTTTCTCACCCTCTTTGGCCAGACGCACCCCGACCACGTTGCCGGCCAGCTTTTGCCGGTCAAAGGCGTGCAGGGGCTGGCCCAGTTCAAAAAGCACGTAGTTGGTGGCGTCGACGATATTGGAAATGGGGCGCTGGCCGATGGCCATGAGCCGCCAGCGGATGCGGTCCGGGGACGGCCCGACCGTGACCCCGGAAAGGAGCTTGGCCCGGTAGACCGGACACTGGTCCGGGTCCTCGATGGCAATGGCCACCTGTCCGGCAGCGTCGTCCCCGGCTTCGGGATAGGCCACGGCCGGCAGGGTGAGCGGCAGGTCAAAGGCCATGGCCGTTTCCCGGGCAATGCCAAGGACGGACAGGCAGTCGGCCCGGTTGGGCGTGATGGAGACGTCAAGCACGCAGGTATCCAGGGCAAGGGCCTCGGGCAGGGCCACGCCGATCCGGCAGGACTCGGGCAGGACCATGATGCCCGGGCTTTTCTCCTCGGCCAGTCCGAGTTCGGACTCGGAGCAGATCATGCCCTGGGATTCCTGGCCGCGAATCTTGCTTTTTTTGATGGTCAGTCCGCCAGGGAGGGTGACGCCGACGGTGGCCACGGGCACGAGTTGTCCGGCTGCGACGTTGGCCGCGCCGCAGACGATGGGCAGCGGCTCCGGGCCGCCGACATCCACGGTGCAGCAGGACAGATGGTCGGAATCGGGGTGGGCCTCGCGGGTCAGCACGCGGCCGACGACCACGCCCATGATGGCCTCGAAGGGATTTTTGATCTCTTCGATTTCAAGCCCGAGCATGGTCAGGCGGTCGGCCAATTCCTGGGCCGTGCCTTGGTAAGGAGTCAGTTCGCGAAGCCAGGACAGACTGAGCAGCATGATGATACGCCTCCGGCGGCCGGGAGGGAACCCCTTTTGCAAAAAGGGGTTCCCTCCCCGGACCCCACCTTCCCCAAAACCTTTTGCGGCACAGTGTGGAGACAGGTGAAGACAGGACCGGAGGAACCCCGACGTGTCAGGGACGAACCCCGATTAAAATTGACTCAGAAACCGGACGTCGTTTTCAAAAAACATCCGCAAATCGCCGATGCCGTACTTGAGCATGGTGACGCGCTCGACACCCATGCCGAAGGCAAAGCCGGTATAGCGTTCGGTGTCATAGCCCACGGCGTCAAAGACGTTGGGGTCGACCATGCCGCAACCGAGAATCTCGACAAAGCCCGTGCCCTTGCACACCCGGCACGGTCCGGCCGCGGTCGAGCCCTTGCCGCCGCACATGACGCAGGAGATGTCGACTTCGGCGCTCGGCTCGGTAAAGGGGAAAAAGCTCGGCCGAAAGCGCACGTTGGTGGACGGTCCGAAGATGCGGCGCACAAAGGCGGTCAGCGTGCCGCGCAGATCGGCCATGGACACGCCCTCATCGACGAGCAGCCCCTCGATCTGGTGAAACATCGGCGTGTGGGTGATGTCGGAGTCGCGGCGATAGACCTTGCCCGGAGCGATGACCGCAACAGGCGGCTTCTGAGCCAGCATGGTGCGGATCTGCAGCGGCGAGGTGTGGGTACGAAGGACCACCGAATCGGAAATGTACAGCGTATCCTGCATGTCCCGGGCAGGATGCTCCGGGGGCATGTTGAGCGCTTCGAAATTGTAGTAGTCGGTTTCGATCTCAGGCCCGGTGACGATGGAGAAACCGAGTTCCTCCAGAGCTTTGCAGATTTCGGCCGTAACCAGGGTGACCGGATGGAGGCTCCCGGCAAAGGGAGTGAATCCGGGCACGGTGGGGTCGAAATCGGCCAGGGCGGCGTCCATGGCGGCCCGGTTGAGCGCAGCCAGACGGCCGTCGTAGAGGGCGGTGAGGCGCTCCTTGACGGTATTGGCGGCTTTGCCGGCCTCGCGGCGGGCGTCGGGTTCAAGGGACGGCAGCCGGGACATGATGGCAGCCAACTGGCCCTTGCGGCCGAGATACTCGACCCGGGCGGCCTCAAGCTCTTCAAGAGCCAAGGCCCGGTCGAGCCGTGCAGCGCACGTCTCGACCAGGCCTTCGAGCTCGGCAACGAGCGAAAGTCCGGACACTTAGTTCACCTTGGATTTAACCAGCTCCGCCAGCTTCACGAAGCTGTCCTTTTCGCGAACGGCCATGTCGGCCAGGACCTTGCGGTCGAGTTCGATGCCGGCCAGGGTCAGACCGTGCATGAACACGCTGTAGGACATGCCGTTTTCACGGGCGGCAGCGTTGATGCGCAGAATCCAGAGCTTGCGCATCTGGCGCTTGCGCTGCTTGCGGTCGCGGTAAGCATAGACCAACGAACGTTCGGCAACTTCGCGAGCGGTTTCGTACAGCTTGCTGCGAGCTCCGACGTAACCTTTGGCCATTTTAAGAAATTTCTTGTGCCGTTTATGGGCGGCTTGTCCCCTTTTCACGCGCATATATCTGCTCCTTCAAGCATGGATGCCAGGTCCTTTCGGACCTAGGCGTAAGGCAAAAGGCGGCTGACGGCCTTGATGTTGGCGGAATCGACCAGAGTGCCCTGTCCCAGACGGCGGGTCCGTTTGGCGTTTTTCTTGGTCAGGATATGGCGCAGGTTCTGGCGACGCCGGGTGAACTTGCCGGAACCTGTTTTGCCGAAGCGTTTGGCAGCGCTGCGGTTGGTCTTCATCTTGGGCATGACGGACTCCTTCAGTGACGCGCCAGCCCTAGGCTGGCGCGATGGGTTTCTTGACTTGGGGGGCCAGCAGCATGGTCATCATGCGCCCCTCAGTACGGGGCTCCTGCTCCACCTTGGCCAGCTCGCCAAGGTCGACCACCACCCGGGCCAGGATGACCTGTCCCCGGTCCTTATGCACGATTTCGCGGCCACGAAAAAACACCGTGACCTTGCAGCGGTCTCCGTCTTCGAGAAAACGACGGATATGCTTGAGCTTGGTCTGGTAATCGTGCTCGTCGGTTTTGGGCCGAACCTTGATTTCCTTCAGCTGAACCGTGGTTGCTTTCTTTCGGGCTTCCTGCACCTTTTTTTGCTGCTGGTACTTGAAGCGGCCGAAATCCATGATCCGGCAGACAGGCGGCTCGGCATTGGGCGCGACCTCTACGAGGTCCAGGCCCTTTTCCTGGGCCATGCGCAACGCCTCGCTGGTTGGGATGATGCCCACCTGCGAGCCGTCGTCGGCAATCACCCGCACCTCGCGGGCGCGGATCCGGTGGTTACACCGAGGATCACTACTGGGAGCAGAAGTTATAGCGCATCCCTCCACGCTTGAATGGTTCTTGGCAATCGGCCGTGATCAGCAGCACTACCTCGTCCAGGGTCTTGACGCCAAGATTTTCCCCGGACCGCAGCCGCACGTTCAGGCCGCCGAGTTCCTTTTCCTTGTCCCCTGCCACGAGCATGTAGGGGATCTTCTCAACCTGGGCCTCGCGAACCTTGAAGCCCAGTTTCTCGTTACGATCATCAAGTTCTGCCCGGATGCCGGCATCCTTGAGTTTGGCCAAAGCCAACTCGGCAAATTCTTTTTGGGCATCCGTCACGATCAGGATGCGGGCCTGCACCGGGGCAAGCCAGGTGGGCAGCGCCCCGGCCGTGTGCTCGATGAGCACGCCGAGGAAGCGCTCCACAGCGCCCAAAATGACCCGATGCAACATCACCGGCCGCTTACGCTCCCCGTCAGCATCCGTATACACAAGATCGAAGCGTTCCGGCAAGGTGAAGTCGCACTGAATGGTGGCGCATTGCCACCGGCGGTCTAAGGCATCCTTGAGCTTAATGTCAATCTTCGGCCCGTAAAAGGCCCCGTCGCCGGCGTTGACTTCATAGGGCAGGCCGATGGACTCCATGGCGTCGACCAGCGCCTTGGTGGCGCGGTCCCAGTCTTCGTCGGAGCCGATGGACTTTTCCGGGCGGGTGGACAGCTCGGCCTCAAAATCAAAGCCGAAAAGACCGAGGACATCCTGGACAAAGCGCACAACACCGGTGATCTCGGCCTGGAGCTGGTCCGGGCGGCACAGGATGTGGGCGTCGTCCTGGGTGAACTGGCGCACGCGCAGCAAACCGTGGAGCACGCCGGATTTTTCGTGGCGATGCACCACGCCCAACTCAAAGTAGCGCTGGGGCAGATCGCGGTAGCTGCGGATGCGCGACTTGAAGATGAGCATATGCGACAGGCAGTTCATGGGCTTTATGCCGTAGGACTGCTCGTCGATCTCGGTGAAATACATGTTCTCGCGGTAATTGTCGTAGTGGCCCGAGCGTTCCCAGAGTTCCCGGCGCAAAATCAGCGGGCCGCGCACCAGATCATAGCCCCGGCGCAGATGCTCGCGGCGTTCGAAGTCCTCTAAAATGGTGCGCACCAACTCGCCCTTGGGGTGCCAGATGCACATGCCCGCGCCCACTTCTTCGGAAAAGCTGAACATGTCCAGCTGCGCGCCGAGCTTTCTGTGATCGCGCTTCTTGGCTTCTTCCAGGTGGCGCAGATAGGTCTTGAGGTCGGCTTCGGAGGCAAAGGCCGTGCCGTAAATACGCTGGAGCATGGGGCGCTTTTCATCGCCGCGCCAGTAGGCCCCGGCAACCGACAGCAGCTTGACGGCCCGCACCATGCCGGTATGCGGCACGTGGGGTCCGCGGCACAGGTCGGTAAAGGTGCCGTGGCGATAAAGCGACACGATGTCCCCGACGATGTTCTCGTCCATGATCTCGAGCTTGTAGCTCTCACCCTGGGAGGCGAAAAGCGCCTTGGCGTCGGCCTTGGGCACGGTGGTGCAGGCAAACGGGTGATTGGCGGCGATGCTTTTGTGCATCTCCGCCTCAATGGCTTCGAGATCTTCGGGGGTAAACGGGCGCTCGTAAGCGAAATCGTAGTAGAAGCCGTTTTCAATCGACGGTCCGATGGTGACCTGGACCGTGGGAAAGAGCTTCTTGACGGCCTCGGCCATGATGTGGGCGGCCGAGTGGCGGATGACGGAAAGGCCTTGGGGGGTGTCGGCGGCAATGGCCGCGATTTCGTGGGCATCGTCCGGCAGGGGCGAAGCGAGATCACGCGGTTGGCCGTCAACAAGACAGGCCACCGTATTCTTCAGTCGTTTACCGGAAAGGACCCGGGAAAGAACCTGGCCGCAGGCTTCGCCAGCCGCCGCCTCCAGGGATTGATCCTCGATTGTGACCTGCACGTCGCCTTCTCCGGGGGTAGCCCCCCATGCATCTAAAAAAAGGGAGGCCGGAGCCTCCCTGTAGGTTCATGGTAGGAACGGGGAGATTTGAACTCCCGACCCCTTGCGTGTCAAGCAAGTGCTCTCCCCCTGAGCTACGCTCCTATAAACAGAATCAGGGAAGGGGATATCTATTCCGAACTCTTCCCGAAGTCAACCCTAAATTTTCCATTCCCCAGAAATTTTCGGGTACCAAAGACGTTGGCGCTTGTTGGCTCGTCGTTGGTCGGAGGGGACTACACTCCCACGGGCTGGGAGGTCAAGGAATTTTTCGTGGGGAGGTGGAGAAAAAGGAAGTTGGGAACGGCAAAGACAGAAAATCAATATTTTCAGATACTTAACATACTACAGTGAAATATCGACACATTTCGTGATAAAGGAGAGAAAGGTATCATAATAATTCGCAATGCAAAGGCAACCAATTAAAATATCAACTAAAAAAAAAGCGAAAATGTTGTTGCAATTTTTTTTGCTATCGCATAAAATTGTGCAAAATTCTATTTACTCCTCCGTGGCAATGGTCATGCCGACAACTGGCTAATCAGCCCTCAAATTATTTGCTTTTTTACACTAGGCTTGGTTGTGTTGTCGACTAGTAAACCGTTGTAAACAATAATAAACTCAAAAATACAATGCAATAGCCTTTGGCGGCACCACTCAATAACAACTTAATTATCAAAAGGATGTCAACGAAGCTTATGAAAAAAATCATCTTATTGTGTCTTTGTGTTGTTCTTTTATCTACAGCAACGAGTTTTGCAAGTTGGCTTAGTGATGCTTTAGAAGGAAAACTGCCGCCAATACAACCTACCGATCCATGTATTATTTCTCCTACGCTTTGTGCGGCCCAGGAAGCTGAAAAAGAAGCACAGCGGCAGCGTGAATTGGCTGAAGAAAATAAGCGTTATCGCGAAGCACTTACGAATTACCAACACCAAGTCAACGATTTGCTGGCTTTTATTAATTCATCAACAGAAGATGAGCGATCGAAAATACGTGCGGCATTGACAAGAGGCGAAATATGTACTTCAAATGCAAAAACTGGCTCAGAGGTTGATATATGTATGATTAACTTACGAAAAGAAATATTCCAAATACAATCACAACGGTAACGGTAAGTGAGGTTTTTTGTGAACAGAATAAAGATTGGTGCATTGGCTATAGCGTTTCTTGTTTCACTTCCCCTGACGTCATCTGCAAGTTGGTTAAGCAGCTTGCTTGATGAGGGAAAATTGCCACCAATAGATGCTGTGGGACTATGCGTTATTGCTCCTAATCTTTGCCTAGCAAACGAAACCATAAAGGAAGAAGCCCGAAGAAGATCTATTGAAGAAGAAAATAAGATTCTTCAAAAACGTCTAGTCCAGTACAGGCAAGACACAAACATTCTAATCCAAAACATAAAAATCAGAAATGAGGACGAGAGAAGTGAGATACAAGGCGCACTTAATGAGGCAGATAATTGTTTGTTGCAGGCAACAGACCTTACAGGAGCAGATAATTGCGTTCTTAACATGCGAAAAAAAGTTTTTGAAATTAATAGGAAATACCAATCAATGTAGATACATAAGACTTATTCATGTTATAGTTTTTTGTCATTACTTTTGTTTTTACCGAAAAAGTCCGGTTTGGCCTTTGACATCACGCACGATACAAATTTGTTTGGTGCCAATGAAAATATTTCAAATGTCAACATAGGCATTGGCATAAATCCGCTCGTGACTACCTTAAACTCAGGACTAAGAGGGAAATGTGTAGAGTTCTCAAAATTACAAAGCCTTGGGCAAGTTGAAGGTGGTCATATTGAAGCAAATTTCTTTTCTTTAGACACTCAATTATCCTTATTTAACAAGACTGACAGAGAACTAGAGTTAGGGGTTAAACCAAAAAAATTTAACTTAAGTGCGGAAGTTTCTTCAAATATAATTTCGCAAATCAATTTTGATTACACTCATTCATATGCAGTTCTTTGGGTTAAAAAATTTTTGAACCTATAAATGCTGTTGACGCTCATGTCATCCGCAGTATGAAAAATTACGGCGAGGACCCAAAGCTTTTCTTTGAAGATTGTGGATCTGAATTTGTATCCTCCTATACACCCGGAGCATATGCATTAGGATTAATAGAATTTTCCACAACATCGTCTGAAAGCAAGAAAAAGGCTGACGAGCAGTTAAAAAAATTAGAAGGGAGTGTAAGTGACGTTATAAGTTTTTCTGGAAAATTTCAAAGAGGATTAGAAGTGATTGAAAAAGAAACAAATAGCACTTGTCATATTTATTGCATAGCCGATGGCGGGACAGGTACTATATCCTTGGAAAAGGATAAGTTTTTACCAAGTTTGTTTAGTTATATAATTGGTAGCGACCCAAAAAATTCTATTATTTATTCAATCAACACAACGCCATACTATAGGCTTATTCCCCTAGACAATGATTCTGAACGTCGGAATCACAACCTGACCCGTTCTCTTTCTGAATTTATAAACAGCAAGGCCTTCGACATTGACAACTACAAAACACGAATAAAGTTACGAATTAGCAACATAGAAATACTTGAAAATATATTAGCAACAGAAGATTGTTCTGGTTCTCGGCGAGATGAGATACACAAAACTATCGGATCTCTTAGAATAGAAATATTTAATATTGAAAAAATGGCCAACAAATGTGCGGCCGATCCATTCCGCAGTTGGACAACACGATGTGGCCAACAGTAATATTCTTTCTTGAACAATAGAGATGAAATAATTAACAAGCTGCTGCGAACAATGTTGCATAATTGATTGACTTGCTTCAGCACTTATAATTTGTTAAATGCATTCTAACCACGCAGCTATCCGATTGATGCCAACTTCTCGCTAGTGTATTGTCAAGACGCTCCACCGCCAGAAATTTACCTGTATCGACCACAAGCGCATAAGCAACGATTCTAAAAATTCCCTTGGCTCTTTAAAAAAATACTGCCAAAAGCTGTTATGATAATACCGGAGATGACTGGATGTCTTTTAGGCCATATCTCAACCATTCAGTAACACCTCAAATTACCTCACGCTAAAACTTGAGTGGATGAATTCCATCAATAGAATCAAAGCACCCTATATCTCCTTCCCGCCAACAAATAAAGACCCACACCAACCAATTTTCTTGGACGACGTGGGCCCATCTGCATAACTATCTGAAATCTTAGTTACTTCTTCTCCAACACGATCTTGCCCTCTTCCAGGCACGACACATTGAACTCGTCACCCTGGCTGAACCCGTAGTTCTTCAATAAGGCTGCGCTCAAGTGGATTCCGTTCTTACCGAACTTCGAAGCACCACCGACAGCACGCTCTTCCATGCCGACAATCTTATAAAATTGCTCATCCAGCTGGATCAGCTTGGCCAAGTAGGTTTTCAGCTGCGGTTTCTTCACTCCAAAAACGTCCATGATCTGCTGGGCATTTTTGCCTTCTTTGATCAGGTCACGAAGTTTCACCGCATCGAATTTTGATTCTCCACGAGCCATAGTTTAATCTCCTTAAAAGGTATTTCTGATTTGATTAAACAAGAGTATCTCAAAAACGAAGGATGTCAACAAAAGTAGCTCGAAAGCTGATTAATCCTTTTTAACGGCAAATGATACTTAAAGGCTAACGCCCAACAATAAGCATAAGTCAAAAACGAAAGAAAACGCGCATTCGAGAAAGTGTAACATTACGGGATGATAACTTGCCAGCCTTGCCCTGCCCTGCCCTATTGTTGGACCAGGGACAGAGCGAGTTAAAGGACAGGTGGCAACAAACTGGGACTGAAAAATCGCAGGATCCTGCGATCCGACAACATTGTTTTTGATCCTAAACGCCATCCAGCCCCGATAGGTCAGCATTCTACCTATCCCCGAAAAATCAAAAGTTCCAGTAAACTGGACTTTTCAAATATCAGCGATGGCGATGTTTTTTGCAGGAGGGAGAAGAAAAAGAACTTTGGGAGTGACGGACTATGAATAATAACGCACTATTTCAGCATGTTAACACAAATATTGAGCACTGCCATTGTACTGGAAATGATGTATTTCTATAAATTTTGCCATTGACATTCATGGACTCAGAACTAACACTGGGATAGTTAAATTATAATTTTTAAAAAGAATATTGTATTTCAACAATGTCGATATCTGTATACCGCGAATGCTTGTTGTTTGGCAAATTTTGAGGCATGATACCATAGCAAAAATCGCAAAGTATGTACCGAAATTTTGACGTTATAAATATGTCATCCACCTCGTGGACGGAGCGTAGCATTCTATTTTAGTTCATTAAGTCGCAGTTAATGACACAACTCCTAACAAAAAATGGGTAAAAATGAACAACATAAGTATTTCAGTGCGTCTCGTCTCTGGTTTTATACTGATAGCCCTGCTGACACTAATTTTGGGATTTATCGGATACTCATCCATTTTCAATTCTAAAAACGCCTTGAAATCGATTGCCGATTTAAATTTACCAGCCATCGAGGCTTTGGGTCGAATACAGATCGGTATAGTAGGCTTGGTTGGCACACAACGGGGAATGCTAATCCCAACATTGCCACAGAATGAACGGCAAGCCCAGTACAAAGCCGTGATGAATTACCGCGATGCCTATCAAAAAGCTACAAAAGAATACGAAGCCCTACCGCGTTCAGCTGAGACCGCGAAACTTTGGGAAGATTTTCAAGGATTAGTGGCTGTTGGTGTGAAGTCTAATAATGAAGTATTTGCAAAAATAAAGGAGTGGGAGTCAACTCCGGACCAGATCAATATACTGGCCTCGGCCACGGAGATGGCCCTTGGACCGGCGCGCGATGCCAATCTAGCAGCACTTAAAGCCCTTGATAACATCATAAACTTGTCCAAATCCATAGCCGAAAAGACCAGAACGACTTCATTCACTGAAGTGGATAGTAATATCATTGTGATGATCGTTTTGATGGTGGTTATCCCTACCCTCGCCATACTTCTGGGCCTGTACCTGACCTATTCGATCCTGACACCGCTGAAGAAGGGTATGATCTTCGCCGCAGCCGTGGCCCATGGCAATCTGAATGAAGATTTGGACGTGCATCAGCGGGACCAGATCGGACACTTGGCTGACAGTCTGCGGGTCATGGTCGAAGCTTTGCGGAGCAAGATTTCCGAGGCAGAGCAAAAGGGCGAAGAGGCCCACCAGGAATCTGAAAAAGCCAAGGAAGCAATGATCGAGGCGGATGAAGCTCGTGAAAAGGCTGAACACGCAAAAGCAGAGGGGATGTTCCAAGCTGCAACCCAGCTTGAATCGATCGTTGAAATTATCACTTCAGCTTCCGAGCAACTTTCTGCACAAATTGAACAATCTAGTCGTGGGGCGGAAGAACAATCGCGTAGGGTTGGCGATGCAGCTACTTCTATGGAAGAAATGAATTCAACAGTCCTTGAAGTAGCTAAAAATGCATCTAATGCCTCATCTACCGCTGATCAAGCAAAAGCAAAGGCTGAAGCAGGCTCCAAGGTAGTCAGTCATGTTGTCCGTGGTATCGAGCAGGTCCAGCAACATGCTCAAGAGATGAAAAATGACATGGGAAACTTGGGCAAACAAGCTGAGGGAATCGGTCAAATCCTGAATGTCATTTCTGATATTGCTGACCAGACCAACCTTTTGGCTTTAAATGCTGCCATCGAAGCAGCCCGAGCTGGTGATGCAGGACGAGGTTTCGCAGTTGTTGCGGATGAGGTCCGTAAATTAGCCGAAAAAACTATGACTGCTACCAAAGAAGTCGGACGGGCTATCAGGGGCATCCAGGATGGGACTAAGAAAAATATCGACAATGTTGAGCGTTCAGGAAAAGCTATCGAAGAGGTCACAACGCTTGCCAACACTTCTGGTGAATCCTTACGAGAAATCGTTTCTCTAGCTGAGGCCACTACGGATCAAGTTCGTTCGATAGCGACGGCTTCAGAGGAGCAATCATCGGCCAGCGAAGAAATTAATCGCAGCATTGAAGACGTAAATAGAGTTTCAATGGAAACTTATGATGCAATGCGAGAATCAGCTCAAGCCGTAACTGAACTAGCCAATCAAGCTCAAGTTCTTAAGACTCTCATCGATAACATGAAAACGGACAGCGGATCGAGTTCAAATGCACTTCCCTCTGGAAAGAAATCCCTGGCTTTAGGGAGAAGGTAATGGACGAAACCACAATCGCAAAGCAGGAGAATGAACTTCTCCAGTTGGTTACCTTCGGAATAGGCGAAGAAGAGTATGGGATCGATATCCTGGAAGTTCAGGAGATCATCCGTATAATGGATATTACGAAAATACCTAACTCGCCCCCACATGTCGAAGGGGTAATCACCCTTCGAGGCAAGGTGATCCCTGTTATCGGCTTGCGCTGCCGTTTCAACATGGAATCGCGTCCCCATGACAGTCAAACGAGGATCATTGTCGTTGATATTCGTGGAATTATTATTGGGTTCCTCGTAGACGGGGTTTCAGAAGTGCTTCGGATTCAATCCAACACTGTCGAGCCACCACCGCCAGTTGCTTCTGGGGTAGAATCTGAGTATATTAAAGGTGTTGGCAAACTAGATGATCGGTTGCTGATCCTTCTTGATCTGGACAAGCTCATCCCGACTGAAGAGTTAACACAACACTAAACCCCATAAAATCTTCACGAAGAAGCCCACGCCATCCACTGAAATGGAAAACGTGGGCTTTAACTATTATTTACCTAAATAAACTATTTCTTTTCCAGCACAATCTTCCCTTCTTCCATACACGACACCTTAAACTCGTCGCCCACGGTGAAACCGTAGTTGGACATAAGAGTCGGGGACAGTCGGAGACCATTTTTCGAAAATTTGGCATTCCCGGATACCGCCCGAGTATCCATCCCTTCAATCTTATAAAACTTTTCATCCATCTGCATCAGCTTCAGGAGATGGTTTTTCAAAGTCACCTTATCAATATCAAACGCGCTGATGATTTGCTGGGCATTTTTCCCTTCGGTGATCATGGTGCGAAGTTTCATCGCGTCGAATTTAGAGACTGGGGGCATAGGTGTTGCTCCTTAAAAGGTATTTCTGATTTGATCAAATAAGAATACCTTAAAAAGAAAAGATGTCAACATAGCGGGGGGATTAACGGCAAAAGGTGCTTTACTGGCAAATCGTTAAATTTCGTCCAGTCAAAAACGAAGGGAATTTCGTATTTGGCAAACTGAAGCATTACTGGATGTTAACTTACCAGCACTGCCCTGCCCTATTGCTGGACCAGGAACATGCCAGCTTCAGTCACGGTGGCGGGATTATGGGGCTGAAAAGTCGCAGGTTCCTGCGATCCGACACCATGGTTTCCAGTCAAATTCAGCATCATAGTGCATAGGCATGTCGTTAATAATGCTAATTATTGTCGGAAATTTCATTCTATAAACTCTATGCGCGAAGAGCTCCAAGGAATTCATACCAGTCTTCCAATGAAGCCTTATTCTTTCCCAAGTTGCACCCTAGATGAGTTATGTGCAGGTTCGACATATCATAAGTTTTACAATCACTATCCAACCTATCTCTTGACATCTGCAAAAGATAGTTTTTTGTGGCAAGAGGTATTGGAGCTCCGCAAAGTCCACAACGACCACCTTGCTCACGCCATTTTCTCATAAGAATTAAGAAGAGCTCAGATACATTTGGCGAATTCCGTGGAGGATATACACCTCCTTTTTCCTGGCCGGCGCACTCAACATCATGAAGAATCAATTTAATTAAACGAGAAATTTCTTTTTTTAAAGTAACATCATCTGTATTTAAGTCCAAAGCATCTTGAGCTTGTGGCGTAGGTGCAATTTTTACAGGCTCAATTAACAAATTATATAAACTTTTCCTCTCACCACTTAGGAGTTCGACACATCGTCCAAAGTTCTGTGGCTTTCCGAGCAAACTGTATGTTTGTGGAATTATGGCGCGTGCCCGAGGAAAATGAACAACAGTAAAAGCTTTTTCAACAGGCAACGACCATTCCCATTTTTGACCGTATTCTTTTACAACACTGCTCCAGACATCTTTGCTGACAAGAGTCCTTGTATCTAAAAGCGTCCTTGGTTCAACAGACATAATTGACATTATTGACTGCCTGTGAGCGGGATCTTTTGTATTATCTGCGTTACTGGTACCTACGGTGACGACATAATCACTACCCCGACTATAGATATTAGCGAACCTTTTCGCAACTCCTTTAACGGAGAACGACAGGGCTGGCCATTCTGTAGATGTAGGGGCAAATTCACTTTTAACATAAAACCTTGTATTCTCTCTGACGATATCTTTGACAAACATAACGCACCATAACTTGATTGTTTCTAAATCTTTTTTCCATCACGTGACACACCCTGACTCATGACCGGCAAAAACGAAGAAGCTGCGTTTTAAAAAGTCCTATACTGCAAATAGATAGCTTCAGTGCTCCCCCACCCCACTGGCCAAAACCAGAAAGATGACTGTTCAGGGACGGTGGCAACAATCTGGGGTTGAAAAATCGCAGGAGTCTGCGAATCAACACCAGCGTTTCTGGTCCGAAATGTCCTTCAGCCCGCCATCTGCTGAAAATCAAAAGTTCCAGTAAACTGGAATTTTCAACCACCAGCAATATCGCTGTTTTTCTCTCAGCAAAATGCCGAAGCCCTCCCCTTTGGGGAAATCTGGGCTTGGTCTTTTCCTCGGACACCCCTCCCCTGCTCTCTACCGGACCAGTCCTGGGCCTTTTCCTATCGCCCCCTTGGTTAGGGCTTCCCACTGGGCCAAAATCTCAGGAAATCCCCGTATACTCCCAACGTCCTTTTTCCATAAGGTTATTTCCAAATACCGAAAAACAACCGCATGGGAATGAGTTGACTGCTATAACTAAAAATGATATTTTAATAAATATTTAAGCAAAGGCCAATACTATGCCAAATATTAATCTTTCTGATTTTTCACCTTGGATTTCTGGAGGATTGGCCGGTGCTTTTTTTACTCAAATTGTAAATTATACCATATCTAGACGCTCAAAAACAAAAGCAACAATTGAAGAAAAAACGATACGCTTTTATGACATCGCTACAGACTTGTTTGATACCAACAAAGATGTTAACACAACCATCCAGTTCAAAGGTCATGAGTATAGGCATTTATCAAAATATACCACAATCATCAAGAATTCTGGACTTAAACGAGTAGACAATGTTCAAATAATAATTCCATTGGCAAAAAACTTAAACTGCCTAGAAAATAATGTCAAGACATTCCCAATAATCATACCCCACAGTGAAACATCGAACTCCGATCCAGATAAAAATGAATTAGTATTTTCTTTTGATAATTTTCAAAAAAATGATTCAATACAAATATCTTTATTTATTGATGGCGAATTACCCGACGACATGAGATCTTCGGTACGAAACATTGACGAATTAAAGTCATCGTCAAAATTATCATTTGATTCAACCCGGGATGCTATTGGTTTAATTATTCTATTTTTTTGCTTATTTACGATTCTCGGCAAGGTACAAATTGTTGGGGGTGCCTTGCAGTTGTTCTTGATATTAACAGCAGTCAATCCATTGTCGACATGCATAACTAAAATTTTGAGATCAATATATAAAAACGGCAAAAACTCGACAAAGCTCATCTCTATTGGTGAGATAAGAGACAATAAATCCGATGTAAACATAAAGATAATCCATGGAGAATCTGAAAGAAACTGCCAATAGTTTCTCTTCCTCTTATCCACTCCAACCGAGTTGCCTCCTTTCCTCTAAGGACAACCCCTCCCCAGCTCTCGACCTGCCTGCTCCTGGGGTTTTCCCGTTGTCCCCTTGGTTGGGCTTCTCCTAGGCCCAAATCCCAGCAAATCCCGTCCTACTCCCAACGTCATATTCCTATAGGGGTATGCTCGGTCGAAAAGTGCAGGAACCTGCATTCTTGAGATTTTTGGCTGCGTGTTTCATCTGGGCCTGTACCTAACTTCAAAACAAACAAGACATCATCATCTATATTACATTTGCACAAACCATTTTTTGGCAATCTACATTTATAAGACGAAAAGTTTGTAAATTCTCAAAAACATCAACCCCGTCTGGAGTAATACCATCCTGATTAAAACCCAGCGAATAAAGGGTGTCACCAATAAAAGTACAAGTTCTATGGATAGACGCATATTTTGAAGTTATGTCCATCTTTTGTGTTGCCAGTAATGCAACGTGGCCCAGACTTGTTTCACCTAAATACTCAACATTATCAAAATTAAATACTAAATTTCCAAGCGGGCTGACAACCGTATCGTTGCTGCTAGGCAACGTAGAATCTTCAGAATAAGCAACGGACACTTCCTTAGCAAATACCTTATCCATCATCATTTTAAACCCTCCATAAGTAACAATGCTTTCTCCTTTAAAATTAATTGGAAGATAATTCTTTGCTATTTCTCGCCAAATTTCGAGCAACGAACTAATTGACTCTGAAACTAGTTTTGGGCTTATTGTTCCACCACAGGTGGCAGGCAACTCTCCTTTACCATGGAAAAGGCGACACCTAGTCTGCACATACTGCTTATCTACGATATAGGAAATACAACTAATCGCATTAGGCGGTGCAAATCGTTGCAAATTCACTTTAGCATCAATAACCCCAAGCGCTCTTTCAAACCATTTTTTTTCAGCCTCTGATTTTAGTCTTGGGCATATTGAATACAACAAAGATTCAAATGATAAAAATAAATTCTTATACGACTCATAAAGATCATGAGACGTCTGCGACAACCGATAATACCTCAACTGAGGCGACCAAACAGAAGGGGGCAAAACCCGAGGCGGGACATGTCGACCATCCTTATCATAGACACTAAACTCCATTGACACTTTAATTGGCATATTTAAAACATCAACACTCTGAAGAACTAATTCACTTTCTCGCTCGAATAAAATCACATAAGAATCAGCCGGACCGGGAATTATTCGAAACACATTCTTTTCAATGGACAACATGTCCAAAGCTCTTTGGGCAAGCTCAAAACCTATCGCCAGGATATCATCCTTAGCGTAACCATCAACAGATCTTGCCACAATTGCTTGTTGACTTTTTTTAATTTCAACAACCCAACCATACTCCTGGTCTCTATAAATATAATCAATTGACGATTCAATATCGAGAAAAAATGCGATAGAACTGTTGACATTTCCCAACAAAGTAGCATCGGCAACAGATTTGCTACCCAAAAAAATACTGCCAATACTCGCCATCTAGCACCTCGCTCAATCCGCTGAAAATCAAAAGTTCCAGTAAACTGGACTTTTCAACCATCTAAAATAGCGAAACTTTCTTCAGGGAACTAGTCGAAGCTTCCCTTTGGGGAAATTTGGGACTTGGTCTTTTCCCCGGACACTCCTCTCCTGCCCTCTCTACCGGCTCTTCCTGGGACTTTTCCCAGATGATCTTTCGACAACTTCTTTATCTTTTTGTCTTAGTTCGTTGCATAGCTTGAGGCACCCCTGGCCCAGGAGAAACTATTGTCGTTATATTCGCATCAGTTATTTTTTCTCTTAACACGCTAGCAACTGTTTTCCCAGTTGATTTTGCTTCAACTATTGCTTCATGCACTTTTTCACCAGATATTGTCTTGCCATCTTCTGCTATCAATATTGATTGAATATTAAAAGTAGCCTCATCTACATTTTCAGTCGGGACAGAATCTAAAGCTACCTTCTCGACAATTTTGTCATCTTCAAAAAAAATGTTCATGCCTTCGCCATATCCATATGTGTGCTTCACAATATCAGGATAATTATTAAACAGTTCCATGTCATACAAATCAGAGCTATGAAATTCAACATGAAACTCAGAATAGCGAATAAAAGATTCCCCTCCTAACTGAATTTGCATATGATAATGCGGATTTTTGCCTGCACTCGTCGTGGGGTGGCCCTGGAAATCTGACTTCGAGCAATAAAATGACCACGTCAAATGCTTGTATCTTGCCGTGAAATCAATGACATTATCACCTTCGTGCTCATCTTTGATGTCATTTATATTTTTAGCATACCCTTCAATCGAAGCGACCCATCTCACATAGCTAGAAATCCTAAAGTAGCTAAACTCTTTAAATAAAGCAGCCATCATTTTCTTCTTCAGCCCCTTAGGCCGTAAAAACCAATGCAAACATGGCGTTTTCAGGCTAAAAGTCTTCAATGACTTTCCACATAAGCTACACATTCCCTTGCCAAATAAATCAACAAAATTGTCGTAACTTTCTTTAGCCCGAGCACTCTCTATATCATTACCTTTTATCCGCTCTTCCAACGGCAGTTGCCTGAGCCATTCAACAAATTGAGCAGGTGGAATATTGGGGCGCATAATAACCTTATAAGACGATAGTAGTTTTCCTCAGCAAGCAGCCGCAGCCCTCCCCAGGGGATATTGGGCTTGGGCTTTCCCCCGGGCACACATTACCTACCCTCTACCGGGCTCCTCCTGGGACTTTTCCACTCGTCCCCTTGGCTGGGCTTCCCCCGGGCCAAAATCCCAGGAAATCACGTCCTACACCCAACGTCCTTTTTCCATAGGGCTTTGTCCAGCTTAAACCACCCGCCCCGTGACCGCCCCACTGGTCCAGGCTATCCTTCTGCTTAAAAAGCAAAGGAGGCCATATGGACCAGAAAGATCATGATCTTCTTCAAACTAAGGACGAAATATTCAATGCTTTTCGTCCGATTGAACAGCTTTTCAAGATAATGGATACGAGTTCTGTTGAAATCTATGGTGAGTTAACGCGCTCATACGCCGATGTTGGAATTACACTGTGTCAAAGCTTCCGTCAAAAACTCAATGCTATATTAACTGCCGAAACTGGAGATATCAAAAATGACCACCGATAAAAATTGGAACGTCATCTACAGCTACACCAGGGCACAAGCTATTGAAGACGGAGTCCTAATTGACATTACTGCCGAGGCCAAAGCCAACGGGTTCAAAGTCCACACCGTCGTCACCGATAACCTTTACCGCCAGTACGTTGAAGTTCCTACCGGATTGGACAGAAGTTTCGGTCAGTCCAGGGATGGCCGGCTCCATGACCTGCTAACACTGGCCCTGTTCGCTGCCCGGTCCAGCAAAGGGACAGATCGGGTGTACTTCAAAGTCTCGTTCCTGATGGGGCCAGGACGATCAGAAGAAGCAAATATCATCGCCCATATCGGCCCCGGTGACCACGGAGAGCCAGTCCTGACGCTTATGTCGCCCGAGGATGACTGAAGCCCTTATCGAAAGATGACCTGGGCCATGCTGAAAAATATCCGCAACCGATCTTCATCCGCTGATTCTATTTGTCGGGCCAGGATCGTCCGAAGCTCCTCCATGGACAACCGGAACTCCTCCAAGCTGAATAGCTCGGCCATGGGAATGTCCAGGGCTTTGGATAGTTGCTCGATACTGGTCAGGGATGGATTGCGCCGCCCACGTTCGATCTCCCCAATGTACTGGAGGGAAAGACCGGAGAGATCAGCCAGCTTCTCCTGGGTAATATCCCTGGCCCGGCGTATCGACTTGATTTTCTTTCCAAAAATATCTTGAACGGTGTCCATGCCAGTCCTCCAGAATGACAGAGGATATGGCAATGATTTAAGTTACATAACAGACGATAGGAGGTTTAATTTGCCAATTTAAACAATTAAAGTTGCCATCACTCCCAACCGAAGATAATCCAAACCAACAGCCCCAACGAGGTTCACCATGAAAACCAGGCTGATCGGCATCGCCCTCGGTGCGTGTGTTCTCCTGTCCCCTGCCCTCGGACACTGTGAAGATGCGATCAAGTACACCCAATGCATCAATAGTTTCAAGGCGAAGGG
>NZ_MLBG01000089.1 GCF_001936595.1 Desulfovibrio sp. DV
GCAGGCAAGGCCGCATGGCAGGCTTGACAGGAAACACCGTTGCTCCGGCGGCCGGGAGGGGGTACCCCCCTCCCGGCTCCTCCCCGACAGGGGAAAGTTATTCCGGGGATGCGGCTTGGCGCTTTCCCGGTCCACAGCCGACCGGTTTGCCTGCTACCGTCCATAACCCCTTAAAATACTTCTCCCGCCTAGGGGGTCCGGGGGGGATTATCCCCCCCGGCCGCCGGAGGCTTTCTTTAGCCGGCCGGACGCGCCAGTTCCCGGACGCCGTCCGGACCGGCGACGATGGCCAGGGAGGCCAAGCCGATAAACAGGCCATGGCCGGCGATGCCGGCTCGGGCGTCGAGCACGGCGGCCAGGGCGGCCGGATCGGCCAGGGGGCCGAAGGCGCAATCGAGAATGGCATTGCCGCGCTCGGTGCGCATGGGGTCGCCGTCCGGGCGCAGGCGCAGGGCCGGGTTGCCGCCGATCTCGTTTAAAAAACCCGTGGTCGGGGCCAGGGCAACGGGTGTGACCTCCACCGGCACGGCATGGCGTGTGCCAAGCCGCGGCGACAGCTTGCCCGCATCGGCCACCAGCACGAAACGCCGGGCCGCCTGGGCCACGATTTTTTCATATAAAAGCGCTCCGCCCCCGCCTTTGACGCAGTCCAGATTGCCGTCGATCTCATCCGCTCCGTCTATGCCCAGGTCCAGCACCGGCCAGTCGTCCAGGCTCCCCACCGGCAGCCCGTGCCGCCGCAAGGCCTCGGCCATGAAATGCGCCGCCGGCACGAACACCGTTCCCGCAAGTTCTCCCCGCCGATAACGTTCGGCCAGGGCCGGGACCACGGCCACGGCAGTGGAGCCATGGCCCAGGCCGACAGCCATGCCGGCGGCAACCAGGCTGGCGGCATGGCTGGCGGCAGCCTGTTTGAGCGCCTTGATCTCCATCTGGGTCGCTTCATGCATCGACGCATCCCCTCGCGGCATGGCCGCATGGCGCGGGTCTGTCCCGCCCGGTTTTAACGTGTGCTGTCCTGGCTGTGCTGCCGGCATTTTGCAGACGCAGCCCTGTATGCATATAGGCCGCGTCCGGGGGGAGGGCAATGCGCAATACAGTGGCTGCGGGGGCTTGGTCCGGTTGTCATGGGTCTGTGTGCCGGACTGATATTTTCCAGCCTGCCCGGGGGCTTGTCAGGTAAAACTGTCGAGAGTAAGCAGACTTTTGTTGCAGTCCAAGGTTTGATTTGATAGTATTTATTGTCTAATAATTCTTCTTGAATGCATTCAACGTGTGTCAATTGGGTGGCGTCTTTATTCTTTTGGATATGGAGATTTATTGCATAAGCTAAATAATGCATAACTTGGGATGGAATGGTTTATGAAGAATGGTGCTCTTTATTTTCTGATGTTTTTTTCTGGTCTTCTGGCGCTGTCTGTTTCTGAAATCCGGGCAGACGTGATTACGCTTGACGAGGCCTACGCTGTCGTAGTGAAAGCGCACGAACAGAATATGGCTCTGGAGCAGGGCGCTGCGGACATGCGGCAATCGGGCAGCGCCAATCTGAGCGGGCTGTGGTCTTCCAGCGCCTATCCCGGCCTGCAGGTGCGGCTCGTGGACAAGGGGGGCGTCATGTACGGGTTGGCCAAGGTGCCAAACAGCCAGACCGGGGGAGACCTGTACCATGTCAGGGGCGGCTATTCCGGTACGACGGTCGTCCTGACGCACTACTCCCAGGAGAATTACAAAGTTTTCGTCGGGACCATTTCCGGGAGCGTCCTGTCGGGCAATCTCATGATCTATAATAACGCCATGGTGCAGATCGGCACGGTGACAGGGGTGACGATGACCAAGAGCCCTGCCTCTGGCGAGGCCCTGTCCGGGACGACATTGAACGGCAAATGGAGTTCCACCGTGCTTTCCAAGTCCATTCAGGGCACCATGGCCATGTCCCTGCTGGACGGAGTCGGAGAACAGGTCGGCTACCTGGAAGGAAGCCTGAATGTCCCCACAGGCGGCAGCGGGACAGTGCCCTATCATTTCATAGGCTATTATTTAAATAACGGGGAAGTCTTCCTGTGCAATACTTCGAATGGGGGGGCAACGTTTCGAACCTTGTTGGGCGAGTCCCAGGCAAGCGGCAGCCGGGTTGCGGCGGCGGTGGAAGAGAACACGGTCTATTTTGCCGGCGCACCGGTGAATCTGGGGAAGCTGGTGTTTTCGATTGCACCGCTGGTGCTGCTTGGCGACAACTGAAGGCTCAGGCCGGTTGGCAGGGGTTGCCGGGTGTGGCCGGCGCGGCGGTGGTTCGGGCCGGTCCCTGCCTTGCGGTCCGAGGCGCCCCGGGAGGCCTGCTTTCGATTTTATGACGGTTCGCGTCTTGGCGGGGAGGGCCCGGCAGAGGAATTTTCCCGGTCATGGCAAGGGACTGTTTGCATTTTCACGCAGAAGGGTGTTTAAATTCAGGTGATGCTCTGCAAAGGCGGCCAAATCTCTTGGCCGATCCCATGGGCGGCGTTGCCGCGGCCGGGCATTCCCCGGACGGACCGCCAGGAGCGGCGTGCAGCAGACGCCATCATCAAACGGTCAAACCCCGCTATGAGGCCCGTATGCGACCCGACAATCTCAAAACCCGCATTTTTCTCGATGGAGCCGATCCCGAAGAGACCCGGCAGGTCATGGCTTCCCTGGGCTTCCTCGACGGCCAAACCACCAACCCGAGCCTTTTGGCCAAAAACCCCGAAGCCGAGGCCCATAAGGTTGACGGCAACAAGTTCAGCAGCACGGCCATCTACGATTTTTACAAGACCCTGTGCCAGGAACTGTCGGCCATGCTGCCCAAGGGCTCCATCTCCATCGAAGTGTACGCCGACGCCGGAACCACGGTGGAGGAGATGCTGGCCCAGGCCCGCACGTTCGACACCTGGATACCAAACGCCCATATCAAGCTGCCGACCACGGCCGCCGGCCTGGCCGCCGCTGCCGTGCTTACCGGCGAGGGCCGCCGGGTCAACATGACCCTGGTTTTCAGCCAGGCCCAGGCCGCCGCCGTCTATGCCGCCACCCGCGGAGCCGGGGCGGGCGACGTGTTCCTGTCGCCCTTTATCGGCCGCCTCGATGACCGGGGTGAAAACGGCATGGATCTCATCAAAAACATCCTGGCCATGTACGCCCCAAGCGACGGGCACGTCCAAGTGCTCACCGCCAGCGTGCGCACCATGGAGCATTTCATGTGCGCCCTGGCCCTGGGCAGCGACCTCATCACTGCTCCGGCCAAGGTGCTTCTGGCCTGGGCCGAGGCTGGCAAGCCCCTGCCCGGGAAAAACTACGTCTACAATGCCAAAGGGCTGGCCCCCATTCCCGACGAAGCGCTGTCCCTTGGCAAGTCCTGGCAGGACTATGACATCAGCCACCCGCTCACGGATTCCGGTCTGGTCAAGTTTGCCGCCGATTGGAATTCGCTCATCGACATGACGGCCTGAGCATCGCAGGCACAGCAAAAGACACGGCCCGTCGCGAAAGCGGCGGGCCGTTTGCATTGATCCCTGAAAAGCCTGCAAACAGCGGATGTTGCAACGCCAGGCGGTGGCTTGCCTGCGAAATGGCCGGCTTTGCATTGACAAACACTTGCCTCGGGTCCATTTTTGAAGTGGTAATGCGATGAGATGGGTCTGCCGTCTGGGCGAAGGAGCTGTCATGGTGCAGGCACGCGTTATGATCGTCGAAGACGAAGTGATTACGGCCATGGCCACCGGGGCCATGCTCAAACGGCTTGGCCATGTCGTCCTGGCCGCCGTGGGCACGGGGCAGGCCGCCCTGGACGCGTTTCGCCGCCAGCGCCCCGATATTGTCCTGATGGACATCCGCCTCGACGGCGATCTCGACGGTATTGAGACCGCCAAGATCCTGCGTCGCGACAGCGATGTGCCTGTCGTGTTCGTTTCCGCCTTTGTCGACGACACCACCCGCACCCGGGCTGCCGAGGCCGGGTCCTTCGCCTTCATGCCCAAACCGCTTGACGAATACGAACTGCGGGAAATGCTCGCCAGCCTGTTGCCGGCAGGGGACCATTGACCGGAGCCGGATTTGCCGCCTATGGCCTGGACGGCGATTTCACCGCCGCCTATCTGGCCGCCCGCCGCGTGGCCGATCTGGCCGAGCGCGACCCTGCCGCTGTCGGTCCGGACACCGTGTCCGCCCTGGAAACCCTGCTGACCCGAAACGACCATGCCGGCCAGACCCAGGCCCGCATCCTCTACCGCGATGCTGCCGGGGCGTTGGTGGCGTTGTTGGCCAAGGGACCGCCGGCCCTGGCCGCGGCCTCGCGCCAGGCTCTGACCACGGCCCTGGCCACGCCGGGAAAACCCCGGATGGCCACGGCCGAGGCCGTGGGCGCGCTGCCGTTGGCCGGGCTGGGCGGTCCGGCCGTCGCCATCCCCGAACCCGTGGCCCAGAAGGCGTCCTTTGCCGCACTGCTGGCGTCCGCCGACGCCGTGCCCGGGGCGGCGGTGCGCTCGGCTGGGCGCAGTCTGTATGTGCCAACCGCCCGCCCGGACACCGTGCTGGTGGTCAAACGCCTGCGCTGCGGCGAATCCCCTTTGGGACTGGCCCGGGAGGCAGCCTGGATGGCCCACCTGGCCGAGGTCGCCTTCCCGGCGCCCTGCCATGTGCCGCTCCCGCTCACCGCAGGCGGCGCGCCGCTGTGGGACATCCCCGACGCCCCCTGCCCACAACCCGGCCTTGATCCCCAAGGCCGCTGTCTGGCCTATCTGGCCCGCACCGACTATTTCGCCTATCCCAACACGCCGCCGGACCAGGGCGGCCCGGACGGCGAGGTTTTTGCCGCGACCATGGGCCGGGCGGCCTTGCTCCTTGGCTGGCTGGCCGGCCGGGGGGTGGTGCATGAAGCGGCCATTCCGCTTTTCCACAACCGGGTGCAGCAGGGGCGGCGCGAAGACGGCGGACGCTATGACTGGCGGCTGCCTGGGCGTCTTGACCGCTGGCTTTTTAGCGCCCTGCACCCCAATTTCGGCTTGTCCGGGCTGCGTGATTTCGAGCATTTCGTTTCATTGGGCGACCGGCCGGTGCGGCTCTACCGCCAGATGGGCGACCATCTCCTGAGTCTTTTTCTGGTGGCCGGGAGCTATTTCCGGATGCGCGACCCGGAGCTGGTCGGCCAGGGGCCGGACGGCACGCCGGTCGATGCCCGGCATCTGTTTGACGAGGAGCTACTGGCCCGGGTGGTGGCCGACGTGGTGGCCTGCTACCAGACCGGATTTGTCGGCCAGGCCCCGGCCGTCCCGCCTTTTGACGCACCCGCCCTGGCCCGGCGCATGGTGGAGGAGATGGGCGTTGACCGCCACATGACGGAACTGCTGCGGCTTGACGATCAGGCGGCCATGACCGATGCGGCCTTTCAGGAATTTTTGCTGTCCCGGGGCATGGCCGCCGAGGTCGTGGCCGGGCTGCGCCGGGGCGAGGCCGAGGTGGCCATCGCCACCGGCCCGCATCTGGGGGCCTTTAACAACCGCACCAGCCTGCCTGAACTGGGTGAGGCGACGGCTGCCGCCGTGGCCGCCTGTCTGGCCGCCCGGCACGATCGCGATAGGGAGGGGGAAGGTTGACATGGAAGCGCATCTATGTTTACAAATCGATAGTATTTAATGTAACGATATTATCGTAGATGATAATTTTCCTGTTGAGTCCAGGAGGGTTTCTGTGCCAGAGATTTCTATTGAAGTAATAGTTCTTAATTGGAATCGTTCAAGACTGCTTAAAGTTGCATTAGATTCCATTTTTGCTACATTCCCAGCTGTTAAAAGAATTTCAGTCATCGACAATGCAAGTGAAGATACATCGCGTGACGTTATTGATGGCTATTCAATGTTCTGTCCGCAAATAGAAAAATATTATTACGGTGAAAATTTAGGAGCAGAGCCAATAAATGAAGTTTGGAAAAATGTTTGTTCCGATCTTGTGTTAATATTGGCGAATGACAAGAAATTGCTTCCTGGTTGGGCTGAATATTGTCGGCAAGTTTTTTCGGAGTTTCAGGATTTAGGTCAATTGGCACTGCATCCCCCCGTTCCAGATGACAACGAAGTTTGGATCACTAAACCGTCCGTCCCTGTTAAAAGGAATGGTGCATCCCTGTTTAGAGCGGTCGGGAATACGGGAATGTCAAGTGTCCTTCGTGCGTCTATCATCGGTTCCGGAGTTATAAAATTTGGCAATGTTGCTCCAACATCTGAAGCTCCTGAACTCCGTCTGCCAAATGATGGAATGCTGTCAAAGAGAATAAGTGAGCTTGGGTATTTTAGTGCTTGGAGTAATAAATCGTTTTGTGTAAATATTGGACACACGATAGAGGAGTTTGTGGCAGACTGGGAATATTATAGCAATAATTACAAAGGAAAGCCTGCGCTTGGATTGAGTGGTATGAAAGCCCGCATTGATCAGTTTCATGCACAACCAAAACCTGTCAGGAAAAGTAGGCTCGCCGCATGGTCGATACTGCCAGAAGCTTCTTGTTGCGAGGGTATGGTTCCTCCTGCTCGATCCTGGAGTATGCTTGAAATAGGGACGCCACCGCTAGAAGTGCTCGAATTTATTTACGGTTTTATTCGTCTTGAGAAGCCGGAGAAGGTTTTGATCGTTGGGGGGGCAAGTCGTTATCTCGTTGAGATTGTTGTAGGAGCGTTAAAAGACAATGGGCATGGACATGCCGTTGTCGCTGAAGATGACGAATATTATAAAAATGATATCCATGAGATGGTGGCAAGCTGTGGCTTTGGTAAATTTGTGAGCCAAGTTTCCAGTGACGAGGCGGAGCAGTTGCGTCCGAACGTTGTGCTGCTTTTGGGTTTTCATGAATCATGTAGAAGTTATGTCCATGTGTTAAAAAACGACAGTATAATGCAGGCAAGTCATATATTTGTTGATAGTTCAGTCGTGCTTGTTGATGCTGAGTTGTGTGCTTTATTTTCCAACTACGGATTTACAGCCGTTGACTACAGGGGGCCAAGGTCTTTTCGGCAATTTGCCAAGCCCTTGTAGGTGGTGTTCTCGAGCTGCTTGAATGGCTAGTCGAGGTGGTTTAATTACTGTTTGATTATAATTTGTTGTGTCGTTGGCTACTTCGGATACGGTGGGTTTTGTGGCGGTGTTGAAGTGCACTTTTGTTCGTTTGGATTTAGAGCAGCGGGGTTGGTTGGCGGGTGCCTCTGCTGGGTAATGCGCAAAGGGGAGCGAAGTGGGACATCCTCGGGCAATCTTTGTTCAATTAACAACTGCATGCAATGCCAAGTGTATAAATTGTCCTCACTCCTTTACGTATGGCGCTAAGGGGGCGAATAAAAAAGGATCGATGTCTAGTAAGGTTTGGGATAAAATTCTATTTGATATTAAAGAGATGGAGTTCGGGGGAAACGTCGGCCTTTATTTACAGCATGAGCCGTTGTTGGTGCCGTCTTTGTATGATAAAATAAGCGCAATAAACAGGCAAACGAATGCGCGTGTTGTTGTTTCTACTAATGGATCTCTCTTGAATGATGCAAACAGGAGCGGTTTGATTGCCGCGAAGCCTTTTCGTGTGCATATTAATATAAATTTTGCAGATAAAGTGCAATATGAATACATGACAGGTCTTAGTTTTGAATCGACGATAGCTAATGCTATGAAATTTATAGAAGAAGCAAGGGGCTTGTTCTCGGTCGAAATCAATTGTCCAGTTCTTCCTGGGGTGGATACGCAAAAATTAAAAGATATTTTTCCTGGTGTTCTTGTCTACGATGAGTTTTGGGCCAATTCGAGAGGGGGATTATTGCCCGGTATCAGTAGCAAAAACCATGGGAGTCGGTTTTATCAAGATACATATTGTACACAGCCGACAGTGAATTTCAATATATTGCACGACGGTAGCGTTGTTGTCTGTTGTAATGATTGGGCGCAGGAATCTCGTGGAGTGTTTCCTAATGTATTAGAGAGTAGTATTTATGATATATATAATAGCTTTGCAATGGTTGATGTTCAAGCTGATTTTAAGAATGGAATTTACACCAGATTTCAAATGTGTAGTAAATGCGCGGATGAACTTGGGTTCGATGTTGCCTAATGTCTTTGTTTTCTTTGTAAAATTGTATTGGTTGGTGATTGCGCATGCTCAGTTCAATGCTGTGTATGTAGATCAACTTGAGCATGTGCGCATTCGCTCAAGTTGGTAGCGCATAGTTTAGTCCGGGATGATGACGATGCACAGACCGGGAAGGGCGCTTAAGCGCCCGAGGTCCAGATCGTGGGCCAGGGAGGCCGGCATGAACACCGTCCCGGTAAAGCCCTGTTCCACGGCCTGCCACAGCTGGGCTTCCCGGGCCACCGAGGTGACCTCGCCGGGGCACATGAGAAAGCGCCGGGCCATGCGCCGGCCGCCGTCGGCGGCATAGACCAGACACGGCCGGACATCGTCTTCGCCCGGTCCCTCCAGCAGATTTTTAACCGCCGCCAGCAGGGCTTCGTGGTCCACGGGTTTGACCATGGCCGCATCCGCGCCGCTGGCCTGGCGTTCGCGGCCCGAGGCCACAGTGACCACCATGACCGGGATGTCGCATGTGGCCGGGTCGGTCCGCAGCCGCGCAATGGCTTCGCGGCCGTCCATACCGGGCATGTGCAGGTCCATGGTGATGCAGCCGGGCTGCCAGGCGGCGGCGATGCGCAGGGCCTCAAGGCCGTTTCGGGCCGTGGCCACGGCATAGCCGGCCTCGGCCAGCACGGTCTCCAGGTAGCGGCGCACGGCGTCGTCGTCGTCAACGACCAGGATGCGCCGGCCTTCACCGGCGGCCCCGTCCGGGGTCGGCAGCGTCAGGGGGCAGGAGCAGCCGGTGCCCACCATGGCCAGGGCCGGCAGGGTGAACAGGAACGTGCTGCCCTGGCCCGGGACGCTCTCGGCCCAGATGTGCCCGCCGTGGCGTTCGACGATCTGGCGGCAGATGGGCAGGCCCAGGCCGGTGCCCTTGGGTTTTTCGGTCAGGGTGTCGCCGGCCTGCTTGAATTTTTCAAAAATCCGCTCCAGGTCGGCCGCTGCAATGCCCGGCCCGGTATCGCGCACCGTGACCAGAATATCCTCGCCGCGGCGTTCGGCCGACAGGCGCACGCTGCCGTGTTCGGTGAATTTGACGGCATTGCCGATCAGGTTCAGCAACACCTGGACCAGCCGGTCGCGGTCGCCGAGCACGGCGGGCAGGCCGGCCGGAATGTCGGCAGTCAGGGCCAGGCCCTTGCGCTCGGCCAGGGGGGCGGCGGCCCGCAGCACATGGTCGGCCACGGCGGCCAGGGACACTGTTTCCATATCCCACTCGCACCGGCCGGACTCCATCTTGGCAATGTCGAGCACGTCGTCGACGAGTTCGGTCAGCCGTTCGCCCTCGGCCACGATGATGTCGAGATTTTCCCGGATCTGCCCGACACCGCGCACCAGCCGGGCGTTTTCGGGCGGCAGGGCCGGGGCCACGAGTTCGACGAATTTGCGCCGGATGATCTTGGCAAAGCCCAGCACCGAGGTCAGCGGCGTACGCAGTTCGTGGGAGACGGTGGAGATGAATTCGGTCTTCATCCGGTCCACTTCCTTTTCCACGGTAATGTCGCGCACCAGGATGATCACGGCGGCCCGGTCCTCGCCGGGCAGGGTGAACGAGGTGGCCACAGCCTTGCCTGTGCCGCCGTCGGTCAGCCGGACCTCGTCGTCGGCCATGCCGGCCCCGCTGCGCGAGGCCTTGGCCAGGGCGGCCATGGTTTCGGGAAACACGTCGCCCACGGCCCGGCCGGCCGGGTCGGTCCCTTCGATGCCGAACATGGCCAAAAGGGCCGGGTTGTGCAGGGTGATGCGGCCGGTTTCGTCGACCACGAGCAGGCCGTCGGCCAGATTGTCGATGATGGCCTGGATATGGGCCAGGGAGTCCTTGAGTTCGCTGGTGGTGTCGGCCACGGACTGCTTGAGGTTGGACACGAGCACCGAGAGCTGGCCGGCCATGGAGGTCATGGCCCGGGCCAGGACACCGACCTCGTCATCGCCGGTGGGCGGAGCCGTGGCCGTGAAATCGTGGTCGCGGATCTTGACGGCATACTCGGCCAGGGCGGCCAGGGGCCGGGCGATGCCGCGTATCAGGGCGTAGAAAATGACCACGGCCACGGCGAACATGGCCAGCATGAGCGCTTCCTGGCGGATGACCGCCTCGCGCATGACCCGCCAGATGCCGGCCTTGTCCATGCCAACGCTCACCTGTCCGACCTCGCCGGCCAGGATCGGGGCGGTCACCTGGATATAGTCCCCCCGGTCGGGAATGACGGCATCGTCCACGGACAGCCCCTGCTCGTGGCCGACCGTCACCACCGGGACGCTTTGCGGCATGGCCGGCATGAAGGTATGGGCGGCCACCCGGCCGAGCCGGTCCACCACAAAGACGTAGCCCACGCCGTCGATATGCAGGAATTCGTCGATCATGGCCTGGACCGAGGCGGCGTCGCCGCCGACCAGGGCGTCGGGGCTGGCGGCGGCAATGGCCATGGCAATGGCCCGGCCCTTGGTGACGTATTCGTCGGTCAGGTGGCGGTGGAGCAGCCAGGCCGACAGCAGGGCCGTGGCATTGGCTGACACGCCAAAGACCAGGACGATGGCCAGCAGGGTTTTGCGAAAGATACGGGACACGGCTAGTCCTCGACCGTCGCCATGGTGATGCGCAGGGGCAAAAGCCGGCTTTCGGCGGCGGTGGACAGGTAGACCACATCCAGGGCCTGATGGGTCAGGCCGGTGAGGGACACCGGCCGGCCGATGCCGATATCGATCTGTCCGATGGCAGCAGCCGCCTGGTCGAGGCCGGTGCGGTCGCCGGGATCGGGCATGGCGGCCAGGACGGCCAGCAGGAGCCGGGCGTTTAAGTAGCCTTCAAAGCCAACGGCGCTGCCTTCCCGGGTGGCCTCAGGGTCCCAGCCGCCGGGCGGGGGCAGGCGGCTGCCAAACGCGGCCAGGGCCTGGCGGTAGTCCCGGGCCGCCGGCAGGGTGTCATCGCGCCAGTCCGGGGTGACCTGGGACAAAACGAGGTTGCGTTCCAGGCCAAGGTCCCGGGAGCCGTCCACGGCGGCCAGCTGCCGCAACAGGATGTCGCCGCCGGCAAAGGAGACCACGCCCACCGTGGCGGTCAGGCCGGCCCGGCGCAGGTCGCGGATGATGGCCGTGCAGGCCGGTCCGGCCCCCACGAGAAGAATGGCCTGGGGGTTGCAAGCGGCCAGGACCTTGGCCTGGGGCAGCATGTCCCCGGCAACGGTGGCGGTCCGGGCAAAGGTGGCTTCGCCGCAAAGCGACAAGCCCCGGCGCGAAAGCGCCCGGTGGGCCCCGTCCCAGCCGCTGCGGCCAAAGGCGTCGGCCTGATGGCAGATGGCGATGCGGGTCATGCCCTGGCTGGTGAAATGGTCCACCAGGGCCTCTATTTCCTGGCGGTAGGAGGCGCGCAGATTGTAGGTGTAGCGGACATAGGGCGGCATCCGCGAGGCCTCAAGCCCGGTGACCGGAAAAAACAACCGCGCGCCCTGGTCGGCATAGGCCCGAAGCACCGGCAGCACCCGGCTGACCGTGGGCGTGCCGAGTTGGGAAAAAAGGGCCAGGACCTTGTCGCGGGTGAGGAAGCGGACGGTGTTTTCGATGGCCGGCCCGGGTTCGTAGTCGTCGTTGGCCACCAGGAGTTCCACCGGCCGGTCGTCGGGGCCGATTTGGCGGTTGTGCTGGTCGAAACAGGCCATGGCGCCACGGTAGAGCTCTATGGCCAAGGCCTTGGTCGGCCCGGAAAACCCCGCCGTCATGCCCAGACGGATGGAATTGGCGGGCGTGCCCGCCAACGCGGCACTCCCGCCAGTCAGCAACAGCAGCACCAGGGCGACCCGCCAAGCCAAGCGTAACATCCCCGCCATGATCCCCGCACCCTTTGCGCCAAACGGAAGCGGCGCATGGAATTTCAGAGGTATGGCACCCTAGGCTGTTTTGGAAAATGCGTCAAACCGCCAAGCCGTTGTGTCACGTTCAGAAGTTGGCCTGGCGCGCGGGATTGCGCTTTGGGGCGAGGAGTGTCACACAATCGTCACGCGTCATACATCGCCACGTCAAGGCGACGTGTTCTTTCAGGCTTCGAAAACCTCGAGGTGGTGCATGTCCAAGGATTCCATCCTGATTGTTGAAGACGACGAAGACATTGTCGAACTGCTTGCCTTTAACCTGCAAAGTGCCGGCTTCGCCACGGAAACGGCAAGAGACGGGTACGAGGCCCTGGCCAAGGCCCGCCGCACGCCGCCGGCCGGCATCATCCTCGATCTCATGCTGCCCGGGCTGGACGGTTTCGAGGTGTGCAAGGAACTCAAGCGCGACCCCAAAACCGCTGGCGCGCCGATCATCATGCTGACCGCCCGGGGCGAGGAAGTGGACCGCATCGTTGGCCTGGAACTCGGGGCCGACGACTACGTGGTCAAACCGTTTTCCCCCCGCGAACTGATCCTGCGCCTGCGGGCGGTGCTCAAACGCCATGCCCCGGACCCGGAGAAACGGCAGGTGCTGGCCCGCGACGGCCTGTCCGTCGATCTGGCCGCCCACCGCGTCAGCCTGGACGGCGAGGAAGTGGCCCTGACCGCCACCGAGTTCCGGCTGTTGGCCGAACTGTTCCAGAGCGCCGGGCGGGTGCTCACCCGCGACCGCCTGCTCAATTCCGTCTGGGGCTACGAATTCGAGGGCTACGCCCGCACCGTGGACACCCATATCCGCCGGCTGCGCCAGAAACTCGGCCATTTCTGCGACATGATCGAAACCGTCCGGGGCGTGGGCTACCGGTTCAAGGAGTAGGCCGTGTCCGGTTCCGCCACCCTGGGCCTTCGGGCTGCCGGCGTCTGCGTGGCGGTGACCGCCCTGGCCCTGGCCGTCTCGCAGTTCGTGCCCGAGACCGCCGGCCGCGCCCAGCGTCTGGCCGTCCATGCCGGGGCTCTGGCCCTGGCCGGGGCCGTGTTCTGGTTTTTCACCCGCCGCCTGTCGCGCTCCCTGGCCGAGGTCATTGCCGTGGCCCGGGCCATCGGCAGCGGCGACTACCGTCGCCGGCTGCATCTTTCTCCGGGCGGCGAGTTTGCCGAACTGGCCGAGGCCGTCAACCACATGGCCCGGGGCATCGAAGCCAACATTTCCACCATCACCGACCAGAAAACCCAGCTGCAGGCCATCCTGGACGGGATGCGCGAGGCGGTCCTGGTGCTCGACGCGGCCGGCCGGGTGCGTTCGGCCAACCCGGCCCTGGGGCGCATCGCCCCCACGGTCGGCTCGCCCCTTGGCCGGCGTCCGATCGAGGTGATTGCCAGCCCCGAACTGCAGATGACCTGCGACCGGTTGCTGGCCGACGGGGCCGGGCCGGTCGAAGGCAGCGGGGCCGTGACCCTGGAAACCCAGCTTGGGCCGGGCCGGTTCTACGAGGTGTCGCTGGTGCGCCTGGGCATTGGCGGGACCCCGGCCGAGGCCGGGGTGGTCATGGTGTTCCACGACGTCTCGGAAACCCGCCAGCTGTCCCGGGTGCGCCGGGATTTTGCCGCCAACGTCACCCACGAGTTGCGCACGCCCCTGACCTCGATCAAGGGCTACGCCGAGACGGTCCTGGCTGCCGCGCCGGAACTGGCCCCGGAAAAGCGCCGGTTCCTGGACGTGATTCTTAAAAACGCCAATCACATGTCCAAGATGGTGGACGACATTTTAAATCTGGCCCGGATGGAAGACGGGCAGGGGGCCTCCCCCGACGCCCGGGCCGAGGCCGGGGCCGCCCTGGCCGACGCCATCCGGGAATGCGAACCCCAGGGCCAGGCCCGCCGGCTTGTTCTCGACCGGCAACTGCCCGAGGGCGGCGTGGCCGTGGCCTGCGACAGCGGCCAGCTCACCCAGGTCTGGCGCAATCTCCTGGAAAACGCCATCCGCTTCGGCCCCGAGGGCTCGCGCATCGCCATGACCGCCGAAACCGATCCCGTCCGGGGCGTGGCCACCTTTGCCGTGCTCGACCAGGGGCCGGGCATCCCGCCCGAGGAGCGCCAGCGCGTCTTTGAACGCTTCTACCGGGTGGAGCGGCATCGCTCCAAAACGCCCGGCAGCACAGGGCTTGGCCTGGCCATCGTCAAGCATATCGTGGAGCGCCACGGCGGCCGGGTCTGGGTCGAACGCGGCCGGGGCGAAATGAGCGGCGCGGCTTTCCATTTTTCCCTGCCGCTGGCCCGCACGGCCGATCCGGCCGCGCCCGTGGCCGAGACGGCAACCGAGGCCCGCCTCGCAACGCCCGCGCAATCGTCATGAAACGTCCACGCCGGAGAGGCATCGTGTCCTGCGACGGCACAGTCTGCCGCACCGTCCGCCAACGCGGCAGCACAAGAGGAAAAGTCCCATGTCCGACACCGTGAAAATGGTCGCCCGCACCCTCAATTTCTATTACGGCCGCTTCAAGGCGCTGCAAGACATCAACCTGACCATCTTCCAGAATCAGGTGACGGCCCTGATCGGTCCCTCGGGCTGCGGCAAATCCACCTTCCTGCGCTGCCTCAACCGCATGAACGACCTCATTCCCGGCACCCGGGTCGAGGGCGAACTGCTGCTCGACAGCCAGGACATCTACGCCCCGAGCCTGGATGTGGTGGAACTGCGCCGCCGGGTGGGCATGGTCTTCCAGAAGCCCAACCCCTTCCCCAAGACCATTTTCGAGAACGTGGCCTATGGCCTGCGGGTGGGCGGGGCGCGCGACAACACCTTTATTTCCCAGCAGGTGGAAAAAAGCCTCAAGGGCGCAGCCCTGTTTGACGAGGTCAAAGACCGCCTCCACGACTCGGCCCTGGGCCTGTCCGGCGGCCAGCAGCAGCGCCTGTGCATCGCCCGGGCCCTGGCCATCGAACCCGATGTCCTGCTCATGGACGAACCGGCCTCGGCCCTGGACCCCATCGCCACCCAGAAGATCGAGGAACTCATCCACGAACTCAAAAAACGCTTTACCATCATCATCGTCACCCACTCAATGCAGCAGGCCGCCCGCGTCTCCGACCGCACCGCCTTTTTCTACATGGGCCGCCTCATTGAAGAGGACGCCACGGAAACGATCTTTACCCGGCCGGCCCAGAAACAGACCGAGGACTACATCACCGGCCGATTCGGTTGATATCCGGGACAGGCGGGACAGGGGGGCGGCAAGGCGATGTGCCTGCCGCCCCCCTTTGATTTCCTGCCAAAATTGGGTACACCGTGAAGTCTCTTGCCCGGGAGACGGGTTGTTGTTTTTTTGCCGCCCCCGTGCCGCATCTCCAACAAAGGACGCACCGGCATGCGGTTTCCGCTCTTTCCCGCCAAAATCGGCCTGGCCATCTGTCTGCCGGCCATCGCCGCTTTGCTGCTCGGTCTTTTTGCCGTTTCCCGCCTCGACGGGCTGGCCGGACGTTCCCGCTCCCTGGAAACGGCCCGCCTGCCCCGGGCCGATCTGGCCGTATCCGTGGAACGCCGGCTGCTCCTGGCCGCCCAGGCCATCCGGGGCTATGCCCTGTCCGGCGAACGCGACGCCCTGGAACGGGCCAAGAAGGAACTGGTCCAGGCCGCCGACGCCCTGCACGCCGCCAAGGAGGCCGCCTCCCGGCCGGGCATGGAGGGCCTGGCCGCCGAGGCCCAGAAAATCGGGTTTTTTCTCGACAGCTACAAAAAAGCGGCTGAATCCGCCGTGGCCGCCAATGACCGGGTGAGCCAGGCCCGCACCGCCCTGACTGCGGCCCAGGACGCTTATACCGCGGCCGTGGCCGGCTACATCGAACTCAAGACCGCCCAGTGGGACAAGGAACTGGCCGCCAAATATCCCCAGCCCGAACCGCTGCGGCTCTACGCCAAGCGGCTCAAAACCGCCCAGGCCGCCCAGGACGCCGGGCGGGACGTGCGGCTGGCCGCCGAGAGCGCCAAGGCCGAACGCGACCCCGCGCGCCTGTCCCAGGCCCTGGCCCGCTACGACGAGGCCGAAGCAGCCTTGCGCGACATCAAGGCCGGCAGCGACGACGAGACCAAGCGGCTGGCCCCGGTATTCGCCGCCCTGGCCGCCTGCCGGCAGGCTGCCGCTGCCTTGCTGTCGGACTGGGAAGCCCTGCGGGCCACCGGCCGCCAGATCGTCGAGGCCGAACGGGCCGCCCTGGCCGCCGGCACGGAACTTGGCGGCGCGACCCTGGCCGAGGCTGCTGCCGACGCCTCGGGGCTGGCCGATTCCCTGAACAGTTCCCGGCTGCTGCTGACTGGGGCGGCCTGGGGCCTTTTCGTCCTTGGCGTCGTTTTCGCCGTGGCCATGGCCCTGTTGCTCGGCGGCCCGGTGCGGCGCTGCGCCTTTTTCGCCCGCGACCTGAGCGTCGGGCGCATGACCGGGACGCTGCCCGTGGCCGGCCACGACGAGGTGGCCGCCCTGGCCGCAAGCCTCATGGAAATGGCCCGGCGCATCGGCAAGCGTCTGGCCCGGTAGGGCGGCGGTTCCATGCGCCGCCGCATCCTCTGGCTGGCCGTTTCGGCCCTGCTTCTGGCTGTCACCCCGTCCCTGGCGGCCAAGGTCCCGGAATTTCGCGGCCTGGTCTTTGGCACGGCCCTGGCCGACATTCCCGGCCTCACCCCGGAGGCGAAGGCCGGGGACGTGGCTTTTTATCGCCGCGAGGCCGAAAAGCCGGTGCTTGGCGACGACTGCGCCACGACCGTGCGCTACGGCTTTTCCCGGGGGATGTTTTTTTCCGTGCGCATGACCCTGTCCGGCTGCCAGGGGCTGGCCCCGCTCATTGCCGCCTACGAGGCCAAGTACGGGACCCCGGCCCGGGAAGGGGCTCCGGGCGTGATCCGTCTGGTGTGGCGCCAGCCGACGCTCACCATCAGCCTGTCCCACTTCGCCCGGGAAGGGACCACCGAAGTGGATTACGTCTATCTGCCCCAACTCAGCCACGACGAGCGCGAAACCTGGCAAAGCACCGAGGACATCCGCGCCCGGGGGCCCATCGGCTTTCGCGGCATCCGCTTCGGCCGTGAACTGGCCAGCCTGCCGGATATGGCCGAGGCCTACCGCGAAGGGGCCGCCGTCTACTATCGCCGCGGCAACGAACGCCTGGAACTGGGCGAAACCCGCTTGGGCGACATCCTCTACGGCTTTTACCAGGGGAAATTCTTCGCCGTCCTCATGCGGGCCGAGGCCACGGCCGATTTCGATTCCCTGCGCCAGGCGTACGTCGCCAAATACGGGCCGCCCCGGGCCATCCCCGCCACCCTGGAAGAGGAACTCGTCTGGAGCTGGCCCGCCGCCCAGATCGCCCTGTCCCGGGATACCGCCGCCGGCGGGCTGGGCATCCGCTACGCCGACGCGGCCCTCCTGGCCAAGGTCGTGGCCGCCGAGGTGGCTACCGGCGCGCCGCCGTCGCTCTCAGGGGGCCTTCGCATCTTCTCCAAGGGCGATCCGCCGCGCTCCTTTCGCGGGGCCGCCTTCGGTTCCCCGGAAGGAGCCCTGCCGGCCGGCGAATACCTGTTCGGCCACCGGGGCCGGCGCTATTTCCGCCGGGCCGATGAACGCCTCACCCTGGGCGACATCCCGCTTGTCAGCGTGGTCTACGCCTACGACGGCGGCAAGCTGGCCGGCGTGGCCCTGACCATCGCCCCGGTCGGCAATGACCCAAGCGCCGACTATGCCCGGGTGCTTGACGCCTACACCGCCAAATACGGACCATCCGTGGTGCGCCCGGACGAGGCCGGCAACCGGATGCACCTGTGGTCCTGGCCCGGCCTGTCCCTGGCCCTGGTGCGCCCGGTCCAGGGACCCATGGAGGTCCACTACGTCGATGCCTCGCTGTTGCGCCGCCGGGAAGCCGCCCTGGCCGAGCGCGCCCTCGAGGCCCTGGACCACAAGATTTTCATCCCCCCCGACGCCGGGGAAAACCGCATTGAACGCACGACCGGACAGGAGTGACAGCATGGACCGCGCCCTTTGCATCCACGGCCATTTTTACCAGCCGCCCCGCGAAGACCCCTGGCTCGGCCGCATCCTGCCCGAAGGCAGCGCCGCCCCGAGCATCCACTGGAACGAACGCATCTGCCGCGAATCCTACGCGCCGCTGGCCCGGGCCAGACGCCAGGACGGCCAGGGCCGCATCGTCGAACTCGTCAATTGCTACAGCCTCATGAGCTTTAACGCCGGCCCCACGCTCATGTCCTGGATGGCCCGCTCCGCCCCGGACACCTACGCCCGCATCCTCGAAGCCGACCGCGCCAGCCTGGCCCGCCTGGGCCACGGCAACGCCCTGGCCCAGATCTACCACCACGTCATCATGCCCCTGGCCACGGCCCGCGACAAAACCCTCGAAGTCTCCTGGGCTGTCGACGACTTCACTGCCCGCTTCGGCCGCGCCCCCGAAGGCATGTGGCTGTCCGAAACCGCCGTCGATACCCCGACCCTGGAAGCCCTGGCCGACGCCGGCATCCTCTTTACCATCCTGGCCCCGTCCCAGGCCATCGCCGTCAGCGACGACGCCAGAAACTGGCGCAACGTGGACGCCGGCTCCCTGGACATCCGCCAGCCCTACGCCGTCCATCTGCCGTCCGGACGCACCATCGCCGTCTTTTTCTACCACGGCCCCCTGTCCCAGGCCGTGGCCTTCGACCATCTGCTGGCCGACGGCGGACAGTTTTTCACCCGCCTCTCCGGCGCGGCCGGCCAGGGCCTGCTCTCCCTGGCCACTGACGGCGAAACCTACGGCCACCACTTCAAATTCGGGGAAATGGCCCTGGCCTATGTCCTCGATCAGGCCCGGTCCGGCCGCGACGGCCTGACCCTGACCAATTACGCCGCCTATCTGGCCGCCAATCCGCCCCGCAAATACGTGCGCATCCGCGAAGCCTCGGCCTGGAGCTGCGCCCACGGCATCGAACGCTGGCGCTCGGACTGCGGCTGCACCGCCGGCGACCACGCCGGCAGCTACAACCAACGCTGGCGCGCCCCCCTGCGAAACGCCCTGGACCTTCTCAAGTCCCGCCTGGACGCCCACTACGACGCCACCGCCGCGCCCCTTTTCAACGATGCCGAAAAGGCCCTGAAAGCTTATGGCGGCGTCCTGGCCGGCACCGTCACCACCGAGGCCTTTGAACACGCCCACATAAATCCCAAAGCAAGCCCGGCCGGACGCGGCACGGCCTGGAAACTCCTGTCCATGCAGGCCTGGGGCCTGGCCTCGTTCGCCAGTTGCGCCTGGTTTTTTGACGAGATTTCCCGCCTGGAACCCGTCAACGCCCTGACCTTTGCCCTGCGCGCCGCCGAACTGGCCCGCACCACCGGCATGGCCGACCCCGAACCCGAAGTCACCGCCATCCTGGCCCAGGCAGTCTCCAACGAACCGGCCATGGGCACCGGCCGCGACATCTGGGACAACCTCGCCAAACCCCGGCGTGAAACCCCCAAATCCCTCATCACCCAGGCCCTTGTGACCCTGGCCCTGGAAGACCGGCTCCCGGCCGGCGGCCACGACGCCACCGTCTTCTGGCCCGGCGTGGACGTCACCATCCGCCTCGAAGACGCCACCGGCGAAACCACCAGCGGCACAGCCTCCATCCTCTACCGCCTGGAAACCGCCGCCGATACCTTCGCCCTGACCTATACAACTCCGAAAGCCGCCGCCGACCCCTTCCAGGGCTGCGCCAGCATCCAGCCCGCCACAGGCGGCCCGGAAGAAGGCTTCTGCTTCCAAAGCGTCGGGTTGCCCGTCAACAAACGCCAGGCCCTGGCCGACGCCTTCACCCGCTACGCCGAGGCCGCCTTCTTCGCCAACAACCTGACCCAGGCCGCCATCGCCCGGTCCCTGGTCACCGAACGCCAGGAAGCCCAAAATACCATCAACCTCGCGCCACTCCTCCTGCCTTTATGGCCGGGACTCATCTGGCACGAAGTCTTCGATCTGCCGCTGCCCGAAAAACGCCGCGAACTCCTGCACCTGTTCCTTAAAAATACCGGCCACGACTCCCCGGTCAAAGCTGCCCTGGAAGCCCGTCTGGCCGCCGAAACCGCCCGGCTCATCAGCCGCCCGGACCCCGACTGGCAACTGCTCGCCCGCCTCATCAAGCACGCCGCCGACCTCGACCTGCACCCCGACTGGTGGGCCGCCCAGAACGCCCTGTGGGAACGCCGGCCGTTTGTCGGGAGTGCCCGCGACCTGGCTGCGGCGCTCGGGTTTGCGGTGTAGGTGTAGGTGGGAGGGTGTAGGTAGGGAGGTAGGGAGGGAGAAAGACGGAAGAGAATCGGGGCTTTGCCCCGAACCCCACCGGGGGGATGATCCCCCCGGACCCCTGCGATGGGGGTGGGTGGGTGTGGTGCGTGAGGGCGTGAGAGAATGGGGGTTGGGATTTGGCTGGCGGTTC
>NZ_MLBG01000090.1 GCF_001936595.1 Desulfovibrio sp. DV
TTCAGGGCGAAACCGGTGTGGGCAAGGAGATCGTGGCCCGGATCATCCACTACGGCCCCAATCAGGCCGCGTTGCCCTTTGTGGACATCAATTGCACGGCCCTCTCTCCCGGACTTTTTGAGAGCGAGCTTTTTGGCTACGAGGCCGGGGCCTACACCGGCGGGGCCGGACGGGGCGGGCGGGGCAAGCTCGACATTGCCCAGGGCGGGACGCTTTTTCTCGACGAGCTGGCCGAGATTCCGGTGGAGCTGCAGGCCAAGCTCCTGCGGGTCATCGAGGAGCGCTCGTTTTACCGGGTGGGGGGGCTGGCCAAGATCGCCACGGACATCCGCATCGTGGCTGCGGCCAACATCGACTTTGAGGAGCACATCAGCCGGGGGCTTTTCCGCAAGGACCTCTATTACCGGCTGCGGGTGGGGTCCATCGTGGTGCCGCCCCTGCGCAAGCGCCCGGACGACATCGTGCCCCTGGCCCGGATGTTTTTGCGCAGTTTTGCCAAAAAGCGCGGCAAGGCCCTGGCCGAGATTTCACCGGAGGCCGCGGCCGTGCTGCTGGCCCATGCCTGGCCGGGCAACGTGCGCGAGCTGCGAAACGCCATGGAATGGGTGTCGGTGATGCACGACGGGGCAGAGCTTGTCCCCGGACATCTGGCCGGCTTCCTGTCCGGCCCGGCAGCCCGGACGGTGGTTGCCCCGGCCCGCAGCCGCACGAGCCGGCCGGGCCTGGCCGACATCGACGCGGCCATCGCCGCCAGCGGCGGCAACAAGACCGAGGCGGCAGCCAGGCTTGGCATGTCCATCCGGATGCTCCACTATAGGCTCAAAAACCGCAGCGCGTCCTAGCCTTCCCGGCTGTAATAGGCCTTGGCAAAAGCCGCCCCGGACTCGGCGATAAGCGGTCCGAGGTCCTGGCTTTCCAGCACGTCCCAGCCGAGAAAACGCACCGAGGCTCCGGGCGGCAGGCTGGCGTCGGCTCCGGGCAGGGTCGGCGGCAGGGCCGCGCCGGCCGCGATGGCCGCGGTCTCCTTCCCGAGAAAGAAATCCAGCAGCGGGTCCAGGGCGGCCTTGGCTGTTTCCTTGACCATGACGAAAAGCGGCGAGGCTAATGCGCCGCCGTCCGGCCAGATGATCTCCACATCGCCCTGGCGCGGCGCGGCATTGGCGAAAAAGGCCGGCATGACGCCAATGGGCGGGGCCTTGGCCCCGGGAGCGGGCCGGAAAATCTGGGCGGGGTGGGTGTCGCACAGCATGGCCCGGCCAAGGTCGGCCACGGCGGAAAGGCCATGGCGCAGGCGGATGTCGAGGAGCAGCGTGGAATCGCCGGCCGTCTCCGGCGGGCCGCACAGGCCGATCTTGCCGGCATAGGCCGGATTGAGCAGGTCCTCGAAGGAGCGCGGCACGGGCAGGCCATTGAGGCGCGAGGGCACGGCCACGAGCACCAGGGGATTTACGGCATAGATGCGGCAGACCCGGCGCGGATCGGCCAGCCCGGCCGCAGCCAGGGCCGGGTGCATGGCCTGGGGCAGCTCGGCCAAGAGGCCCCCGCCGGCGAAACGGTCGCGAAAGCTCTTGGAGAGAAAGCCGTTTAAGCCGGCCGAGACGACCATATCCGGCACTTCTTCGGGCCGGGTCAGGCCGGCGGCCAGATCGTTTAAGGTATGCTTGCCGCAACTGTCCATGAACATCCGCGGCCAGGGCGCGTCCGGGGTCAGGCTGTCGCGCAGGTTTTCCAGGGCAATGCCCATGGGGGCCTTGAGCGGGCAGGGCAGGCTTAAAAAGAGCCGCAATCCAGGGCCGCCCGGTGTCCAGCCGTCGCAAAAAAGCGGCGTCATGCCGCCCGGTCCTTTGGCGCTGCGGCCGGCGGCGTCCACGGCGGCCAGAAAGAGCGTGGCAGACAGGCCGTTGAGGGTAAGCAGGCTCCCCATGGAGAGAAAGGGCGCGGCCGAAGCCATAAATTCGGCGTCAGCCGAAGCGGCCACCCCAAGCTCGGCCAGGACGGTCCGGCTGGCGGGATGGTCGGCCAAAAACCGGCTGACCGGCAGGTCAAGGGATGAAGCGTCAGGCATGGTCATGCGTCTCCCGGGTAAAATGCAGATGGCGGCCCAGGCGCAGATCGTCGCGCAGGGCGCTTAGGCGGGCGTCGGCTGCGGCCAGGGCAGCCAGGGACGTTTTTTCCGCCGGACTTGTTTCAATGACCGCGGCCACGGCTCCGGCGGCAAAGACCAGCCGCCGGCCGGCAGTCAGGGCGAGCAGCGGATCGTGGGTGGCCATGAGCACGATCTTGCCGTGGCCGGTTAACAAGGAAATGGCTTTTCGCCGGTCGATGCCGGCATTTTCAATCTCATCCACCAGCACGATGGGCGAGGCGCACAGCCTGGCCACGTCGGCGATCATGAGCGCCCGGCTCTGGCCGCCGGACAGGGAGGTCAGCGGCGTGTCCGTGGAAAACGGTTCCCCGGCCAGCTCGTTGGCAAGCGCCGTCACCTCGGCCGCGGCCGCTGCGGCGTCGGCCAGAAGCCGGCTCTCGGCATGGGCCAGGAGAAATTCCCCGACGCTCAGGTCCATGACGAAATGCATGTTTTGCGACAGCTGGGCAATGAGCCGGCCCGAAGCGGCCAGACGGCGGGAGGCGTCGGCCGGCTGGCCGTTGACGAACACCCGCCGCCCGGTCGGGGTGTCGGCGTCGGCCAGCCATTCGACATCGGCCAGAAACCGGCTCTTGCCCGAGCCGGTGGGGCCGGCCAGGGCCACCACATCCCCCGGAACCAGGGTCAGGTCCAGGACTTCGGGCCGCCCGTCCTTGCCGTGGCCGCCGCGCACGGTGAGCGAGTCGACGGCCGGGGCATCGCTGGAAATCCGGGCGAGGGCAGCCAGAAAGGCCTCGAAGCGGGCCGACAGGTCGGTTGCCGAGCCGGCCGCTTCGGCCAGGGACTCGGCCGGCAGGGCGGCGAAATAGGCTGCCGGCGTCTGGTCGGGCCGGGGCGCGGGCAGGCCCTGGACGGCGAAAAAATCCCGGGCCGGGGGGGCGTCCTGCCAGATGGCGGCAAAGGTGGGATGGTGCGTGGCGTCGGTCATGCCCGTCTCCCCTCGAAATCCATTTTGCGCACGTTGCCCATCTGGTGGTCCAGGCCGATCTTGCGCTGGCCCAGGCAGTAGGAGCACACGGCCGCCGGCATGGTAAAACGCAGATTCACCCCGTCGATGCCCGGAGTCTGGGGCGCGCTGGCCACCACGTGGGCCAGGGCTTCGGCTCCCTGGCCGGTCAGGCCGCTGACAAAGAGCACCGTGGCCCGGGGATTGGCCCGGCGCACCCGGAAGGCGAACACCTCGCGCTCGGCCTGGGACACCACGTCGCCCTTGGTGATGACCACCACGTCGGCCAGACGCAGCATGGGGCCGATCTTGGCCGGGGTGTCGATGCCCGACAGGTTGTCCACCACGCACACGGCCAGGGCCCCCTCGATGTGCGGGGCGCAGCGGTTGCAGAGCCCGGCGCTCTCCACGGCCAGGACCGAGACGCCCCGGCCAAGGCCCCAGGCATGGGCGTCGGCGGCGTTGCAGACAAAGAAATGGTCCGGGCAAAGCGCCCCGGACAGTCCGACCACGCAGGGGATGCCGGCCCGGTCAAAGGCTTCCTTGTCCCGGCTGGCCAGACAGTCGAACTTGACCACGCCAAGGGTCAGATCCCGGCGGCCCAGCACGGCGGCCAGACGAAGGAGGACGGAGGTCTTGCCCGACGACGGCGGGCCGGCCACGGTGACAAGCTGCATGGTGTTTGTTGCCTCCGGCGTCCGGGGGGAGGATACCCCCGGACGCCTGCACAGGGAGAAGTTTTTCAAAGGTTTTGGGTACTGGCCGGCAATGTGGTCGACAGTGGACCTCGACATGGCCGCAGATGCCGATGGCCCCCACGGGCTGGATGGGCATGCCGGCGATGTCCATAAAGGGGGAGCGCAGGATGCCGATGGGCCGGTAGGCGATGTCTTCGGGGACTTGGTTCACGGCACGTCCTTGGAAAGCTTCTGGCCAGGGCTCTACAATATCCAGGCCAGGAGCCGGCTCCCTGTATTTACAGTGTTTCCCGAAAGCACTGCCGCAGCGGGCAGACAAATCCGTATGTGAGCCATACAAACTTGTCGCCAGTGTAGCAACGTTCTGCAAACACACGGTTTTTGGAGTATTCGTGCTGCCTGGGGCGGTTTGGGCCTAAGGCTTGGCCGGGCAGGAAGCCGGGCTTTGGGCCTGGCGTATGGTGTTTCTGGCTTCGTCCTTGGCCGCGAGCAGGGCCATGTCGGCCAGACGCAGGAAATCCGCGCCGCCGTCCTGCCGGCTGCCCCGGTGGCTGCTGAGGCCGATGGTGGCGGTCAGCGGCTGGGGCAGTCCATAGGCCTGCCAGTCGTGGCCGGCCACGGCCCGGCGCAGGCGTTCGGCCAGGGCGGCGGCCGGTTCGGGTGGCGTGCGCGGCATGACCACGCAGAATTCGTCGCCGCCGATGCGGGCCAGCAGGTCGTCCGGACCCATCTCCCGGGTCAGGATACGCCCCAGTTCCACCAGCACCACATCGCCGGCGGCATGGCCCAGGCGGTCGTTGATGGCCTTGAAGCGGTCGAGGTCGATAAGGGCCAGACTGGTCCAGGAGTGGTTCACGGCGGCCTGGGCCAGGGCCTTGGCAAAGCCGGCCTCGAAGCCGCGCCGGTTGGTCAGCCCGGTCAGGTGGTCGATCTCGGCCAGCCGGCGGATTTCGGCTTCCATGCGTTCCCGGTGCAGCAGCACAAAGCCCAGGGTGCAGGCCACGAGGCTTGGCACGGACAGGAGCAGGGAAGCGGTCTGGGCCGGACCCGGGCCAAAGGGGTCGGGCGTTGAACCGGTGCTTTGGACGATGGCCAGGGCCCGCAGCAGGCAGGCCCCGGTGGCCAGCACGTAGCCCATGGCAAAGGTGCTGATGAAGCGGCGGCGAAACCGTCCCCATTGGGCCAGGATAACGGCGGCCAGGGCCAGGCACTGCGCGGCGTAGAGGATATTGAGCAGCACGGTGCGGGTGCGGGCGTCGTGCATGAAGGCGCCGCAGACGGCAGCGGCCAGGACCAGCGGCAGGGCGTAGACCCAGAGCTTGCGGCGGTTGCCGAAGAACCGGTCCAGGGAGGCCAGATAGCAGCTCCAGGCCAGGGTGAAAAGCAGGTTGCCCAGGAAAATGGACAGGCTGTCGGCAATGACCCCGCGCAACAGAAACAGCGGGGCCGAAGCGAGCTGGATTCCCATCCCGGCGATCCACAGCCGGGTGCCCCGGACCTGTCCGCTGGAGAAGGCCACGGCCAGCATGGCGGCGATACAGAGATTGGTGCAAAAATACAGTATCGTCGCTGTACGGAAATCCAGGTGCAACATCGTGGCGATGTGTAATAGGAAACCGGAAAGGCTGCAAGAGCCCTTATTTCATCGAAAAGCGACTGCAGTGCGCTGATGCACAAACCGGGGACGCCCTGGCGTAGCGCCATGACGTCCCCGGCCGGGATTGGGAGGGCGAATTTGGTCTAGTAGCGGTAATGGTCCGGCTTGTAGGGGCCGGCCGGGTCCATGTGCAGGTAGGCGGCCTGGGCCGGGGTCAGGGTCTCGAGCTTGGCGCCGAGGCGGGCCAGATGCAGGCGGGCCACTTCCTCATCGAGGAGCTTGGGCAGGGTGTAGACGCCGACGGCGTAGGTCTTGGTGGCCAGTTCGATCTGGGCCAGGGCCTGGTTGGTGAACGAGTTGGACATGACGAAGCTCGGGTGGCCGGTGGCGCAGCCGAGGTTCACCAGACGGCCTTCGGCCAGCATGAGGATGGCGTTGCCCGAAGCCATGGTCCAGCGGTCGACCAGGGGCTTGATCTGGTCCTTTTTGCAGGTCGGGGTGGTCTCCAGGTAGGCCACGGCGATTTCGGAGTCGAAATGGCCGATGTTGCACACGATGGCCCCGTCCTTCATCCGTTCCATGTGCGCGCCGGTGATGACGTCGCAGCAGCCGGTGGCGGTGACGAAGATGTCGCCCTGGGGGCAGGCCTCTTCCATGGTGGTGACTTCATAGCCTTCCATGGCCGCCTGCAGGGCGCAGATCGGGTCGATCTCGGTGACCAGGACGCGCGCGCCAAAGCCCTTCATGGAATGGGCGCAGCCCTTGCCCACGTCGCCGTAGCCGGCCACGACCACGATCTTGCCGGCAACCATCACGTCGGTGGCCCGCTTGATGCCGTCGGCCAGGGACTCGCGGCAACCGTAGAGGTTGTCGAACTTGGACTTGGTGACCGAGTCGTTGACGTTAATGGCCGGGAAAAGCAGCTCGCCGGCCTGCATCATCTGGTAGAGGCGATGCACGCCGGTGGTGGTCTCTTCGGAGACGCCGCGGATCTTTTTGGCCATGCGCTCGAACCGGCCGGCATCGGCAGCCACGACGGCCTTGATGCGGTCCATGATGATGCTCATTTCCTTGTTGTCGGCGGGGGCATTTAAGGCCTTGGCATCCTTGGCGCATTTGACGCCGTGGTGGATGAACAGGGTGGCGTCGCCGCCGTCGTCAACGATCAGGTCCGGGCCGGAACCGTCGGGCCAGGTCAGCGCCATCTCGGTGCACCACCAGTAGTCTTCCAGCGTCTCGCCCTTCCAGGCATAGACGGCGGCCAGCCCGTCGGCGGCAATGGCGGCGGCGGCGTGGTCCTGGGTCGAATAGATGTTGCAGGAGGCCCAGCGCAGGTCGGCGCCAAGGGCGTGCAGGCATTTGATCAGCATGGCGGTCTGGATGGTCATGTGCAGCGACCCGGTGACGCGAAGGCCGGCCAGGGGCTTGGCTTTGCCGTATTTCTCGATGACGGACATGAGGCCCGGCATTTCGTTTTCCGACAGCTGCATTTCCTTGCGGCCCCAATCGGCCTGGGCCATGTCGGCCACCATGTAGGGCAGGGTCAGATCAAGGGCTTTAACGCTCATGGGTATCTCCTTGCGAGGGATGTTGACGGGGCACGGCCACGGCTCTGGCGGCCACAAGCCCCTTGTTGACGGGATGCGTGGACCAGATGTCCAGGGTAAACCCGGCCCGGTCCAGCCACTCAACCAGTTTCTCCCGGGAAAAGCCCAGCCAGCGGTCGCCGAAGCGCCGGCGCATGGCCTCGTCCTCGTGGGGAGTGAAATCAATGACCACCAGCCGTCCGGTTGGGGACAGCACCCGGCGGGCTTCGGTGAGCGCTGCGGCCGGATCGGGCAGATGGTGCAGGGTTAAGCAGATGACGGCGAAATCGGCCTCGCCATCGGCCATGGGCAGATGTTCCAGTTCGCCCATACGCACGCTGACCGGCAGGCCCAGGCTTCGGCGTTCGGCCAGGGCCAGCATGGAGGGCGAGCTGTCGACGCCGATGACGGTTGTCGCCCGCTCGGCCAAAACCGGCAGCAGGTCGCCCGGACCGCAGCCGAGGTCGGCCGCAGCGCCAACGCCCGCCGGCATGACCTCGCGCACCAGGGCGGCGGGATCGACCTCGCCGAGCACCTCGCGGCGAAGGGTGGCCCAATCGGAAGCGATATCGTTGAAAAAGCGGCGTGTTTCCAGACGGCGCTCGCGCAAGACGGCGTCGACAGCGGTCAGGTCGCTGTCCGGCCCGGCAGCGTCGAGGAAGGGGGTCAGGCAGCCGAGGAATGCGGCCTCGCGGCCGGTGGTCGTGGCGCTGTAAAAGGTCCAGGCCCCTTCGCGCCGGCTGACGAGCAGCCCGCAGCCGACCAGTATGGCGAGGTGGCGTGACACCCGCGACTGGCCCATGCCCAGCACGCTGGTGATCTCCCCCACCGACAGTTCATGGCGCGACAGCACGCGCACGAGGCGCAAGCGCGTCTCGTCGGCCAGGGCTTTGAACCAGGGGAGCGGGGTGGCGTCGTTGTTGATAAGCATATCAAGATATCCTGATATGTGGGTGTAGTGATTTCGGGAGGGGGTGTCAAGGGGGGATTAAAACGCTAGCTGTCATCCAAGGACGCATGTAGTTTTTTGTGGCACATGGTACTTGATTGTAAGAGTATCGGGAGGTTGTGGATCCGTTTGGGGGTCTTTCCTTGGTTCAACAGATGAACTTAGGGAAGAAGAATGCCCTGAATCAGTGTGTTGATCACGGGAAGGGAAAAAGCTGGAACGGCGGCAGTGGTTTTCGTATATTGGCTGGAGCAGTTTCTCCTGGAGTTTTGGCCCGCGGGGAGCGAGTCGTCTCGGGAGGAGGAGATAAACTGTTTTTCGGGATGCTCAATGGCATCAAATATAACAAAAAATATAAGAAGCAAACCGTGACAACCGCAAATTTTCCTGATGATATAGAACCTTAAATTTTCCTGATGATATAGAACCTTTTCTTGCTACAGTCGCAAGACTTTTTGTTGCAGATGGTGCCGCTAGGGAAGTTGCTATTTTAGCATGTTCAAAAGTTAAGGTAGAGCAAACAGATTATGACAATTGGGATGGGGGTACCTACGGGTACACTGTTTACCTGGAAGTAACATCGGGCATATATTCTCAAATTCACGGCGAAAGAGAAGCGATAGAAAAATTGCTGCTCGATAAAGCTCGCCCGCTGATGGCTCTGTATCCCTCAGATTGGATTCAAAATATTTACATTTTTCCAGAAATAAAAGGGACAGAAGACTGGCGGGAAAAGGCCAGGGCATGGGTCTCTGGAAAGAATGTCAACAATCAAGGGCGGGTTCGTTCAGACAACATTGCATCACGCAGTTGTGATGGCTTGTTATTTCGTTCTCAACCTGAGATAAATTTTTATAACGCATTAAAGCCTCTTGAAGTGTCATTTGCTCCGTTACCCGTATTTTTACGAGGGGGACGAACTTATAGGCGAATTGAGCCGGATTTTGTTTTGATAAAAGACGGCATATTCTTGGTTGTTGAAATCGATGGAGACACCGTCCATCTCGAAACTCCGGCAGAGGCACATAGTAGAACTACGATACTTTTGCACCAAGGGGTTCATTTTGAACGAGTGAAAGCCAGTGAGTGTGAAACATTAGAATTAGCCAGAAGTTGTGCAAAAAAATATTAGAGATTATGTCTAGATATAAAGAGAGTAGGTAGAATTAACTGTACAATCAACAGGCGTTGACCTTTGCTGGCGTACACATGCCACGTTGCTTCATGATCCACGCAACACAGTTTGGGAAAAATATTTTTTGCCTTCATCCTTTTGATATAAAGAATCACCTGGATTGATGAGCAGGCGACCGACGTTCTTCCGCTTCATTTTGCAGTAATAGGCACGGCTTTCTTCAAAAATGCCTTTGATGACAACGGCCTTGGCGGCAGTGCTCCCTGGTCCTCTCTACCGCCTGAAGATGCGGAAAGTTCATTTGTGGCGGTATACGGGCAGCCCTCCGCGTTACGTCATAAGCGTCCCCAACCGCGCCAACACCTCGTCCATCACCCCCACCGGCACGCTCTCCAGCTTTCGCGCGCGCCGCGCCGATAAATCCATAGCGCGGGGCTGGTCGCAGCGCACGACCCCCGTGGTCTGCGTGCCGGTCCCGGCCAGGGGTACGGCGAAACCGGCGGTGCGGGCGAAATTGCCGCCGTTGGTGATGGGCAGGACAATCGGGGTGCGGGTGAGGCGATTAAAGGCCGTCGGCGACACGATCAGCACCGGCCGCGTTCCTTGCTGCTCATGGCCCGCAGTCGGGTCCAGGCAGACGAGATAGATGTCGCCACGCTCCATCAGAGCAACTCATTGCCGACCGGCGTACCGTCCAGCCAGTCGCGGTCTTCCGTGCTGACCTCGGCCGAGGCGTCGCACTGGGCCAGCAGTTCGTCCAGGGTATAGGTCGGGCGCGGCATCGGTTCGATCACCAGCCGGCCGTCGGCCACGGCCAGCCCGACGCTGGAGCCGGCCTGCAAATGGAGCAGGTCGAGGATGGCGGGCGGTACGGCCAGCATGACCGAGCCGCCAACCTTGCGCAGACTGGTTGTGTGCATGGCGGGCCTCCTGAAAAATTATACTAATGTATAATCCTGCCTGGGCGACATGGCAAGCCCGCCGGCCGGAACCCCGGCACCCGCCACATCCCGAAAAAGCTACTCCACCGCCACCCAAAACGAGCGCCAGCAGCCGGCGCAGCCGTCCGGCGGGGTGTCGGTGTCGTGGCAGTAGCGGAATTCGCGGTAGTCGGGATCGTTCCAGATGGCGGAGAGGGGGGTGTTGTGGAGATTGCCGCGCACGTCGCGGGGGAAGGGGACGGTGTGGTCGTGGAAACGGTAGCCGGCCGGGTCGGCAATGGGCACGTTGCGCAGGGCGCACGGGCTGACCGCGCCGTCGGCGGCGATGAAAAGCGAGGCGGACGGGGTGTCGGGGCAGCAAAAGCGGGTCTGGCCGCCGTGGACCAGCCGGCTGTCCAGGCGGATGCCCAGCTCGGCAGCGGCTGCGGCTGTGGCCCGAAGCCGGGCGGCCAGGGCGTCAAAGGCGTCCTGGTCGGCGGGGACCAGGGTGTCGTATTCGGTTTCCGGGCCGGTGGCGTAGGACAGCGGCCGGATGGAGGCCGAGGTGGCCCCGATGTCGGCCAGGAAGCGGGGCAGGGCGGAAAGTTCGCTGTCCAGGCCCGAGCGGGTCAGGGTGTAGCGCACCGTGATCTCGGGCAAAACCGACTGGTGCACGGCCTTGACCGTGGCCAGCCGGTCGATGGCGGCCAGGACGGCATAGAGGCTGGTGCCGCGGCGGCGGAAATTGGTGTCTTCGGTCAGGCCCGCCAGGGGGAAGACGACGGCGTCGATGTCGTCGCGCACCAGCGCCGTGGCCTGCTCGTCGTCCAGGCGGCTGCCGTCGGTCACCAGCACCGTGCGCGCCCCCCGGTGTTTGGCCAGACTCAGCATGGCCAGGATTTCGGGGTTGGCCAGGGGATCGCCCCAGCCGTGGAAGCGGATTTCCGTGACGGACAGGATCTCGCGCAGCACCTTCTCAAACACGGCCGCCGGCAGATCGTGGTCGAGCCAGCGGCGCTTGTGCCCGGCCCGGATGGTGTAGCCGATCTCCGCCCGGCTGCGCGACGAGGCTTCGACCAGCAGGCGGTCGAGAACGAGCGGTGCGGTCATCTGGCCGTAAATGCCGCTGCCGCAAAGGACACGGCCGAAAGGGTGGGCGCTTCGCGCATGATGTCGTGGCCCAAAAGCACCATGGCGGCCGGGGGCAGCACCTCGGCCAGGGTGCCAAGGGCGGTCAGGCCGCAGACGTTGTAGGCGTCGTCCACCCGGGCCGATTCGGCCCAGAAGGCGTCCGGGTCGCCGGCGGCCAGGGCGTCAAGCAGCGCCCGGTCATGGGCCAGCGCGGCCTCTTCCAGGGCCTCGGCCGGCTCGGTGTGGCCGAACTTGCCGCCGATGTGGCAGAAATCCACTCCGGCCACCACCAGGGTGCCGGGCTGGCGCACCAGCTCGGCCAGGGCATCGAGAAACGGCCCGGCTGCGTCCCGGAAGGCCTGGCGCGAGGTCTCGGCCAAAAGCCCGGTCGGGGAGCCGCACAGGATGGGCACCATGGCAAAGGGCGTTTTCCCCAGGGTGTGGTGCAAAAAAACGGCCTGAAATTCAATGGAATGCTCGGCCTTGTGCGGCAGCTCGGACGGGTCCACGCAGCCCTCTCCGGCTTGGCGCAGCCGGGCCACGGCGGCCGCGTCCGTGGCCACCTCGCCTAGGGGCGTGGCAAAGGGCTTGTCGGTCAGGCTATAGAGTCCGGCCATGAGCTGATGCCCGACGCCAAGGACAATGACCCGCCTGGGGGCGCAGCCCCGGATGGCGGCGTAGGCGGCGGCATAGCCGGCCCGGCCGGCCTCGGGGTCGATGTGCGGGGCGATGATGGCCAGGGGGGCGGTGTCGGTTGCCGCGCCGGTCGGAGCCTCGGCCAGGACTTCGTCGAGATAGGCGGCCAGATCGGCCGGCGTGTCGGGATAGGCCTGCCCGGCAAACACGGTGTCGCGCCGGGGGGCGGCGGCAAAGGCGGCGGCAATGGCCGCCTTGCGCTCCCGGTAGCCCGGGGAGTCGATCAACCCGGCCGTGTCCAGCTGGGCCAGCAGCCCGGCCACGTCCTCGGCCGTCACCAGCCGGCCGCCCTGGGCTTCGGTGACGGCGGCCGCCACCTCGGCCAGACTGTGCCGGCCGTCCATGAGGGCCAGGACCGGCAGCAGCCCTTGGGGGATGCCGGTGCCCCAGGGCACGATTTCCAGGCGGTCGCGCACCAGGATGGTGGGCTGGCCTTCGTGGTCAAAAGGGATGAACTCCAGGTCGTGGCGGGCGCGGGGATTGTCGGTGCTCATGGGCGGCAACGGTAGCGTAGGCGGCCGGCGTTGGCAACGGCGAGGGGGCGGCGGGCCGGGTGTGTCCCATGGGCCAGGGGTACAACCGACTCCAGAGCCGGGGTCGGGCGGCCGGCGCAAAAAAGGCCGGAGCCTTGGCGGGCTCCGGCCTTTGGCGTCGGTCGGTCGGCGTGGTCAGCTAGAACGTGTACTTGAGACCGAAGGACACCTTCCAGGCGTCTTCGGCCTTGTTGGACAGACGGCTGCCCCAGACGCTCTTCTGGAAGGCGCTGGGGTGGGCCCAGCCGGTTTCCATGATGAGGGCCAGATTTTCATAGAGCATGTACTTGGTGTCGAAGTTGAGTCCCATGACCCATTCTTCGGCGGTCAGGTCGCGGCCCATGACGAAGATGGGATTGGAGCCAAGGACCGCGTTGGCGTAGCGGATGGCCTTGGACGAGTTGGTGCCGTGGACAAAGGCGAAGGTCAGGCGCTGGGTCAGCTTCTCGATGAAGCTGACGTTGTTGAGCGATGCGCCAAAGCCCCAGGCGCCGAGCGGCGAAATGCCCATGTTGGAGCCCTTGACCAGTTCCTGGCCGCCGTCGAACAGGAAGCTGTTGCCGGCGTTCCACGACTGGGTGCCGCCGTTGTGCTCGCCGCCGCGGCCGGAGCCGGGGAAGAAGTTGGGCATACGCTCGGAACCGTTGCGGGTGGAGCTGTCTTCACCGGTGGACCAGAAGCCGAACGCCTGGGGGGTGACCATGGTCAGGCCGGTGTACTCGGCGGCGGCGTCGATGAACCAGCCGTTGCGCACGTTTTTCTTGTACTCGTTCATGCCGTGCTGGCCCCAGATCACGTCGGCATAGAACCGGAAGGGATCAAGCGCCGTGATTTCCATGGTGGTGCCGGCCCAAAGCGCGGTGATGAAGTTGTTCTTCCAGCCAACCGGAGCCATGGAGAACAGACCCGAGGAGATCAGGCCCTCGGCCCAACCGCCGCCTTCCAGGTAGTGGCCGCCCTTGCCGCCGACGCCAAACAGGGCCCACGGGGTGGCCTTGAAGCCTTCCACGGTGATGGGCAGGGCCAGCATGTAGCCCTCTTCGTTGGCGTACACGCTTTCGGTGGTCGGGGCGTAGGTGCGGTCGCTCGAGATGGTGCGCACGTAGGCCAGGATCATGCTCAGGTGGTCGTCGATGAGCGGCGCGCTGATGATGAGCGAGGCCACGTCTTCGTCAAAGACGAGGCTGCCGGCGAAAAAGGAACTCTGGGGAATGGAGGCCGGCTGCAGACCGGCGGAGATGGAGATGTCGCAACCGGGCCATTTGAACGCGAGATAGGCCTGGTAGACTTCCATGGACACCGTCGGGTTGGCAGCGGTCAGGGTGCCGTGGCCCCAGGTGTCTTCGACCTTGATGCCCAGACGGAATTTCACGGCTTCATTGGCAATGAAGTCGGTGCGCAGGCGGAAGCGTTCCCAGATCTCGAAGCGGTCTTCGGTCCGGGTGCCGGCTTTCTGGACGGCGCCGGCTTCATTGGTCCATTTGGAACTGTTCCAGCCGGTAAAATTGCGATTGGCAAAAAAGTTGCCGTACACCAACGCGTCGCCCGTCATCCGCACCTCAGTGGCTGCCTCGGCACGGATTGCGGCCGTCATCACCAGGGCGGCCGCCACGATCATAAGCAGAATGCGTTTCATGATTCCCTCCTCCGAAATGACGTAAAAACCCCTCAGAAACCGATTTGAAACCCAACCGACGCAGAAAATCGGACAGGCCCGGGCCGCCGAAGCGGACCGGGCCGAAGACCGCACAAGCGTTAGAAAGGCAGAGGCTTTCCAGCAAGCAACATAAACGCCGGAATGTAAAGCCCGATTGGTACCCAAATGATCAATGACCATGCAAGAATTTTTCCGGACAACTTGCCGTAGGCGTTAAGCCATACTTCCAAGGTCAGGATTGTATAGCCTGCACACGCTAACGTGAAGTAATTACTACCCTTCACGTGGTAGTACATAAGCATGTAAATAAAGGAGACGATGGCCACGGTCAGGCTGACGTTTCCAACGGAATGCATGCTTTCCAGTCCGGCCAGCAGGGCAAAGGCAACCGTGCAGTAGAGCAGCCCGTGGGCGAAAAGCAGGCCTGCTGTGAAGGCGTCGTTTTGAATGGCGTTTACAAATGCGCCAAGCACGACGCAGATGCCGACGAAGGCGCAGATGGCCCCCGTGCCTTTGGCTTCGCCGTAGCCAAGGAAAAGCAAGGCCACGGGTAGCCACATCAAGGAAATGGCAATCAAGATAGCCAGCGTCATCGTGTCCCCCCACCGTTTCTGGTTGATCTGCTTGAAAAACCCTCCCGCCACGCGTTTGCCGTTTACGCCACAGCGTCGCGCCGTCCGGGTCCAGGGGAGGCGAAACGCACCGAGTGCCCCAACATGCGCTGTCCTGGGTGGCGGGGCGGCCCGCGTCACGGAAACAGCGCAATCGGAAAAAACGCATCGTCTTTTCGCTCGATTGGGGTTGCGCCGGCCTAAGCAAATATCGGCCCTTTAAAAAACACTCGTTATTTTAGGGTATTGCATTTCAGTTGGGAGAACTTGTCCAATCGGGTGGGACACCTGCACCCAAAAAAGGCTGTTCCCTGAACCGGGAGACCGGAGAGATTGTTGGTTTTAGTAAATTATAACAGGGTATTGTCGAAAATGAGACTTTTTGTCCAAAACCGGGCCAGAAATGGGTCAAAACTTCACACGTTAACACTGTGTGTCAAAATGTCCCGCGAAAAGGCTGAAACCATGGACCACATCCATCCGGTTGCATCACGCGCCAAGCCGGGCTAAAGCTCGTCAGAGCACGGCATGGGACCGCAACCGGCCACGGCGGCCGATTTGCGCGACCAGCCGACAAGCGGCTTGCGCCCAGGGCGCGCCAGGAGGCCAATCTATGTGCGGCATCATCGGATATTGCGGACACCGGCCGGCTGTCCCGGTCATTATTGAAGGACTTAAACGTCTGGAATATCGCGGCTATGATTCTGCAGGCGTGGCTTTCCTCCAAGGCAGGGATCTGGTTTCGGTCAAGGCCGAAGGCAAGCTCGCCAACCTCGAAGCCAAGCTTGCCGCCCAGAATATTTATCTGGCCACCTCCGGCGTCGGCCACACCCGCTGGGCCACCCACGGTCTGCCCACCGAGAAAAACGCCCACCCCCATCTCGACGCCGCCCGGGCCATCGCCCTGGTCCACAACGGCATCATCGAGAATTACCAGGAGCTCAAAAAAGAGCTGGCCGCTGCCGGCATCCGCTGCGTCTCGGAGACCGACACCGAGGTCCTGGCCCAGCTCGTCGGCCTCTATTTCAAGGAAAAAGGCTCCCTGGCCGAGGCCGTCTCGGCCGCGTTGGCCCGGGTCGAAGGGTCCTACGCCATCGTGGTGGTCAGCCGGGACAACCCGGGGATGCTCTATGCCGCGCGCAAGCATTCGCCCCTGGTCCTTGGCGTCGGGGTCGGGGAGAATTTCCTGGCCTCGGACATCCCGGCCTTTTTGCCCTACACCCGCGAAGTGGTCTTTCTCGACGACGGCGAGATGGTGCGCATCGACGCCGGGTCCTGGCAGGTCATGGACGCCGCCACCCTGACCCCCATCGAAAAGGACGTCCGCCACATCTCCTGGGACGTGGCCGCGGCCCAAAAGGGCGGCTACAAACATTTCATGCTCAAGGAGATCTTTGAGCAGCCCCGGGTCATCGCCGATTGCCTGACCGGCCGCATCGACCGGACCGCGGGACAGGCCGTGCTGCCGGAAATCGAGGACATGGCCCCCCCGGAGCGGCTTTTTATCGTGGCCTGCGGCACGTCCTACCACGCCGGACTGTGGGGCATGTATCTGATGGAGCAGTGGGCCGGCATCCCCACCCGGGTGGAGATCGCTTCCGAACTGCGCTACCGCGACCCCATCCTCGGCCCCGGCGACACGGTGCTGGCCATCAGCCAGTCCGGCGAAACCGCCGACACCCTGGCCGGCATCCATCTGGCCAAGGCCCGGGGCGCGAAAATCATCGGCCTTTGCAACGTGGTCGGCTCAAGCATTGCCCGCGAGGCCGACGTGGTGCTCTACACCCAGGCCGGACCGGAAATCTCCGTGGCTTCGACCAAGGCCATGTGTTCCCAGCTCACCTTGCTGACGCTCCTGGCCCTGGTCTTTGGCCGCAAACGCGGCGTGCTGCCGGCGGATGTGGCCGAAAAGTGCCTGCCGGCCCTGGAAGCGCTGCCGGCCGAACTCGACGCCGCCCTGCCCGGAATGCGGGCCCGCGCCCAGGAACTGTGCCGGGTCTACAGCGAAGCCAGAAGCTTTCTCTACCTCGGCCGGGGGCTCGACTATCCCATGGCCCTGGAAGGGGCGCTCAAGCTCAAGGAAATCTCCTACATCCACGCCGAAGGCTATGCCGCCGGCGAGATGAAGCACGGGCCCATCGCGCTCATTGACCCCAAATTCCCGTCGTTTGCCCTGGCGCCGCTCGACAGCCTCTATCCCAAGGTCAAGTCCAACCTGCAGGAAGTCCAGGCCCGGGGCGGCAAGATCATTGCCCTGACCAATCCCGGAGCCGATCTGGACGTGGACCATCCGTGGGAGGTCCCGGCCGGCTGGGGGCCGCTGTCCACCTTCTTCATGCTGCCGGCGCTCCAGCTTTTCGCCTACGAGATGGCCGACTATCTGGGCAAGGACGTGGACCAGCCGCGCAATCTGGCCAAAAGCGTGACCGTGGAGTAGGCGGGGGCGTGAAGGAAATTGCCGCAGCCATACGGGCCGGGAGGGGGCTTTTCGCCGTTGTGGCCCTCGGTCTGGTCCTGGCCCTGCTGCCGGGGCCGGCCGCCGGGGCCGCCGGCCTGGAAAGCGCCTACGACAAGGCCGTGGCCCGCTTCGAGGCGCTTAAAAAGGATGCCTCGTCGGCCGGTCGTCGGGATTTGTGGAAGGAACTGGACGGAAATTTTGCCGCCGTGGCCAAGACCGGCGGCAACACGTCGCTGGCGGCCAAGGCGCTCTATTACGAGGCCTGGACCAATGCAGAGCTGGCCCGGCGCTCGGCCCTGGAGGCCGACTACGAGGCCGCCGCCGGCCTGTACCATCGGATGGCCGCAAGCTTCCCCACCCACCCCTGGGCCGACGACGCGCTGCTTCGCCGGGCAGTCATCCTGGCGGAAAATCTCAAGCGCCCGGCTGAAGCCAAGGCCGACCTCGAAACCATCCTGCACAAGTACCGCAAGGGCGACATGGCTGCCCAGGCCCGCAAATTCCTGGCCGGTTTTGCCGAGGTTCCCCCGGCCGGGCCGGCCCCGGCCAAAACGGGCGAACCCCAGGCGGACAAAGCCGCCCCGGCCGCCCCGGTTGCCCCGATCGCCAAGCCCGCCGTCCCGGAACCGGCCAAGGCGTCGGCTGGTCCGGCCAAGGCCGGCAGTCCGGCTGCGGCCACGCCGGCCAAACCGGCCACCCTGTCCAAAGTGGCCCTGGAGACGACCCCGGCCGGCAGCCGGCTGATCTTGTCCCTCACCCGGGAAACCGCCTTCCGCTACCAGATTCTCGACCAGAAGCGCCCCACGGGCGAGCCGGTCAAGCGGCTGTATATCGACCTGGACAACACCCGCACCAGCACCAGGACGGGCACGGAACGCCGCTTTGCCGCCGGCCCGGTGTCGCGGCTTCGGGCCGGCTACTTCACCCCGGAAACCGTGCGCGTGGTCCTGGAGCTGGAAAGCCTCGGCACCTACGAAATCCGGTCCGAGGCCAACCCCTTCCGCGTGGTCCTGGAGCTTTCCGGCGACAAGGCCAAGCCCCGGATCGAAACCGCCGAGGCCGCCCCCGCGCCCGCCAAAAAGGATGCCCCGGCCAGGGAGGTCAAGGCTCCGGCCACACCGCCGCCCCTGCCGGCCGCGCCAACCCCGAACCTGCGCCCGCCCACGGCCGCCCAGAAAAATGCCGGCAGCCTCCTGGAACAGTTCGGCCTGTCCGTGCGCACGGTCATGATCGACCCCGGCCACGGCGGCAAAGACCCCGGTGCCCAGGGCATCGGCGGCCTGACCGAAAAGGACGTGAACCTCCGGTTTGCCCGCATCCTCGGCGAGGCTCTTCAGAAAAAGGGCCTCAATGTCATGTACACCCGGTCAAACGACACGTTCATTCCCCTGGAGACCCGCACCGAAATGGCCAACTCCAAGGCGGCCGATCTTTTTGTCTCCATCCACTGCAACGCCCACGGCGATGCCGGCTCGGCGGGCCTGGAGACCTATTCCCTGAACCTCGCCACCACCCAGGACGCCGTGCGCGTGGCGGCCCGTGAAAACGCCGCCTCCCAGAAAAAAATCAGCGACCTGCAGGCCATCCTGACCGACCTCATGCTCTCGGCCAAAACCGCTGAATCCAAGGATCTGGCCAAGCTGGTGCAAAAGCGGGCCATCACCGGCCTTCGCCCCGGCTATCCGACCCGCGACCGGGGCCCCCACGAAGCCCCGTTTTTCGTGCTGATCGGAGCCAATATGCCGGCCGTGCTTATCGAATTGGGCTACATCACCAATCCCGACGACGCCAAGCGCCTCGCCTCCGACGCCTACATGCGCGTCCTGGCCCAGGGCATGGTCGACGGCATCCTGGCCTATAAAAAACGCCTCGAACGCTACGCCAATCTCTAACCCACCATATACCGCCATGCCCGCACAACATCCGCCCCAAAAGCGCCTCATCGTGGCCCTGGACGTGCCGACCGCCGCCGAGGCCCTGGCTTTGGCCGATACCCTGGCCCCCCAGGTCGATTTCTTCAAGGTCGGCCTGCAACTGTTCCTCGAAGCCGGCTTTGCCGTCTGCGACGCCCTGGCCAAACGCGGGCACAAGGTCATGCTCGACCTCAAATTTCACGACATCCCGCAAACCGTCGCCCTGGCCACGGCCCAACTGGCCAGCCACGACATCGCCCTGGCCACGGTCCACGGCTACCCGCAAGTGGTGGCCGCCGCCGCCAAAGCCAAGGGCCGGACCAAAATCCTGGCCGTCACCGTGCTGACCAGCCTCGGCCAGGAAGAACTGGCCCAGTCCGGCTTTGCCGGAACCCTGGCCGATCTCGTGCGCCTTCGGGCCGAGACATCGCTGGCCGCCGGTGCCGACGGCATCGTCTGCTCGCCCCTGGAAACGGCGCTCGTGCGCAAGGCCCTTGGCCCCAAAGCCATCATCGCCACCCCCGGCATCCGCCCCCTGGACAGCGCCCGCGACGACCAGACCCGCACCGCCACGCCCCACGCCGCCATCAACGCCGGGGCCGACTACATCATCGTCGGCCGCCCCATCACCAAGGCCGCCAACCCGGTAACGGCCGCGCGCGAAATATTGGACGAGATCGGATGATTGTGGGGGAGAGGGAACC
>NZ_MLBG01000091.1 GCF_001936595.1 Desulfovibrio sp. DV
CGGCGAAGAAAGAGAAAAGATGCCTCCGGCGGCCGGGGGATGATCCCCCCGGACCCCTGCAAAGGGAAAAGTTGGAATGGGGGACGGGCTCTCGCGGGCAATCCGGTTGGCCTGACAGATCAGACCGAAACGAACTCCACCCGGACGCCGGCTTCGGTGAAATCCACGAGGGCCAGGCTGCCGCCGGGCTGGAGTGCGCCGGGGTTGATCAGCCGCGTGGCGCCGTAGAGGCTGTTCTCGACCGTGTGGGAATGGCCGAAAAAGATCACGTCAAAGCGCCCGGCCAGGGCCTCGGCCAGCCGGGCCGACAGGCCCGGACGCGGCCCCCAGCCATGAAGCGCGGCCACGCGGTAGCCGGCGATGGTCCGCTCGGCCAGCGGTTCCAGCTCCGCTCCCAGGTCATAGCCGTCGCAGTTGCCGGCAACCGACACATGGCCGGGATGCTGGATGAGCTGGCTCCACACGGCAAAGCCGGTGTGGTCGCCGCAGTGGAAAATGAAGTCGGCCGGGGCCAGATAGCGGTCGTAAACGGCCGTGAAAAAGGCGTTCGGGGCGCGCAGGTGGGTGTCGGAGATAACAGCCGCGCGCATGGCTCAGTCCTTGGGGGCGGTGCCGTTTTTGCGGTTCCACCACTGCCGGTCCGGGCCGTTGAACCACCACTCGGCGTGGTCGGTCTCGGCCAGGGTCCGGGCCAGTTCCCGCCCGGCATCGGTGCGAAGCCGGGCCATGGCCGCGTCGATCCAGGCACTGGCGTAGCGGTTGCCCAGGTCCAGTTCTTCTTTCAGGTTGGCGATCAGATCAATCTGGTCGGCGTCCTGGGCCAGCCTGGCTTCCAGACTGGCGGCGTCCTCCAGCTCGTCATGCAGCGGCAAAACAACGGCGGAAAGCCCGGTGCCGGCCACGGCGTCGGCCAGGGCCCGCCTGGAGTCGGCGGTGTTGTAGAGCTTGTTGACGTAGTTGAAATCGCCGGTGCGGGCCTCGTGCAGGTCGTGGAACAGGCACATGGCCATGGTGCGGTAGGGATCGGCCCCGGCCTGCATGGCCAGGGTGAAGCCAATGAGCGCCGTACGAAAGCTGTGCTCGGCCACGTTTTCCGACCCGGAGCCGAGAAACTGGTAGCCGGTGCGCGGGGTCTTGCGCAGCATTCCGGCCTCGAAAACCAGATCGGCCAACCGGGTCAGCCGGTCCCGGTCGCTCATGTCCACCTTGCCCAAATCGTCAGTCGTCATACGTCCATCGCTTTGCGGCCTTGCCAGCCGGCAGTGCCGGTTCCATCCTGCGCGTCCCGGCCGTTCCCGGTCCGTAGCCGACCGGATTGCCAGCCAGCGCCCAAAACCCCTTGAAAAACTTTTCCCTTTGCAGGGGTCCGGGGGATCATCCCCCCGGCCCCCCTGCAAGCTGCCTCCCAACGGCACAACTTGGCGAGTACGGCCACTCCCCCTGCCCCCCCTTGCCTTCCAGGTGGGTTTCCAAAGGGCACTGCCCTTTGGCCGCCGGAGGCCTCTTATGTCTCCTCCCCTACGTCCGGTAATCGGCGTTGATCTTGATATAGTCGTAGGTCAGGTCCGAGGCCAGGAGCAGGTAGCGGCCCGGTCCTCCGCCCAGTTCCACGTCGATGGGGATCTCGCCCCGGCGCATGTGGGGGGCCAACAGTGCGTCGAGGTCGTCGGCCACCGGCATGCCGTTTTCAAAGACCGGCACGCCGCCGATGGTGACGGACACCTCGTCGGGATCAAACACCGCTCCGGACCGGCCCAGGGCGGCCACGATGCGGCCCCAGTTGGCGTCGCGTCCGAAAAAGGCCGTCTTGACCAGCGGTGAATTGCCCACCGCCCGGGCGGCCAGTTCGGCATCGGCGTGGGAGGCTGCGCCCTGGACCTTGATGCGCAGCACCTTGGTGCCGCCTTCGGCGTCCTGGACCAGCATGGCCGCCAACGTCTGGCAGACGTCGGCCATGACGGCGAGCAGGGCCTGCCTGCCCTCGGCCGAGTCGATGACCACTTCGGAGGCGCCGTTGGCCAGGGCCAGGACGCAGTCGTTGGTGGAGGTGTCGCCGTCCACGGTGATGCTGTTGAAGCTGCGGTCGGCGGCGGCGGCCACGGCCTCCTGCCACCACAGCGACCCGACCTTGGCGTCACAGAGCAGCACCCCGATCATGGTGGCCATATTGGGGGCGATCATGCCGGCGCCCTTGGCCATGCCAAGGACGCGCACCTCGCCGGACTCGGTGGTGAGCGTGCCCCAGGCTATCTTGGGGAAGCCGTCGGTGGTCATGATGGCCTTGGCGGCGGCAATGGGCGGCGTCTCGCCAAGGTTGGCGGCCAGGGTCGGCACGGCGGCCTTCCACTTGTCCATTTTAAGCCGCGCCCCGATGACGCCGGTGGAGGCCGGCAGGATTTCGTTTGGCGAAAGGTCGGTGGCCTTGGCCACCAGGGACAGGGTCTCGCGGCAGTCGACGATGCCGGCCGCGCCGGTGCAGGCGTTGGCCTGTCCGGCGTTGATGAGGATGGCCCGGGCATGGCCGCCGGTGGCGGCGATTTGCCCCTTGGCCACGGTGACCGGAGCGGCCTGGAACAGATTTTGGGTAAAAACGCCGGCAGCAGCGGCCGGGCCGTCGCTGACGATCAGGGTCAGGTCATCGCGGCCGGTGGTGTATTTGAACCCGGCGGCGGCGGTGGCAAAGGAAAAGCCCTTGGGCACGGGGATGACGGGGGATTGCATGGCAGCTCCTTGTCTGAGTCATAGCATCGGGGACGGGCCGGCTGCCGTTACGGCATGGCCCGGGCCGCAGGTCCGGTTGGTTTGCGAGACGGCACACCCAGTTCGTCCTGGGTCAGCACGCCGTCGTTGTTGGCGTCATGCCGGCGAAATTCCCGCTCCTGGAAGTTTCGCCATTCCTCCAGGGTGACGCGGCCGTTGTGGTCGGCGTCCATGGCCTGAAAATCGAGGGCCGGTGCGGGCCTTGGCGCGGCGGGCGGGGCCGCGGGCGAGGCCGCAGCCGGAGCCGGTGTCGCAGCCGGCGTCGGGGCCGGTGTCGGGACCGCGGGCCGGGCCGGGGCAGCCAGCGGCCGTTCAGCCAGGGCCGGGGCCGGCCCGGCCGTCCGGGGAGCAGACGATGGTGCGGCCTCGGCCGGATAATCCGGCGACGGATACGACGTCTCAAGCGACCGGGGCGGGCCGGTCGGGCCGGTGGTGGTGCAGGCCGGGCCGAGAAGGGCGGCAACGAGCGCCAGGATGGCTCCTTTTTTTCATGGCTCGCCGCATGGGCCTCACTCCTTGGCCGGTCGCACCGGCCGGCGTATCCCCGGTGCTTTTACGGGAAAACGCGGTTGCTTTCTTTACACCAAACGCACGCGCCCGGCCATACCCGGTCTTGACAGGCCCCCGCCCCTTTGCCAAGCCCCGGACATGCATCTTCCCCGTGCCCTGCTCTTCTGTCTGGTTCTGGCCGCCCTCCCGGTCCCGCTTAAGGCGGCATCCGTCCAGGACCGGCTCTTTGTCGGCACCGAGGCCCTGCTTCGCGGCCGCTACGAACTGGCGAGCCAGACCTTTGCCGAGGCCCTGGCCGCCGATCCGGAAAACCCTTACGCCAGAACCCGTCTGGCCCTGGCCCTGGCCGGTTCCGGGCAGGCCGACCGGGCCAGGGCGGAGCTGGAAAAGTCGCTGGCCGCCCGGTCCGACGATCTTTTCGCCTTGTGGAGCCTTGGCTGCCTGGACCTGCTGGCCGGCCGGCCAACGGCAGCGGCCGGCCGGTTTGCGGCCATGGACAAGGCCGATCCCGGCAATCTGCGAAGCGTCCTTGGCCTGGCGCTGGCCGCCTTGCAGGACGGGCGCACCGCCGAGGGCATCAAACTCCTGGCCAAGGTGCAGCAGGCCGAAGCCGGCGACGCGCTCATCCGCCTGCTCACCGGCTATGCCTACTGGTCCCTGGACGCCCCGGCCAATGCCCGACTGGAGCTTGAGGCCACGCTTGAGCTTGAACCGCGAAATACCGCCGCCCTGGAGCTGCTGGGGCTGGTCTACCGCCGCCAGGGCAAGGCCGATCTGGCGGCCAGCGCCTGGGGCCAGGCCCTGGCCATCGACCCCAAATCGCCCGGAGCGCGCTTTTTCCTGTCGCGTCTGGCCGAAGACGAGGGGCTGGCCGCCACCCTGGCCGACCGGCCGGCCGAGGCCAGACGGGCCTATGAGCGCGCCCTGGCGGCTGATCCGGGCAATGCGGCGGCGGCCAAGGCCCTGGGCCTGGGCGTTCCCCAGCCGACGGCCCCGCCCGCGGCAGCCCGAAGCCCATCCAACCGCCCGGATTCCCCGACCGACGACAACCATCCCGCCCGGTCCGCCGTGGCCAGGGACAAGGGGGAGCCGGGGATGCCGCGCGAGGCCGGGGAGCGGCCGAAAAAAAAGAACGCCAAAGCCCCGGCCGCGCCGGCCGAAGTGCCGACGCCGGGAGAGTGAGGGAAGAGGGAAGAGGGAAGAGAGCCTCCGGCGGCCAAAGGGCAGTGCCCTTTGGAATCCCACCTGAGGTGCATGTGTCCTGACGAGGTGCGCCGTCAAGTCGACGAGCGGAAGTTGCGCAAAAAAGGCGAGAGGGACAGTGGCCGTTGGTGGTTGCGCGTGGCGGAAACCGCCATTGCTCCGGCGGCTGTGGGCCTGCGGCCCCGTCGGGGAAAGGAGGTCGGCGTGTTGACGGGTGTGCCTGATTGCGACAAGCTGTTGATCTCTTGCCAGGATGCTTTTGAAGGAGATTTCGCATGATCCGACTGTTTACGGCCCTGGTTTTCGTCCTGCTGCTGGCCTCCTCGGCCTCGGCCCAGTCCTTTGGCCCGAAAACCTACCCCGACTGCACCATGCTCTACGTCAAGAGGGCTGCTTCGCGGGACGGCAAGATGCTCGTGCGCCGGGCCTGCAAATGCCGCTTCCAGGACCAGAATGATCCGGAATGCAAAGGCTATTCACAAAAGGCCCTGGACTGCATCATCACCAACGTCCTGCCGGTGGAGCACGACGAGGAAGTCTGGGGCGTGGAACGCGCCTGCCGCACCAAGCATCCGGTCCAATAAGCCGAAAGGCCGGCACTCCCGAAAGGGTATCAAAAAACGCCGCCCCGAACCGGGACGGCGTTTTTGTTTTGTGCCGCTGCACTAAAAGCGCGGCATCGCAAAAAGAAAGCGGCTTCAGGTCGCCAACCCCAAGCCGCTTTCCGAAATGTCCTTTTCGGAGGAAGGATATTTTCCATAGAGCAATGGCCGTGCCAATTTCTCGAAATAATATTTTTATCTTATTATTCCAGCCTATTGAAAAATACGATTGGCCCTTGGTCCGGTCCAATCCCGGATTTTCACCCCCGAAACAGTACAAAAGCCTTTACTCGGCCCGGCCAATCCGGACGCCAGGGGCAGTTTTTTGTACCATCCTGGAATTGTTTGATAATACAACATGATTCCAACATGTTGCGGAGCTGGCGCAAAAATGACGCCGCCGGATGGGATGGCTGCATCGACCAGGGCGAGCCGTTCACGGACAAAGGCGGTACAAATCCTTGTCCCCGCCCGCCCGGGCGTGAGGCCGCGCTCAAAAACACAAGAAAGAAAAACCCCTTGCACTGAAACCGACCACCAGGGCCGGACGACAAGGGAGCATGGACGCGACCGCTGCGCGGGAACCAAACGAGGATGCCATGGAATGCAGCCTGACCGTCGAGGGCCTGCCCCCGGCCCGATTCTTCCTGCCCCACACCGCTTCGCCGGCCGGGTCAGGCTCGGCCGTCCCCTGCCGGCGGGGCCAACCCTGCCCGACGGCCCGGAGGGCAGGCGGCTGTCTGCTGCCGGCGGCCATCAAACCCGTGCTGCAAGCCTTTTCCCCGGTCCTCTCCCATGCGCGGGTGCGCCTGACCCTGCGCCGGGGCGGCGAACTGGCGGAAGTGGAGGAAACCGGCCAATGGGCGGCGTTTCGGCTGCTCATCGCGGCCATGCGCGACTCGGGCTGTCCGTTTTTCGGACCCATCCTGCCGGCCGGGACCAGGCTTGTGCCCCAGGGCGATGGATCCAAAACCTTTCGACGCATGGTGCGGGCGCTGACCTTTCCCTGGCCCGAAGCGGCGGGAGGACTGACGGCACTGAGCCTGGCCCGATGCGGCCGGGAGATCGAATCCCACCTGCACGCGGTCCTGGGCGAAGCCCGGCGGCACTGCCGGCAGGATGCGGCCGTAAACGCCGTCATCCTCATGTACAACTGCACCCGGCTGGCCGTGGAAGACGGCGGCGAGGCACAAAGGCCGCAGCCTACTGCGGCATGAGCAGCCGGTTGCGGCGGCGGCGGGTGATTTCCATTTCGGTTTCGAGCATGAGCTTTTGCTGCTTGGCCGCAAAAATCTCCTGGGCATAGGTCACCCCGGCCGTGTGGTCCTCGGCGGCGAGCAGTTCCCGGGCCTTGGCCTCGACGGCGTCCCGCCGCTCGGTCAGCACCACCAACTCGGCGGCAAGTTCGGCCGCCTGCCGCTCGATATCGAGATCATCCTGTTCGGTCATGGTTCCTCCACCACAAGGGTCTTGATATTGGCAAATTCCAGCAATCCGTGGCGGGCCAGTTCCCGGCCGTAGCCCGAACGCTTGACCCCGCCAAAGGGCAGCCGGAAATCGGACCGGGGCACGGCATTGACCGTGGCCATGCCGACTTCGAGCCGCCGGGCCAGGGCCAGGCCCCGGGCGGTATCGGCGGTCCAGACGCTGCCGCCAAGCCCGTAGGGCGAGGCATTGGCCAGGGCCAGGGCGGCTTCGGCATCCTCGGCCGCAACCAGGGCCGCAACCGGCCCGAAAAGCTCTTCGTCAAAGGCCGGCATTCCGGGCCGCACATCGGCCAGCAAGGTCGGCGCATAGAAAAAGCCCGGCCGGTCCAGGCGATGGCCGCCGGCCACGAGCCGCGCCCCGGCTGCCACGGACTGGCGCACCTGCCGGTCGAGATTCTCCAGCAGATCGAGCCGGGCCAGGGGGCCGAGGGTGGCGGCCGGATCAAACGGGTCGCCCGGCCTGTGGGCGGCGAGCATGTCGGCCAGCCGCCGGCCAAAGGCGTCATAGAGCGGGCGCTCGACGATAAACCGCTTGGCCGCGATGCAGGCCTGGCCGCACACCCGCATCCGGGCGGTCTCGGCCGCCACGCAGCAGTCGTCAAGGACCGCATCGGCCAGAACGATAAAGGCGTCGGACCCGCCAAGCTCCATGACCGCCTTTTTGATGTTGGCTCCGGCCAGCGCGCCAATGGCCGCCCCGGCCCGCACCGAGCCGGTCAACGTCACGCCGGCCACGGCCGTGTGGGCCACGGCCGCCGGCACCAGCGCTTCCGGCACACGCACCACCCGGACCAGATCGGCCGGGAACCCGGCCTCGGCAAAAAGCCCTTCCAGGGCCATGGCCGCGCCCATGACATTGGGAGCGGGCTTGACGGCCACGGCATTGCCCACGGCCACCAGCGGCACGGCCGCCCGCATCACCTGCCAGTAGGGAAAATTCCAGGGCATGACGGCCAGGATGACGCCAAGGGGTTCGTAGACCACCATGCGCCGGCCGGTTTCGCTCGGACAGGGTTCATCGGCCAGCCAGCGCGGGGCCATCCGGGCGTAGAAGCGGCAGGCCCGGGCGCAGCGCCGCACCTCGGCCTCGGCCTCGGGCAAAAGCTTGCCCATTTCCAGGGCAGCCAGCCGGGCCAGGGGGTCAACCCGGGCTTCGAACAGATCGGCCAGCCGCAACAGGGCCTGGCAGCGCGCCTCCATCGGCCGTAACCACCAGTCGGCCTTGGCGGCGAGGCCGGCGTCGAGAATGCGCGCCAGCGCAGCAGCGTCATGGGCGGCGTGGGTGGCGATGGGCTGGCCGGTGGCCGGATTGGTGCTGACGAACATGGGTATTTTTTGGGGGGGCGGCCGGTCGCGGCGCGGGACGGAGGTTCTCCGGGCTGGCGGCCGTGGGCGGATGCCAGAGCGGGTCTATAGCCGTTTTACCGGGCCAAGCCAAGACCGCGCGTACGCCCTAGCCGGCAGTGATGCCGCGCACTCCCTGAAAAAGCAGGCTCGCAGCCGTACCTCCAAGGACAAAAAGCACCACCCGGCGAAAGGCTGCCTCGCTGATGCGCCCGCAAAGCCCCAACCCGACGGCGATGCCAAGGCCCAGGGCCGGCAGGGCCACCGCCGCCCGAAGGAGCACCGGCCCGGTCACCAGTCCGGCCAGGAACTGGGAAGCGACCACGCCCAGGCCGGCCAGCAGAAAATAGGAGACCAGCGTGGCCCGCAGGGCGTTTCGGTCCAGACCCAGCCGGCACATCCAGGCCACCACAGGCGGGCCGTTGATGCCGATGGCCCCGCCGGTGACCCCGGCCACAAACCCGGCCAACACGCCAAAGCCGCGCCCGACCGGCGCAGCGCAGCGCACGCCCCGGCATTCGTTGGCCACAAAGGCGAAAATGGCCACAGCCAGCACGGTCTTGAGCCAATCGCCGGACACCACCCGCAGGGCATAGGCGCCAAGCGGCATTCCCGGCAGCGAGGAAACAAGGAGCAGGGCCAGCGGCCCGAACTGAATATGGCCGCGAAGACGCGTCACCATGACGCTGTTCACCGACAGGGACAGAAAAATGCACACCGGCACGGCCAGTTTCAGATCAAACACCAGGGCCAAAATGGGCAGGGCCACCAGGGTCGAACCGAAACCGGCCAACCCCTGGGTGAAGCCTGCGCAAAACGCCCCCAGACACAGGACGCCGATGGTCAAAAGGTCCATGGGTACTCCCAACGCCGCCCCACGCCAGCTCCAGGTTTTGATTGCACGAACATTGTTTCCAAGCCTAATCCGGGCTAAGCTGCGAAGCAAATACAATGCTTGGCACCTGAGGTTCGAAAATTATGCACCTGCTCGACCCCTGGCAGCTCCACACCTTCCTGGCCGCCGCCGCAACCGGGTCCCTGCGCCAGGCCGCCCGGGAGTTGTCCCTGTCGCCCTCGGCCGTGACCGCCCGCATCAAGGCCCTGGAACAGACCGTCGGTGTGCCTCTTTTCCACCGCACCGGCAACCGGGTGACGGTCACCGAACACGGCCGCCGGCTGGCCGGCTACGCCCGGCGGCTGCTCGACCTTGAGGCCGAGGCCCGGCAAAAACTGGCCGACGGCGACGACGACAGCCTGCTTTTGACCGTGCGTCTGTCCGAAAGCCTGGGGCTGGCCCTGCTCCCGGTGGTGCTGCCCATTTTCCGCCGCCGCTTTCCCCTACTGCGCCTGACCCTGGCCACGCGCTCGGACCAGGGGCTTGTCCGCGACCTGCGCCAGGGCACGGTGGACTGCGGCATCGTCCTTGGCCAGCCCTATGTGGCCGAAGGCGTGGCCGCCACGGTGATCCACCGCGAGCCCCTGGTGGCCGTGGTGGCCCCGGGCGACCCCCTGGCCGGGCGCGGCCGCGTCTCCCCGGCCGATCTGCACGGCCGGGAACTGCTTTTCACCCGCCACCTCTGGAGCGCCCGGGAACGCATCGAGCAGACCCTGGTCCGGGCCGGCTCGACCCCGACGGCCATGACCTCGTGCACCAGCCTGGAGCTGCTCCTGCGCTGCGTGGCCGCCGGCCACGGCCTGGCCCTGGCCCCGGCCCTGGCCGTGGCCGACCGGGTCCGGGCCGGACAACTCGTCAGGCTCGTCTGGGACGACGGCAGCCTTGATGCGGCCGTGACGGTCATGGCCCTGGCCGGCCGGCGGCCAGGCGCGGCCGAGGCGTATTTTCTCGGCCTGATCCGGCAGGCCCTTGAGGACGGCGGGCACGGCCAGGAACAGACCGAGGCATTGCGGCCCTGACCCGGGGCCACGAGCCGGAACACGTGCCCCGCCCTCCATCGTCGTGGCATGGTATGGAGCTGGCATTTATAACGCGCTTTTTATTCTTTACGTTTTCAATATAACTTATTTATTGGATAATTTACCAAAGCACAAATTGCCGAAAGAAACCAGTACTGATCGTTTCATCGGCCGCCCCTGACATGAACTACAACAACTGTTACGCTTTGCAGCGGCATTCCATGTCGTCGCTCTAAAACAAATTTCCCACAGGTGCGCGGATACGTAGACCTATTTGCAGCATATCGCTTTTTCAAACAAAATAGACTACTGAATCTTATCCGCTGCATCAAATCATTTTGATCTATTTGAGGGGCTGGTGTATCAGGGAACCGATCACACGGGCTTGATGCAATTCCCAAGGGCATGCCCTTCCGGGAGTATGGCTTCGACTGGCGGGTTTCAAAAACGCCCCCTGTTCCGGCGACGGGAAAATGCGTCGGCAGGATGCGGCCTGCGGCCAAAAAACCGAGGGGCTGCCAGGGATAACCCGCCACGGGCCTGCGTATTTCAAGGTAATTTCGAAGTGAATATTTTTTAACCGCAACACGTCTGTTCCACTCTCGTCTTTTCCGGGAAGACGAAGAAACAAGAAACGCGTGAGGAGCCTGTAATGAAAAGCATACGACTCGCAATGGCGAGCATAATCGGCATTGTTGTCTTGTTGGTTCTGTCAATATTGATATATTTCGTAGCCGCATCAATATACAGTTCGAGCATCGACACCACAAAACATGACATGGAGTTGATGGCCGGCACCCTTTCCAAGACGACGGCTGATTTCGGGGTGCAGCAGATGGAACGGATGCGCGGCATTTCAAAACTTCCCCTTCTGCGCGAGTATCTGCTCTCCGGGGAAAAAGAAGCCGCGGCCAACGACATTCTCCAGGCAATGTCGCTGGCTTCAGCCGATGTAAACTCGTTTTATCTGTTCGACGCGCAGGGTAAGCAAGTCCTTCTGATGGTCCAGGGCAAACCGTCAAAACCCAATGACATTGCCAACCGTGATTACATAAAGGACTCCCTGGCCGGGAAAGAAGGCTACAGTACCGCTCCCACGAAAAGCATCGCCACAGGGAAGTTGATCGTCAGCGTCACTGCCCCGATCTTCGATGCCTCCGGCAAAGTGTTGGGCGGCGTTGGCATGTCCTACGCGCTGGATCGACTGCTGGCCGATTACATTGAGGCGATCCATCTGGGCAAGTCGGGACACCCCTTCATCCTTTCGCCCAAAGGCGTCGTGGTCGGACACCCCGACCGGGACCTGCTGCTCAAGGACATCTCCGGAGATCCGGGCGTCGGGGCCATGCTCAAAACGCCAAAAGGGGAAGGCGTCCTGACGCGCGGCGGCCAGGAAGAGACGATCACCTGGACCCGAGTTCCCGGCTGGGACTGGATCCTGGCTTTTGCCATGGACACGAGCGAGATCGAGTCCCAGGCAAAACAGGAACGCAATTTCATGACCCTGCTTGGCTCCTTCGCCGTCCTGGCCTTGATCGGCGCCTGTCTGGCGGCCCAGGAAAAGATTGTGGTCACTCCCCTCAAACGGCTTGAGGAGTTCGCTTCGGGCGTGGCGGGCGGCGATCTGGACAAATCCCTGGATCTTCGCCTGAGCAACGAGATCGGGAAGCTGGCCGACAGCCTGCGCAGCATGGTCGCGAGCCTCAAGGGCAAGATTGCCGAGGCGGATGCCAAGACCCGGTTGGCCGAAGAGGCCTCGACCCGGGCGGCCCTCGCCGTCCAGGAAGCCGAAAGGGCCCGCAAGGAAGCCGAAAGGGCCCGGACCGAGGGCATGCTTCAGGCCGCCGTCCAGCTTGAAAGCGTGGTCGGGGTGGTCACAACCGCTTCGGAAGAACTCTCCGCCCAGATCGAGCAGTCCAGCCGCGGCTCTGAGGAGCAGTCAAACCGGGTGAGCGAAACCGCCACGGCCATGGAAGAGATGAACGCCACCGTTTTCGAGGTTGCCAAGAACGCCTCGCAAGCGGCTCAAACTGCCGACAACGCCAAACACAAAGCGGAAGAAGGCGCCCAGGTCGTCACCCAGGTGGTCGTGAGCATTGGCCAAGTCCAGACCACGGCGCTTGAACTCAAAACGGATATGACGACGCTTGGCAAACAAGCCGAAGGTATCGGCCAGATCTTAAACGTCATCTCCGACATTGCCGACCAGACGAATCTGCTCGCGCTCAATGCCGCCATCGAAGCGGCCCGGGCCGGCGATGCCGGGCGCGGGTTTGCCGTGGTTGCCGACGAGGTCCGCAAGCTGGCGGAAAAGACCATGACCGCCACCAAGGAAGTGGGCGCCGCCATCCGGGGGATTCAGGAGGGCGCACGCAAAAACATCAGCAATGTCGAAAACGCCGTCCAGAAGATCGACACGGCGACCGGTCTGGCCGGAAAATCCGGAGAGGCCCTCAATGAAATCGTGTCCCTTGTCGATTTGACCACGGATCAGGTCCGCTCCATCGCCACGGCGTCCGAACAGCAATCGTCAGCCAGCGAAGAGATCAACCGGAGCATTGAAGACGTCAGTCGCATTTCCTCCGAGACCTCCGACGCCATGCAACAGTCCGCTCTGGCCGTGGGAGAACTGGCCCATCAGGCCCAGGTGCTCAAAGGATTGATCGACCAGATGAAGGACAGCGGCGGGCCGCGGGCGCTCCTGTAAGGAGCCTGGCGGCGGGCCACAGACACGGTCCGGCCCTGCCCCTGCAATCCCGGCCGCAGGATGCCGCGCCTGCGGCGTCCTGCGGCCGGAGGCGTGAAAACCGGTGAGGCTGACTCCGGGTCCTAATCGGCGCGGTTGCGCCTGGCCGCCCGGCCGGCCAGGAAGCGGGCCATCAGCGGGGCCAGCAGCACCACCAGGAAAAAACGCATGGTCTGCATGGTCATCACACAGGCGAAATCCACCCCGGGCGCGCTGGCGGCAATGACGGCCACCGAATCCATGCCGCCCGGGCTGGCCGCCAGATAGGCGGTCAGCGGGTCCATGCCGGTCAGCCGGGCCAGCAGCCAGGACAATAGCCCGCAAAAGGCAATCAGGGCGAGGATGGAGGCCAGGATGGCCGGCAAGGACCGGGCAGCGTAGGCCGCCACCTGCCGGGTGAAGGTCAGGCCGACCCGCCAGCCGATGCCGGCGTAGGAAACGGCCAGCAGCCAGGGCGGCAGTTCGATTTCGGCGGACCCGGACAGGCGCAGGGCCGCACCGACGAGCATGGGGGCGAGCATGGCCCCGGCCGAAAGGCGCGTGCCCAGGCCCACCACGCCGCCAAGGAGGATCAGGCCGGCAGCCGTGGCCCAGCCAATGCCCGGCGGACCGAACCAGACGGTGGCGGCGTGCAGCGGCGGGACCGCTCCCGCAGGCACGGCCAGATGGGCGATGAGGGTGGCGGCCAGGGCCACGCACAGCACCCGCAGATATTGCATGAAGGCGACCAGCCGGGCATCGGCCCCGCAGGCGTCGGCCATGACCACCATGGCGGCGGCCCCGCCCGGTGAGGTGCCCCAGATGCCGGTGGTGCCGGGCATGACGCCCAGTCGGCAGAGCAGCCAGCCTATGGCGGCGCTGGCCGCGATGCCGGCCAGGATGACCAGGGAAAAGAGATGCCAGCTGGCGGCCAGGGTCGGCAGCACGGCCGGGGTGGCGGCCCGGGCGATGAGACAGCCGATGACGGCCTGGGCCAGGATGTAGGGCGTGCGGCCGAGTTGGATGGAGCCGCCGCCAAGGGCCAGGGCGATGCCGGCCAGCATGGGGCCAAGGAGCAGGGCCGCCGGCAGTTCGAGGGCCGACAACCCGGCCGTGGCAGCCAGGGTCAGGGCCAGCAGCAAAAGCCACTGGCCGGCGCGGCCCGGCCGGCGGCCGGCAGACGGCTCCGGCCGCTCAGGAACGGCAGCCATGGCGCGCTACAGGCTCGGCCCCGAAACCCATTGGGGATTTCGGGGCCGCCCAGGAGACAAGAGTAATTCAACGGACATGGGGCCCTGCCTCAAACGGTCTTGCCGACATGCGCCGGCCGCCTTCATGCATGCAGTCCCCAGGCTGTATTCCAAATAATATCATCTACTTGGCCGCCAACAAACAGCATCCGCCCGCTTCGCAGCGTTCCCCCTTGCAGGGGTCCTGGGGGATCATCCCCCCGGCCGCCGGAGTGGGCGGTGGTTCCCGTCAAGCTCAAAAAGCAACTTTTGCGTCTCGACTTGGGAACGCACCCGGTCCAATCAAACGAACCCCAGGTGGGTTTCCAAAGGGCACTGCCCTTTGGCCGCCGGAGGCACTCTTTCTCTTTTCTCACTCCAGCCCGGCCGCCGGAGGCCTCTTCGCCTTCCTTCTCCCCCTACCGCACCATGCGGCCGATGCGGCTGAAGCGGATGTCGCTCGGGCCGTCCCAGGACCAGTAGATGACCCAGGCCTTGCCGCGGATTTTTTCCTTGTCCACGAAGCCCCAGAACCGGGAGTCGTAGGACTCGTCGCGGTTGTCGCCCATGGCGAAATACTTGCCGGCCGGCACGGTGATGGGGCCGAAGTTGTCCCGGCGCGCCTGCATTCCGGGATCGGTGTGCTTGATGTAGGGTTCGACGAGTTGTTCGCCGTTGCGATAGAGCACCTTGTCCTTCATCTCCACCACATCGCCGGGCACGCCGATGATGCGCTTGATGAAGTCCTTGGTGGTGTCCTCGGGAAACTCGAACACGATGACGTCGCCGCGCTGGGGGTCCTCGATGGGCATCACGACCTTGTCGGTGAACGGAATGCGCGTGCCGTAGAGGAATTTATTGACGAGCAGGTGGTCGCCAATGAGCAGCGTGTCCAGCATGGAGCCGGAGGGAATCTTGAAGGCCTGAACCACGAAGGTGCGGATGACAAAGGCCAGAACAAGGGCAACAGCCAGGGCTTCCAAATATTCCAAGAGCATTTTTTGCCATCTCGGATTCATCGTCGCAGTTCCTTGTTGATGTTTGGAAAAAAGCGGCCGGGGCACGGCGGGGCCGTGCCGTATGGCGGTGTGGGCGGGCCTAGTCTTCGGTGGCCTTGAGCGCGGCCAGAAAGGCTTCCTGGGGCAGTTCGACGTTGCCCATGCGCTTCATCCGCTTTTTGCCTTCCTTCTGTTTTTCCAGAAGTTTGCGCTTGCGGGTGATGTCGCCGCCGTAGCATTTGGCAATGACGTTCTTGCCAATGGGGGAGTTGCGTTCCCGGGCGATGACCTTGGTGCCGATGGCGGCCTGAATGATGACCTCAAAGAGTTGGCGCGGGATGACGCGCTTGAGTTTGAGCGCCAGGGCGCGGCCGAACTTGTAGGAATTCTCCCGGTGGACGATGACGGCTAGGGCGTCCACGGGGTCGCCGTTTATGAGAATGTCGAGCTTGACCAGATCGGAGGCCCGGTAGTCGATGACCTCGTAATCCAGGGAGGCATAGCCCCTTGTTGAGGATTTGAGGCGGTCGAAGAAGTCGTAGACGATCTCGGCAAAGGGCAGTTCGTAGGTGATGACCACCCGGGTGGCGGTCAGGTAGCGCACGTCCTTCTGAATGCCGCGTTTTTCCTCGCACAGCTTAAACACTGCGCCCACGTATTCGTTGGGGGTGTGGATCTCCAGCCGGGCGAACGGCTCGAACAGGGCGGCGATTTCCTGGGTCTTGGGCAGCTTGCTCGGATTGTCCACCGGGATGACGTCCCCGGCCGTGGTCTCAACCTTATAAATGACCGAGGGGGCGGTGGCGATGAGGCTGGCCCCGAACTCGCGTTCCAGGCGCTCCTGGATGATCTCCATGTGGAGCAGGCCGAGAAAGCCGCAACGGAAGCCAAAGCCGAGTGCTTGCGAGGTTTCCGGCTCGTAGGTGAAGGCCGCATCATTTAACTGCAGCTTTTCCAGGGCGGTCTTTAAGATCTCGTATTCGGCGGCGTCCACCGGATAGAGACCACAAAAGACCATGGGTTTGACTTCTTTGAAACCCGGCAACGGCTCGGTGGCCGGATTGTCGACCGAGGTCACGGTATCGCCCACCCGGGCTTCGGTCAGGGTCTTGATGTTGGCGCAGAAAAATCCGGCCTCGCCCGGCCCGAAGGAGGGGAAATCCTTGGGTCCCGGAGAGAATGCGCCCAGGCGGATCACTTCGAATTCCGCGTTGTTGTACATCATGCGGATGCGCTGGCCATGGGTGATCGTGCCGTCCATGACCCGAAAAAGCACCACCACGCCCTGGTAGGAGTCGTACCAGGAATCGACGATGAGCATCCGCAGCGGATCTTCGGCCTTGCCGGCCGGGGACGGAATCTTGGCGATGATCTGCTCAAGCACGGCCGCGACATTGACCCCGGTCTTGGCCGACACGGACACGGCGTCGCCGCAGGGCAGCCCGATGGCTTCCTCGATGTCCTTTTTGACGGCTTCGGGATCGGCGCTTGGCAGGTCGATCTTATTGAGGACCGGGATGATTTCCAGGTCGTTGTCCAGGGCCAAAAAGACGTTGGCCAACGTCTGGGCCTCGACGCCCTGGGTGGCGTCGACCACCAAAAGCGCCCCTTCGCAGGCAGCCAGGCTGCGGGAGACCTCGTAGGAAAAATCGACGTGCCCGGGGGTGTCGATGAGATTTAAGATGTAATCCTTGCCGTCGGCCGCCTTGTACGGGATACGGACGGTCTGGGCCTTGATGGTGATGCCGCGTTCGCGTTCGAGGTCCATGCGGTCGAGGTATTGCTCGCGCATGTCCCGGGCATTGATCAGGCCGGTGATTTCAAGGATGCGATCGGCCAGGGTGGATTTCCCGTGGTCGATATGGGCAATGATGCTGAAATTTCTGATGCGGGACGTGTCCATGTGTGGGGATGCCTTTGGCGAAGCGCGCGTTGGATCGAAACGCCTCTTAATGGAAGGCGTGTCCAAGGTCAATGCAGGCGGCGTCGAGGGGTGTCCGGGGACAAAAAATCCGCCCGCCGACGGATCGCCATGGGACATTTCTGTGGGCTTTGACACATTTTTCACTTGGTATTCCCCAAGCCCTGGTGTATGTGATTACCCACTCATGGGGACAACCGGTTCCGGAAAATTCCCGGCCCCCGGACGAAACGCGGAAACTTTAACAAAATCACCGGTAGGAGGCTTACATGTCTAAATTGGTTCCGCCGCATGGAGGCAAAGGCCTGGTCATCCGTCTGCTCGAAGGCGCTGCCAAGGAAGCCGAGCTGAAGAAGGCCGCCGGCCTTAAGAAAGTGCAGATCACCGCTCAGGAAAAGGGCGACCTTATCATGATCGGCATCGGCGGTTTCTCGCCCCTGGACGGTTTCATGACCAAGGCCGACTGGAAGAGCTCCGTTGAGAAGATGATGCTGGCCGACGGCACCTTCTGGCCGGTTCCCGTCGTCCTGGCGGTCACCAAAGACGAAGCCGCCGGCATCAAAGAGGGCGAGGAAATCACCCTCGAGCGCAACGGCGAAATCTACGCCACCATGAAGGTCACCGAGAAGTACGAGCTGACCGAAGCCGACAAGAAGTGGGAATCCGAGCTGGTCTACAAGGGCGCCGGCGACGACTCTGCCGACGACAAGTTCTGGAAGATCGCTCTTGACGACCATCCGGGCGTCAAGATGGTCATGGAGCGCAAGGAAGTCTGCCTGGCCGGTCCGGTCAACGTCCTGTCCGAGGGCGAGTACCCGACCAAGTACAAGGGCGTCTACCTGCGTCCGGCCGAAACCCGCGCCATGTTCGACGAGCGCGGCTGGGGCACCGTCGCCGCTTTGCAGCTGCGCAACCCCATGCACCGTTCGCACGAGTACCTGTGCAAGATCGCCATCGAAGTGTGCGACGGCGTCATCATCCACTCGCTGATCGGCAACCTGAAGCCCGGCGACATCCCGGCCGAAGTCCGCGTGAAGTGCATTGACACCCTGTGCAAGTACTACTTCGTGGAGAAGAACGTCATTCAGGGCGGCTACCCCCTGGATATGCGTTACGCCGGTCCCCGCGAAGGCCTGCTCCACGCCACCTTCCGCCAGAACTACGGCGTCAACAAGATGATCATCGGCCGTGACCATGCCGGCGTCGGCGACTTCTACGGCATGTTCGAGGCTCAGGAAATCTTCGATCGCATCCCCTACGCCACCACCAAGGCCCCCAAGGCCGGCCAGGCGCTTCTGTGCGAGCCGCTCAAGATCGACTGGACCTTCTACTGCTACAAGTGCGACGGCATGGCTTCGCTGCGCACCTGCCCGCACACCAAGGAAGACCGCGTCATCCTGTCCGGCACCAAGCTGCGCAAGATGCTGTCCGAGGGCGGCGAGATCCCGGACCACTTCGGCCGCGAAGAAGTCCTGGTCATCCTGCGCGCCTACTACGAAGGCCTGACCGAGAAAGTCGAGATCAAGATGCACGGCGCTGCTTCCGGCGACTCCGCCAAATAAGTAGTCCGCGCAATCGCTTTGATTGCCAAACGGGGGACGCGCAAGCGTCCCCCGTTTTCTTTGTGCCTCGGACCGGGCCGTCGCCAGGGCCTGACGCCCCTGCGGCCGGCCGGCTGCCGAACACGGCAATGCCCAGCCCGGCACGCGCCCTGTCTCCCCTTTTCCGGCAATGGCCCTCCCGGGCCGCCAGCGTGAACATCGGATTTCCGATTTCAATTTGACTCTTCTGATCAGACATCCTATCCAACGGTGCAGTCCTTGGCGCGTCCGCCACAGACCGAACGTCCCGGGCGATCCGAACGACAGCTCTCCAAGGAGCGTACCTTCCCCAAGGCTGCCCATGAAAAAAATAGGTCTTGTCCTTCTCGCACTCCTTGGTGCGGCCTGCTTGTACTACATTGCGCCCATCCTCATCCTGGTGTCCATTGGGCTCATGCATTTCGCTCACAATGCGCCTGACGACGCAAGGGTCGACGAATATCTGCAACGCGATCTCAAAGAATACTGCGAGAGCAGGATGGGCCGGCCGGTCGCGGTCCACTACGCCTTCCTGCGGGAAGGCCCGACGCAAAGCGGCATTGCCTACCCCAAATACTACGTCTGGGTCGAAATCGTAAGCAACGGGAAACGGATCGGACAAGGTGCGGTACGGGTGGCGGCAATCAAGCAGGAGCGGTTTGCAGTCACGGATTACTTCGATCAGGAGACGATCCGGCGAAGCCCGGAAGCCTTGGACCGCGTCTTCCCCCATTCGGTCGCCGAGGCTGCCAGGGCCAGGGCAGGCCCGGGCCGACACCTCCCCGCCGCCGCATTTTGACGCCGCCGTCGCCCCCGCCCCTTGCCGCAGACGGCCGATCCCTGTACGCTTGCGGCCATGGAGTCCTTCCTCGCCGACCTGCACATCCACTCCCGCCATTCCAGGGCCACCAGCAAAGGCCTCACCCCCCGCCATCTGGCGGCCTGGGCTGCAATAAAAGGCATTTCCGTCGTCGCCACCGGCGACTTCACCCACCCCGGCTGGATGGCCGAACTCAAAGACGCCCTGGTCCCGGACGACACGGGCCTGCTGCGTCTGGCCGATCCGGCCGGACTTGGCGCGGAAATCCCCTGGCTGCCCGAGGCCCGGCCGACCGGGCAGGCGCGGTTCATGCTCTCGGCCGAAATAAGCTCCATCTACAAGCGCGGCGGCAAGGTCCGAAAGGTCCACAACCTGCTCTACGCCCCGAGCTTCGAGGCGGCCGAACGCTTAAACGCCAAGCTGGCCAAGATCGGCAACCTGACCGCCGACGGCCGGCCGATCCTCGGCCTTGACAGCCGCCATCTCCTGGAACTGACCCTTGAGACCGATCCCCTGTGCTTCCTCGTGCCGGCCCATATCTGGACG
>NZ_MLBG01000092.1 GCF_001936595.1 Desulfovibrio sp. DV
AACCACCGGAGCTCCGGCAGCAGCCGGAATCACCCCCTACCGCCCTCTTCCCACGCACACCACCCCAACGACATCCCCCCATCCGGGGGTCCGGGGGGTGCCCCCCCCCGGCGGGTCAAGGGCAGAGCCCTTGCAGGGTCCGGGACAGAGTCCCGGCAGGGTCCGGGGCAGCGCCCCGGCGGGGTCAGTCGTCGCGCACGGAATCCACGGGTGGCCGTGATGCGCCGGCAGCGGCTGGGCGCGGGTATTCCCGGTTGTAAAGCTTCCGGTAGAGTCTTCGGCCTTCTTCGAAGGAGGAGTTACATTCCAGGGCTCTTTCCACGCTGGTCTTGGCTGATTCGATATTCCCCATGAAGTAGAAGGCCTTGGACATATTGAAATGAATATTCTCGTCCTCTGGCGTCAGCGTCAGGGCCTGGGTATAGGCGTGGAGCGCTCCGGCCAGATCGCCGCTCTTGCGGAGTTTGACGCCGAGTGAATTGAAGGGGTTGGGAGAAAGCGTGTCGTATTTGAGGATTTCGATGAAAAGTTCCTTGGTCTCCTCCAGTCGGTTGAACTGGGCGTGGACCTCGGCGGCTTTTTGCAGATAGCGCTTGAACTCGTCAATTTCGCCCTTGCCCTTGTAGGCGTCGGCCAGCCCCTTGTAGGCTTCGGCAAAGAGGTCGTTGAGTTTGATGGCTTTTTTAAAGGCAATGATGGCTTGGCCATATTTTTGGCGGATCAGGCAGCGACAGCCCATGTCATAGTATTTCTGGGCCATGTTCTGTTCGGAAATAATCTCTTCGAAGGCTTCGATGGCGTCGTCAAAATTGCCGGCAGCGATCATATCCCGGGCGTCGGCGATCTGCTGCTGTTCGATTTCGGTGACGCGTTCGACCTGGCAGCCGCGCAGAACGTGCTTGGCAAAGGTATCTTCGGAATAGGGGCGCAGGATGTAGCCGGCGCAGCCCTGGGCGATGGAATCGAGAACTTTCTCGCGGCTGGTATTGGCGGTGACCATGACCACGGGCACATCTTTAAGCCGCATGTCCCGGCGGGTGAGCCGCAGAAACTGGGTGGCATCCATGTCTTCGAGCTGGCTGTCGAGCAGCACCATGTCGACGCGGTTGGCCAGGAGAAATGCCAGGGCTTTTTCACCCGAAGCAAAGGACTCCACCCGTTGTGGGCGGAATGAGGCCAGGGAGCGCCGGTCGCGACGGGCGTTATCCTCGTTTTTGGAGACGATGATGACCGTGTCGAAGAGAATCGGCGAAAAATCCATGATGGACGCCCCTTGATTGCCCGTCAGGAGGATGTGGGCGCGTAGTATTCGAAATAACGTTTCTTGAAAGTAGCAAGCTGCGGCAGTTCGGGCAATTGGGCAAACAGCCCCTTTGCGTGGCCGCGAACAAAAAACTGGTGCCTGGTCCAGGGAAAGGCCATGTCGTTGATCCAGCTTAAAATGAGCAGGGCAAAATCGTTGACCGAAGTCATGTCGGCATAACTGCCGATGCGCCCGGCGTCGATGGCCTCAAGCATGGCTGGATTGTACCGGCCGGGGATGTCGGGTTGGCCGAGAAAGACGACGGGATCCTTTTCACCGGGCCTATTGAAGTGGTCGAGCATGATCCGCACGATGTCGAGTTTGTCAGCGTCGCGGATGATGCGGGCCAGGGTCAGGGCCTCCCGGTCCCGGCCCGAGGCCAGGGCTGGCGGCAGGCTGTGGCGGTTGTGGACCATGATGGCGGTGCGCACCAGGGTACGGTCGCGCTCGGGCAGCCCGGCCAGTGCGCCGTGGCGGTTTAGGGACTGGACGCCAAGGACCGCATGATTGACGCTTTGGGGGTCGCTGAAGGTTTGGTAGCGTTGGTATTGGGGAAACCGGCCGACATCGTGGCAGAGTCCGGCGACGGCGGCCAGGGTGATCTGGCGTGGCGGCAACTCCAGATGGCGGGCCAGGGCCCGGGCTTCGTCCCTGACCATTTCGCAGTGGAAGCGTTTAAGCTCCAGGCGGGCGGCGTCCGTGGCCGTCGGCGCGCCATGGCTGGCGAAAAAAGCCTCGAACCAAGCCTCTACGCAAGCGCAGGTCTCAGACATGCGGGTCGTGGTCGGCGTCGCGGGCAATCGGTTTCTGGTCGGGGGCCACCGGGGCTTCAGGGTCTGGCCCGTCGAACTCCTTTTCGCGCAGGGGGCCGCCCGGACCGAACAGCCAACGCAAGAGCCAGGCCATGCCGCCGAGGATGGCTGCAATGAACAGTCCTTTGAGGACAACGGAAAAAAAGCCCTCTTCCAGCCCCGGCCCAAACGGCCAGGTTTTGTGCCAGCTCGGCTCCACAGCGGTCGCTACGAAAAAAGTCAATGTATTCCACAAACCCATCGAGTGCTCCAGAGCGCAGACAGCGCATCGCGTCAGACTTACTCGGGATTAAAGCGCCAGGCAAGGAGGCATGAGGCCTGTGCGATTGCCTTTTTTCCGATTCACCATACGTTTGGAGTACGCGTATGTTTCCGTGTCAACGCCCCGTGGAACAGGCCGGAAACGTCGCAACCCGCGCCAGGGAGGCTCACATGCGTGTTTTGGTTGTCGAGGACGACTTCACCAGTCGAAAGATTTTGCAAAAAATTCTAGGACCTTACGGGGAAGTCGACATAGCAGTCAACGGACTTGAGGCTGTTGAGGCGTTTACCCTGTCGTTGGACGACGACCACCACTATGATCTGGTCTGCATGGACATCATGATGCCGGAGATGGACGGCCAGACTGCGCTCAAGCACATTCGCGCCCTGGAAAAAGCCCGGGGCATCCCTCCGGCGGCCGAGGCCAAGGTCATCATGACCACGGCCCTGGACGACCCCAAAAACGTGGTGGAAGCCTACTACAAGGGCGGGGCCACGTCGTATGTGCCCAAACCCATTGACAAGCATATGCTGCTCCATCTCATCAAAAATCTCGGGCTGATCGACTAGCATCTCTGCCTGCTCCACCGTGCCCGGGCTGGGAATCTCCGGCACAAAGAGATCCAGGGCTGCTGCGACGGACGGTCTGACACTGTGGCCGGCGGCCGGCCCGGCTTATCCAGAAAATGCACCAGCGGGCCAGCCCAACAGGCCAGAGGCGTTGCGGCAAAGCTGCGCTGCGGGCAGCGGCCCAAACTGCCATAAAAAAACCCCCGGTCCGCCGCAACGGACCGGGGGTTTGCATTTGCTGCGGGGATGCTAGGCTTCTTTCTTGATCTTGGACTTGCTCATGGACAGGCCCATGCCGCCGAACATGTCGAAAATGGCATAACCGTACCACATGGTATAGACCACGTAGAAGATGAGCAGACCGGCCACGGTGGGGATCTTGGTCATGATGCTTTCGGCCGGGATGCCGGCGAAGTTGTAGGCCGGCTCGATGGCTTTCTGGTTGACCAGGTTCACGACGTTGGCTTCTTCGATCATCTTAATTTTTTGCAGCGGCTTGATGGAGGCGGCAAGCAACGTCCACCAGCCCTTCATGGCCGCCTTGCCGTCCATGCCATAGGCAGCGGTCAGCTGGTCGGTCTGGTCCTTGTAGAGCAGATCGGCGTCTTCCGTGACTTTGCCGAGCATGGCACCGAGGTCGGCGGTGACGGTGATCACGTCGCTCTTGGCCTCGCCCTTGGCTCCAACCTTGGCCAAAAGCAGCATGGCGGTCTTGACGTCCTCGGGGTTTTTCATCTTCACGTCGACCGTGACCTGCTTGCCGTCAAAGGCCTTCACTGCCTTGGTGACCTGGGGAATGAAGTAGGATGAGCCTTTGGACAGTTTGTTAAACAGGTCATCGGAGAAATTCAATCCGTTCTCGCCCCCCGGGAAAATCGGGGAGAAAATCAACAGGAACACGGCGATGAAGCTCACCATGAGCAGGAAGCCTTTGGCGAACAGTTTCTTGTCGGTGATAAGCATGGCCCTTATCCCTCCTGGCGCAGGGCGCCAATATTCATGATGAACTTGCTGATGACCCACACACCGAACAGGGCGACAACGATCCAGAAGACGATGTTGCCGACGTATTCGATGCCGTTGACCAACCCTGCGGACAAGTCGAGGTATTCCAGTTCGACGAACTTCTTGGGCAGGGTGGAAACCCGGTTGATGAAGCCGGCGATGATGGACATGGCGTAGAAACCGCGGATGTGGATGCCTTTGACGACCTTGGTGGTCAGCGCGCCGACCTGGATGCCAAGGAGCGAGCCGAGCAACATGCCCATGGCCAGGGTGTAGAACACGTAGCCGTAGATGGCGTACTGGGCAATGGCGCCGAGACCGGCGGTGAAGATGATCTGGAGGATGTCGGTGCCGACGGTGGTCATGGAGGACACGCCGAAGACGTAGACGAACATGGGGAAGGTGATGAAACCACCGCCAACGCCCATGAGCGCGGCCAGGATGCCGACGATGACGCCGCCGGCAGCCACGATCCAGCCGGAGATGCGCTTGCCGCCGGGGACGAAGTCCTCGTCAAAGGTGATCATGGGGGCGATGTTGAGATTCTGGAGCTTCACAGCCATGCCGGTCATGCCGGAGGGGCCGCCGTGGCTGCCGCCGTGGGAGTCGCCGCCGGTGTCCTGGCGGCTGGCCTTGATGAAGTCGAACAGGGCGTAGAAGCCCAGGAACCCGAGCAGCACGGCGTAGATGGAGCTGATGAAGAATTCCGACAACAGCGGGTCCTTGTTGTAAAGGCCCTTGTTGATGGCGCCGCCGATGAATGTGCCGCCGCCTGAGCCGACCAGGAAGGCGATGGCCAGTTTGCCTGAGACGTTGCCGAGCTTTTTGTGCACGGCCGTGCCCATGATGGCCTTGGCGAAGATGTGGAAGAGGTCGGTGCCGACGGCCAGGATGCCTTTGACGCCGGCGGCCATAAGGGCCGGGGTGATGATGAAGCCGCCGCCCGCGCCGATGCAGCCGGTGATGAGGCCCGCGGCCAGACCGACGGCGATGGAGACCAGGAAAATTTTGGTGGAATAGAAAGCCGGACCGTAGGCCGTCTTGCTGCCGATGAAATCGTTGGCTTCAACACAGGTCACGGCCAGGATCGGCAGTGCCAGGATCAAGAGAAAAAGAAGTTTTTTGCGATTCTGGATGATGGACGTGGACACTTCCATGTCCCATTTGGCGTGCGCAATCGACGCCGACTTGAGGAACTCGAAGACTTGCCTACCGAACCCCATTGCTGCTTCCTCCGTTTTGAGAAACATGCCTGCGCGACCCGCCGCGCGACCCACCCCGCGATGCGTGCTCACGCATCAAAACCCTTGCCTTCGCACACCCCGTCATGCCGCGTCGCTGCCGGCAGCCAGCACCGTGCGCACAGCCGCCTTGAGCCGCTCCCAATCCCCGCCCTTCTCCACCCGGATCAGGCCGTCGTCGCCGGCATCCATACCGGCGTAGACATGCAGTACCACGGGCAGGTCAGGATACAGGCGCCGCAGGAGCGGCGTGAGCGAACCACCGTCAGGGTCGGCAATCTCGGCATCCAGGACGAGCACATTGACCGATACCGGCGAAGCCAGCCGCATCAGAACTTCGGCGCCGGAGCCGGCGGTCAGCACGCCGTAGCCCTCGCGCCCGAATTCCCGACGCAACAGTTCCCGGATATTGGCATTTCGCTCCGCGATGCACAGTGTCGGCCTTGGACGGTTCACCATACGCTCCATAACGAGGTTTTGCCTAGGGAAAGGCAACTCCCGTGCCAAAACATCTCGTTTGAAGCGGCTGTGCAACGGATTGAATTTGCAGCATTTAATAAAAGACAGAAAAATAGGGCCGGCCAGCGGGCCCCAGGGGCCTGTCAGCTTTCTTTACAGGCTGTAAAGCGGCCGGAGGATCAGCGGTCGATCTGGCGGATGTGGGATTCGATGCGCAGGCCGTATTTTTCGATCTTGGCGATGAGCGTCGGCCGCGACAGGCCAAGCAGCCGGGCGGCCTGGGAACGGTTGCCGCCGGTGGCCTCCAGAGCCTGGCGGATGACCAGATGGCCGAAGCGGTCCATGAGTTCTTCAAAGAGCCCCTCGCGGCCGGAGGTCAGCTCGTGGCGGATAAACGCTTCAATGGGATCGGCCCCGTCGGCCGCGACCGGACCGTTCCCCCGCAAGGGTTCGCCCAGGGCCTTGGCCACCTCGTCGGGCGACAGCGGCCCGCCGCGGCTGAAGATCAGGGCCTTTTTCAGGGTATTGCCCAGTTCCCGGACATTGCCCGGCCAGGTATGGGCGGTCAGCATGGCCATGGCCTCGTCGCTGACCCCGGGATCGGCCTGCCCCATCTCCAGGGAATGGCGGGACAGGAAATAGCGCACCAGAAGCGGGATGTCGCCGGGACGTTCACGCAGGGGCGGCAGGGTCATGGTCACGACTTTGAGCCGGTAATAGAGGTCTTCGCGAAACTGCCCCTGGCGCACGGCCTCTTCAAGATCGCGGTTGGTGGCGGCGATGATGCGCACATCGACCGGGATGACCTGCCGTCCGCCCAGGCGCTCGACATTTTGCTCCTGGAGCAGCCGCAGGAGCTTGGCTTGGATGGACATGGGCATGTCGCCGATTTCGTCCAAAAAGACCGTGCCCCGGTTGGCCTGCTCGATCTTACCCACCTTGCGGCCGGTAGCCCCGGTAAAGGCCCCCTTTTCGTAGCCGAACAGTTCGGATTCGAGCAGTGTTTCCGGGATGGCCACGCAGTTGATAACCAGAAACGGTTTATCGGCCCGGATGGAGTGCTGGTAGACGGCCCGGGCCACCAGCTCCTTGCCGGTGCCGGATTCGCCGCGCACGAGCACGGTGGCGTCGGTTGGGGCGGCCCGGCCGATGGCCTTGTAGAGTTCCTGCATGGAGGGGCTGCGGCCGATGATGGCGTCGGCCGTGGCTGCGGCCTCGCCCTCGACGCCGACCACCACGCGGCTGCGCATGGACCGGCCGGCGGATACGGCCTTGTCGATGAGTTTCAAGATATCGGGGATGTCAAAGGGCTTTAAGATATAGTCATACGCCCCCATCTTGGTGGCCTCGATGGCGATTTCCGTGGTGCCGTAGGCGGTCATGATGATGACCGGCAGGCGCGGCTCGATCTCGCGCATGGCGGCGTAGGCCTCAAGGCCGGAGATGCCGGGCATCCGCACGTCCATGACCACGGCATCGGGCAGGGCCTCGCGCACGGCGGCAATGCCGGCTTCGCCGGAGGAGGCGGTGCGCACGGCATGGCCCTCGGCGGCCAGCAGGCGTTCAAAGCTCTGGCGCAACTGGTGGTCGTCGTCCACGATTAAGATCTGTGCCATCCCCGCTCCCCTTCATATGGAAACACCATGGTGAACGAAGCGCCCCGGCCTTCCGGCGACTGGGCCGTGATCCAGCCGCCATGCTCATCGACGATGCGTTTGACGATGGCCAGCCCAAGCCCTGACCCCTCGCCCTTGGTGGTGAAAAACGGCTGAAAAATGCGTTCCAGCAAAGCCGGGGCAATGCCCGGGCCGGAATCGGTGACGCGCACGGCCAGGATGCGGCCGTAGGGTTCAAGGACGCCCGTTTCCTCGCGAATGGCGATCTCGCCGCCCTCGATCATGGCCTCGCAGGCATTGAGCACCAGATTGACCAGGGCTTCCTTGAGCTGGTCCGGGTCGGCGTTGATCTCGGGCAGGGGCCGGCCGCGCTCCACGGTCACCACCACATTGTAGGACTCCAGGCGGTGTTTGAGCAAGGTGAGCGTCGTATCCACCACCGCCGACAGGCTGACCGGCTGGGCCGTCAGTTTGGGCGGCCGGGCGAATTCCAGGAAGTTGCGGACAATGGTGTCGATATGCCCGATTTCTTCGGCAATGACCTCGAAGTCCTCCTGTTGCGAGGGGTCGAGCTTGAGCCCCCGCTCCAGGGAAAACAGACGCAGTTTGACCGAAGTCAGGGGATTTCGGATGGTGTGGGCCACGCCGGCGGCCAGTTTCCCGGCCATGGCCAGCTTTTCCGACTGCATGAGATGGTCGCGGCTTTGCTCCAGATCCAGATGGGCCTGGTCCACATCCTTTTCCAGGGCGCGAAACTTCTGGCCGATGGCCTTGACCTCATCGGACAGGCCGGCGGCCACGTCCTTGCCCTGGCCGCCCCAGGCCAGCCGGCGGATGGGATCAAGGATCTGCCCGACCAGGACCGAGGCCAGGAAAAAGCCCAGGGTGGCGTTTATGACCACACCGATGACGGCCACGCCCATGACCATGTCCGTGCGCTCCAGGTAAACCTGGCTTGTATGGCGCATCCGGTCGCGGTAAAAAGACTTGAACCGCTCGCACTGTTCGCGCAGCCCGTCGAAATCGTCGCGCACGCTCCAATGCTGGCCCTTGGCCGTCTCCACCCGCCCCTGCTGGTACAGGGCAATGACATTGTCCTTGGCCACGGCGTAGCGTTTGTAGGCCGAGGCGATTTCGTCCACCAGGCCGACGGCCTCGGGCGCGCCCAGATCGTTGCGGATACGCTCCAGCCACAGGCTAAAGGAACGCCGGCTCTCGTCGAGCTTGGTCAGCCAAGCCGGGTCGTGGCTGAGATAATAATACGTGGCATAGCCCTTCTGGTTGAGCAGGGCGTTTTCCAGTTCATGGGCGGCGGTCAGGGCCGCCAGATCCTTGTCGGCCGTGGTGGTGTAGAGATCGCGGGCCATGGCCGCGTACCAGACCATGATGATGGGACCGGCCATATTGACCAGCAGCAGCCCGCCCAACAGCAGATAGACCCTGGCCCGAAGCCCGAGCCTGGAGCGGGATTTCTTTCCCGCAGCCGAGAAAACAGTGGTCATGGACGATCCGTGGCCTTTACGGGCATTGGCCGGCAGCCGGGGCCGCAGCGGCATTGTTGACGACGCCGCTTGTCCTAGCGTGACCGGCGCGCCCTGGCAACGCCTTCCCGAATACCGACGCCGGGCCGCTCCTGCCCCTTCTCGTCTTTTCCTGCGCAACGTTCGCCCATCGACTCGGCAACACACCCGGTCAAATCAAACTTCCCCCAGGTGGGATTCCAAAGGGGTCACCCCTTTGGCCGCCGGAGGCACTCTTCCTCTTCTCTTTCTCTCAAATATTCTTAGGCTGCCAAGGCCTTGCGGCCATTGTTGCTGCCGCCGCGCAGTTCGATGATGAGCTGCCCCAGTTCCCGGGCCATATCGGCCAGGACATGGGCCGCCCGGCTGGTGGCCTCGACCCCGGCCACGTTGTCCTCGGCCACGCCGCTTATTTCGGTGATGGCCCGGCTGATCTGCTCCGAGGCGGCCGACTGCTCCTCGGCCGAGGCGGCAATGGACTGCACCTCGGCGCTGGTGGCGTCGGCATTGCCGACAATGGCCAGGATGGCCTCGCCGGAACGGCCGGCCAGGGCATTGGCGTCGGAAACAGCGGCCACGGCCTGATCCATGCTGCTGATGTTGCGCCCGGCCGCAGTCTGGATGGCCCGGATGCGCGATTCCACTTCCTTGGTGGCCACCATGGTCTTTTCGGCCAGCTTTCGCACCTCGTCGGCCACCACGGCAAACCCGCGCCCGGCCTCGCCGGCCCGGGCCGCCTCGATGGCGGCATTTAAGGCCAGCAGATTGGTCTGGTCGGCGATGTCGTTGATAACGCCCACCACCTGGCCGATGGACTGGGCCTCCTGGCCGAGATGGGCCATGTCGCCCTTGAGTTCCGTGGCGATGCCGTTGACTGCGGACATGGAATCGCCGGCCTGGCGCACCACCTCGGCTCCGGTCACGGCATTGTCGCGGGTGGTGACCGCGGCCTGGGCGGCCGAGCCGGCGCTGGAGGCAATCTCCAGGATGGTGGCGTTCATCTGGCTCACGGCCGAGGCGGTTTCGTCCACCCGGCGCCGCTGGAGCTCGACCCCGGCCGCCGACTGTTCGGTCTGGCTGGACAGGTCCTGGGCCGCCTCGGACAGGCGGCGGGAAATATCTGCGGCCCGCTCGGCCACGGCCTGCATCCGGGCCATGTTCTCGGCCAACTCTTCTTCCTTGCGCATGGTGGCGTGCATGGCTTCCTCGGCTGCCTGGGCCTGCCGGGCCGCCTCGGCCTGCCGGTCTTCCACAAGGTGCATCTTTTCCTTGAGGTTATCCACCATGGCCGTGATGTCGTCGCGAAGCGCGGCAAATTCCACCTCGAAGCGGCCGGCCGGGCGGGCGGTCAGATCGCCTGAAGCCACCTGCCTGGAATAGACACCAAGGGCAGCCAGCGAGCCGGTGATGCCGCGAATGATCCACAGCACCACAAGCAGCACAGCCAGCCCCAGGGCCGCCTGCACCGCCAGCTGGGCCGTATCCACGGCAGACTGCATCTCGGTGCGCCGGGCTGCATAGAAAGCCTCAATCTTCTCGAAATGCGGCATGAGTTCCCGGCCGCTCTCCACCATGTTCGCCGTGACCTTCTTGGCCTTGTCCGAGGCCGCCACATAGGCGATGAAACTGCGCTGGTAGGTGTTGATGACGGTGTCAAAGCCTTTTTTCTGCTCGGCCGTCAGATTCTCATCGGCCTTGACCATGGCGTGGAGCTTGCTGACCCCGTCGTTCACCCGGGATACATAGGAATCCTCGTCACGCAACTGCCAGTTCTTCTCGTGCCGCCGGATGGTGAGCAGCAGTATCTGAAAATCCTTGTCCGTCACGGGCTTGAACTTCTCGTCCAGGTCCCGGGCGGCATAGACGAAATCGCGCATCAGGCCGTCGTTTTCGGTGTAGCCCTTCACTTTCTGAATGCCGGCCAGTTCCTCGAACCCCTTGCGGTAGGCGGCCAACTCGCCAAGAGCCAAACGGGCCTCGCCCTCCATGGCCGTGTCCAGTTGCACAAGCTGTTCGATGTCGGCGCGGACCTTGTCGGTATGGCGAAAGGCCGTCTCGACATAGGCCGGGTCGAGCCGGAGCAGAAAATTCTTCTCCTCGCGCCGGGCCTGCAGCACTTCCAGATGGGCATTGGCAGCCAGTTCCTCAAGATTCCGATATTTCCCGGTGTAGTGCTTCCCTGCCTGGTCCGCAGCGAAAGAACAGGCGAATCCGAAGACGCACACGCCAAGCAGCAGATACAATTTACTCCGAACGCCCATCGCTCACCCCCACGGTTACTCAACCTCTCCGACATTCAGCACCACAAACGGATTGCAAATATACCAAAGCACGTCACAAAAGTCATGGCACCGTCACCGGCGAAATCCCCACGCTTTTTACGACAGAAGGAGCGATGCAAAGCCAAGGCCAATTCGTCTGTCGTTAAAATCCATGAAATACGAGGTGTTGCCTGCTAAAATCAAAGCCCTCAACAGCCCGGGTGTCAGCTCTTTTTACAGTTTGTCAAAGGATGCCCCACATTGACTTGCCCCTCCCCCTTTGTCACAACGCAAACTATGGAGAATCACGCCATGCACGACAGCCCTACCACCCGCTACCCCACGGCCGTCCTGGCCGGCCTTGCCGCCTGCCTTACGCCCGTTGCCGCCAGGGCCCAGACTGCCACGCCCTCGAGCGTCGCCTCCGGCGACCTGCTCATCAATCTCATCCTGCTCGGGCTGGCCATGTTCGTCCTGCTGCGCTTTCTGACCAACCGATCCAAAAACAAAAATACCCCTCAATCGCCGCCGGCCCAGCCGCCCTACGCCGATGACGACCACCCGCCCCTTGACCCCACGCCGCCCGGCAAACCCAATATGTACACCAACGCCCAGGCCACCTGGGCTGCCCTCAAGTCGCGCCCGGCCCCCGGCTCCGCTCCCGAAGCCGCCCCCCAGGGACAGCCGGCCGCTGCCGCCTCGTCTGACGATGAATTCCTGGCCGGGGCCAAACTGGCCTACAGCCGCATCACAACCTCGCTTGGCACCCGCGACTATGACGACCTCACCTACTTCGTCGGCCCGGACCTGCTCACCCGGTTGCGAAACACCCTGCCCGCCACACCGGCCGGCAAACCCGAAATCCTCCTGGTCGAGGCCGCCCTGGCCGCCCGGGGCGAGGACGCCAACCGCACCACCATGACCGTGGACTACAAAGCCCTTGTCCGCGAACCCGGAGCCAGCCAAAATACCGAGCGCACCGAGCGCTGGATTTTTGCCCGCGACAACGCCGCCCCCGGTGCGAACTGGCTGCTCGAAGGCATGGAGCAACGGTAAAACGCGGGGTCGCTCCCGGCTCCGCCCCCTTGTGCCCGGCCACCGGGCAGGCCATACTGCGGCCATGGATTTTACCTTCACCACCCCGGGCAAGGTCATCTTCGGCCGGGACACGGCCCGGCAGTTGCCGCACTGCGTCGCCAGCCACGGCCGCAGCCCGCTTGTCGTCACCGGTGCCAATGCGGCCCGGCACGAAACGCTGCTTGAAGCCCTGCGCCAGGCCGATCTTACGGTGACGGTCTACCCCGTCGCCGGCGAACCCAGCGTCGAGACAGCCATGGCCGGCGCGCGTCTGGCCCGGGAAAGCGGCTGCGACGTGGTGGTCGGCCTTGGCGGCGGCGGTGCCCTGGATACGGCCAAGGCCGTGGCCGGTCTGGCGACCAATGCCGAGGACATTTCCACCTATCTGGAAGTGGTCGGCGCGGGCCGGCCCCTGACAAAGCGCCCGCTGCCGATCCTGGCCGTGCCGACCACGGCCGGGACCGGGGCCGAAGCCACGGCCAACGCCGTGCTGACCGTTCCCGGTGCGCGGGTGAAGGTCAGCCTGCGCTCGCCCATGCTGCTGCCGGCCGTGGCCCTGGTCGATCCCCGGCTCACGGTTTCCATGCCGCCGGCCGTGACCGCAGCCACCGGCCTCGACGCCCTGACCCAGCTCCTGGAGGCCTTCGTTTCCAACAAGGCCAATCCCATGACCGACGCCCTGTGCCGCGAGGGCCTGTCGCGTGCCTCGCGGGCGCTGCTTGCCGCCTACGCAGACGGTGCCGACCTCGACGCCCGCGAAGCCATGGCCCTGGCCAGCCTCCTTGGCGGCATGGCCCTGGCCAATGCCAAACTCGGAGCCGTACACGGCTTTGCCGCACCGCTTGGCGGCCTGTTTGACGCGCCCCACGGCCAGATCTGCGCCAGCCTGCTCCCCGTTGTGACCGCAGCCAACATCCGGGCGCTGCGCCATCGCGCCCCCGATTCCCCAGCCCTTTGCGCCTACGCCACAGCCGCCGCCATCCTGACCGGCGCGCCCGACGCCTCCCCCGAGGACGGCGTGGCCTGGCTGGCCGAGACCTGCCGCCAACTCAACGCCCCAAAGCTCTCCCGACTGGGCGTGACCGCAGGCGATATCCCGGATATCGTGGCCAAAGCCGCACGGGCCAGCAGTATGCAGGGCAATCCCATTGCGCTCACCACCGAGGAACTCACCGACATCATCACCGCCGCCCTGGACTGATGCGAGGTGAGGCGGGGACGAGGACGAGGACGAGAGAAAAGGAAGAGTGCCTCCGGCGGCCCAAAAGGGCTGAGCCCTTTGGAATCCCACCTGGGAAGAGTTGACAAATAATAAATTATTTTAGTGTGTTGTATTCATTTGCTGGGTCGCTCGAAGCGCCAGACAACAAGCGGCGGCAGGGCCATGGCCCTGCCGCCGCTTGTTGTCTGGCGCTCTTTTTTACCCTTCGGGTGGGCCGCAGGCCCCATCCGTCGGATTGCCAGCCAGCACCGATAACCCGTTATCAACTCTTCCTATCAAGGGGGTCCGGGGGGGATTATCCCCCCCGGCCGCCGGAGGCGTCTTACCCGTTTATCTAGGTTTCGACCCAGTTCTTGCCGCGTTCCACGGCTCGCTGCCAGTCGTGGAGCAGCTTGTCCCGCACGGACTGGTCCATGTTCGGTTCAAAGCGGCGGTCGAGCTGCCACATGGTGGCGATTTCCTCTTCGCTCTTCCAGAATCCGACGGCCAGCCCGGCCAGATAGGCCGCGCCCAGGGCCGTGGTCTCGGTCACCATGGGCCGTTCCACCGGCACGCCCAGGACATCGGCCTGGAACTGCATGAGCAGGTTGTTGCGGGTGGCCCCGCCATCGGCCCGCAGGGTATCGAGGGTGATGCCCGCGTCTTTTTGCATGCAGTCCATGATGTCGAGTGTTTGCAGGGCGATGGATTCCAGGGCGGCCCGGGCGATGTGAGCCTTGGTCGTGCCCCGGGTGATGCCGACCATGGTGCCGCGGGCGTACTGGTCCCAATGGGGCGCGCCAAGGCCGGCAAAGGCCGGGACGAGGTAGACGCCGCCGTTGTCCGGCACGGACAGGGCCAACTGTTCGACTTCCGGAGCACTCTGGATGATGCCGAGGCCATCGCGCAGCCACTGCACCACTGCGCCGGCAATAAACACGCTGCCTTCCAGGGCGAAAAACCGTCCCGAAGGCGTGGCCCAGGCCATGGTGGTGAGCAGGTTGTTCTGGCTGGCCCGCGGGGCCTTGCCGGTGTTCATGAGCATGAAGCAGCCGGTGCCGTAGGTATTTTTGGCCATGCCTTCTTTCAGGCAGGCGTTGCCGTAGGTGGCGGCCTGCTGATCCCCGGCGTTGCCGGCGATGGGCAGGGCCTTGCCGAAGAATTCGGGATGGGTTTCGCCGACCACTTCCGAAGACATGGAGACCCGGGGCAGCATGGCCCGGGGCACTTCCATAATGGCCAGCAATTCGTCGTCCCAGGCGCCGGTATTGATGTTGAAAAGCAGGGTGCGGCTGGCGTTGGATTCATCCGTGACGTGGACGGCTCCCTTGGTCAGGTTCCAGATGACCCAGGAATCGACGGTGCCAAAGAGCAGTTCGCCGTTCTCGGCCTTGGCCCTGGCTCCGGGCACGTTGTCGAGAATCCAGCGCACCTTGGTGCCGGAGAAATAGGCGTCGAGGACCAACCCGGTTTTCTGGCGGATGGTGTCGGCCAGACCGCGGCTTTTGAGTTCGTCGCAAAAGCCGGCCGTGCGGCGGTCCTGCCAGACAATGGCGTTGTGGATCGGCGCGCCGGAGTTCTTGTCCCAGACCACGGTGGTTTCCCGCTGGTTGGTGATGCCTATGGCCGCCACGTCGGACGCGTCCACGCCGGCATGGGCCAGGCATTCGCGCATGACGAAGGACTGGGTGTCGAAAATCTCGTTGGCGTTGTGCTCCACCCAGCCCGGCTGGGGGTAGATCTGGGTGAATTCCTTTTGCGAGATCTGTTTGATGTCGCCTTCGCGGGTGAACAGGATGGCCCGGGAACTGGTCGTGCCCTGGTCAAGGGCGAGGATGAACTGGCTCATGACTGACACTCCTGCGCGCCGTCTTCGCAATAGCAGACGTCGGGATCTTTGTTGAGCGCCCCGGTGGTCCGGTCATACAGGAGCGCGCCGAGCGGACCGCCAACGAGCGGCCCGAGGATGGGCACAAGGACAATGCTCGTATCCATCAGGTTGGGCTGGGTGAACCCGGCCACCAGGGCGAAGAAGCGCGGGCCGAAATCACGGGCCGGATTGATGGCGTAGCCGTTCATGGCTCCAAGGCTCATGCCGATGGCCATGACCAGCATGGCCACAGCCACCGGTCCGATCCAGGGCACTTTGTTTTTGGCCCCGAAATCGCCGATGGACAGGATGCCGAACATGAGCACGGCAGTGCCGATGACCTGGTCGATGAAGCCTGGCCAGAAACCGGGCACGGCCGGGAAGGTGCAAAAAACACCGGCCGTCTTGACCAGCTGCGGGTCAACCAGCAGCCATTTGGCCTTGAAGTCCAGAAAAACGATGGACGCGCCGATAAAACCGCCGACTGTCTGGGCCAGGGCATAGGGCAGCACCTTGCCCCAGGGGAAACGGCCGGTAACGGCCAGGGCCAGGGTCACGGCCGGATTGATGTGGGCACCGGAGCGCAGGCTGGCCAGCACGCCGAAAAAGACGCCCATGCCCCAGCCAAAGGTGATGGTGTCCCAGGTTATGGTCAATGCCTCGCCGAAGCAGACCTTCATGGCCACGCAGCCGGCTCCGAATATGATGAGAACCATGGTTCCCAGGCATTCGGAGAACATCTCCTTGCCCAATGACGATTGACGCATGCCGCACCCCTCCTCTTACATCGCTTCCGCTGTTGGCCCCTTCTCCTGCGAATGGAGAAGGGACTGACTCTCCAGGTCTGCCTCTGCCACGGTATTCGCCTGCCGGTCTGCGGCCGGATCGTGCCCGGTAAACCAGGCCTCCAGCAGTCGGCACACGCTGTCCACCTCGCTTGCGCGACGGGTCTCGTCCCAGCCGAGTTCGCGGCTCATGATCGCCGCCACGGCAGGCGCAGCCTCCCGGGCATGGGCCATGTCCACGAGCCCCAGGGGAAGGCGTCGCAACAGGACGTCGCTGGCGTGCATGGCCATTTCCCGCCGGACAGCGAAAACGACCTGCGCACCGATAAAGGAATGAGACGGATGGATTGGCAGCATCAGATCGGACTCACGGCCGATCTCCAGAATCTGTTTCGTCTCGTCGCCGTAAAGCAAATACAGGGACCGGACCAGCTCAGGGTCGGCCCCCTCGCGTGCGGCCAGATCGCGCCAGGCCTCGGGGAAATAGGCCTTGGAGCCGAGCAGGCGCAGTTCCCGGGTGACGCAGGACCGCCCCCGGCCGAGGCCGAAGGCGAGGCAGGCGGCGTCCACGGCGTCCTCGGCCATGGCCCGGTAGCTGGTCCACTTGCCGCCGGCCATGGTCAAAAGGCCCGAGGGGCTTTGGGTCAGGACATGGGTGCGGGCCAGCTCCTGGGTGGATTTTTTCTTCGGATCAAAGACCAGCGGCCGCAGCCCGTTCCACACCGCCAGGATATCCTTGTGGACAACCGGCCGGCGCAGATAGGCACTGGCGTAGCGCAGCAGATAGTCCACGTCCTTGCACTCAGGCACCGGATCGGACTCGATGTTCGCCGGCTCGTCGGTGGTGCCAAAGAGCACATGCCCCTGCCAGGGGATCATAAAGAGCACCCGCCCGTCCTCGGTGCTCGGAATCATCAGCGAGAGATCGTCCGGGGTGGTGCCGGCCGGCAGCAGGATATGGATGCCGGAACTGACCTTGAGCGTGGTTTCCGCCTCGGGGTCGTCCAGACGGCGGATGGCGTCGGCAAAGGGACCGGTGGCGTTGACCACGCCCTTGGCCGCAATCGTCCAGGTCCGGCCGTCGATCCTGTCGCGCACCAGCGCGCCCCGGATGCGGCCGCCTTCCTTGACCAGGCCGGTCACTTCCACATGGTTGGCGCAAACGGCCCCGTGGAGGGCGGCGGTCCGGGCCAGGGTGACGGCCATGCGGGCGTCGTTGAACTGCCCATCGGCGTAGATGACCGCCGCCCGGTAGCCGTCCAGGTTGAGCTGGGGAAAAAGCTTCTGGGCCGTGGCCCGGGTGACCAGCCGACTGCGTCCCAGGGAAAGCCGGCCGGCCAGGAAATCGTAGAGCACCATCCCGGCAAAGATGTAGGCGGCCTGGAACCAGGTTTTGACCGGAGTCATAAGCCGGATGGCATGGGCCAGATGGGGGGCGTTTTTAAGCAGGCGGCCGCGTTCCCGAAGCCCTTCGCGCACGAGGTCGAACTGATCCTTGTCGGCCTTGAGGATGGCCTTTTCGAGATAGCGCACGCCGCCATGCACCAGTTTGGTGCTTTTGCTGCTGGTGCCCTGGGCGAAATCATCGCGTTCGACCAAAGCGACGCGCAGCCCCCGGGTGGCCGCGTCAAGGGCGATGCCGCAGCCGGTGGCCCCGCCGCCGATCACGAGCAGATCGAATGGTTCTCCGTCTTGCAGACGGCGTAGGTGTTCCTGTCTGTCCATGGCTCCGCCTTGTCTTACGGGTTGAGCAGGCTGTGGGCTGTCCGGGCGTCCGTGACGAACACGTGGACGGAGCCGCGCCGCAGCACGGATTTGAGTATGGGGACCTTGGCCAGGCCGCCGGAGACGAGAATGATGTGGGGGACCTTTAACAGTCCGTCGAAATCCGGGGACATGCTGCAATGGTTGACTTCGTGGTCCACGACGTTGCCGTCCTCGTCCAGAAAACGGCCGAAGAATTCACCCACGGCGCCGGCCCGGGCCAGTTCCCGCCGCTGGTCCTGGGTGATGGCTCCCAGGGCGATATTGGTGGCCTGGGCGGTGAGATCGCCGACTGCCGTCAGGATCATGTCCACCTCCAGGGCTTCCTGGTAAAATGTCCGGAAAAAGGGCTGGTCGGCGATGGTGTCCCGCACGTCCCGGGTGGAGACGAACATGGGCGCGGGCAGGTGGTTGCAGACCTCGGCCGCAAGCTTTCTGGCGACCATGGCCGTCGAATCGAAGGGATTGACCGGGCTGCGCGGCACGCCGCCGTAGAGGGAGGTGACGGATACGCCGCGCAGGCTGCGGATGACCATGCCGTTTATGGCCGAGCAGATGGTGTATCCCCAGCCCACCCCCAGACGCTGCCCGTCGCGCAATTCGAGGGAGGCGTATTCGCCGGCGGGACGGCCGATGGTTTCGTAGCGGTAGAGCCCCTCGCGTTCGGGGGTGGGGACGACGATGGCCCGGACGAGGCCGTATTCCCGGACCAGCCCGGCCTCCAGGGCCACGCAGTCCTTGAAGGCGGTATTGATGACGACCCGGATGAGACCTGAGGCGCGTCCGACCTGGAGCAGGCGGTTGACCTTGAGGCGGGTAAGGCCGAGCCGCTCGCCGATTTCCGCCTGGGTCAGTTCTTCGTTGAAATAAAGCCAGGCGACCCGGGAGATCAGCTGGTTTTCACTCTCATCGAATCCCGTCATGGGGAACCTCTGCGGCCTTGGGTTTGTGCCCGCGGCGGGTTGGGCGGTCTTTTTTGACAATTCAGATACAATTGTAAAACTACCGCGTCAATAGTTCTTCGCCAAACCAATGATTCCCCCTGGCAATTCAGGAAACGATTCCCTGAAACAGTTTACAATTCGGTATAACCGATGAATAAACAGCAAGATACGCGGTAATTTCCTGCCAGGACGGCAAAACGAAGGCAACGGCCAGGGCCGGATGCAAAAGCCACTCGATCATTTGCAATCGATAGATGCAATCTGTTTGGCGAGCGACTGGGAAGAAGGACGCGGCGCAGGGCCGGGGGATGCAGGGGAAAAAGATGGGCAACGCCTCAGGCGGCCGGCAGGGTGCGCCTGCCCGACCCATTGCTGCAACGGAAGAAACCGAGGAACGAACGGGTTGCCCCCGCAGAGACTTCCGTTGATGCCAGACGCAGGCCGCTGCCGCCTGCCTTAGCCGGGAACCACCAAGGCCCGGCAGCCTAGCGGGCCGTCGTGCCTGAAAATAAAAAGGACTTGCAGC
>NZ_MLBG01000093.1 GCF_001936595.1 Desulfovibrio sp. DV
GGGTCACGCCCGGTCCCTTCCAAAACGAACCGGTCTCGTTTTCAAACAGGTTGACGTTGACCATCCAGTCAAGCTTCGCCAGGGCGGCCCTGGTCTTGCCGGCTTGGCGCTGCTGGCGGCCGGGTTCATGCCCCAGGCGAAAAAGCCCTTGAACCGGCCTTTGCCCATGTGGTCAAAGAGCGTGAGCCACGAGGCGTCCTGGCCGGGTTCGAGCTTGGGCAGCCAGTCATAGGAAACCGCCGGCTCCACGTCGAGGTACATGGATTTCAAAAGGCTGGCCATGTACTTGGGCTGGTTCTTCTTCCAATTGAGGCTCTTGGGATCGCCGGTTTTGGGCGTCACGGAGGCGCAGTAGTCGGCAAGCGTCTTCTGGGGAGCCCGGGGAGTGGGCAGGTAGCCGGGCAGGCTGTGGAAGAGCAGGCCGGCGTCCGTCGATCCCTGGACATTGGACTCGCCGCGCAGGGCGTTGACCCCGCCGCCGGCCACGCCGATATTGCCGAGCAGCAGCTGGATCAGGGCCATGGTGCGGATATTTTGCACGCCGACCGTATGCTGGGTCCAGCCCATGGCGTAAAGAATGGTCCCGGACTTCTCCGCCGTGCCGGTGGTGGCGAAGGTCTTGTAGACTTCCAGGAGTTTTTCCGGCGACGTGCCGGTGACGCTGGAAACGGTCTGCGGATCGTAACGGGCGTAGTGGGCGCGCAACAGCGCCATGACGCAGCGCGGGTCGGCCAGGGTGTCGTCGCGTTTGGGCGCGCCGTTTGCATCAAGCACAAAGGCCCACTTGGACTTGTCGTACTTGCGACCGGCCGGATCATAGCCGGAGAACAGGCCATCGTTGAAGGCGAAATCCGGAGACACGAGCAGGGCCGCGTTGGTGTACTGCAGCACATAGTCCTTCTGGAACAGCTCGTTGTCCAGGATGTACTTGGCCATGCCGCCGAGGAAGGCGATGTCCGTGCCCGAGCGCAGCCGGGCGTAGATGTCGGCCTTTGACGAGGTGCGGGTAAACCGCGGGTCCACGTGTATAAGCGGCGCGCCGCGCTTCTTGGCCTCCATGACCCAGCGAAACCCGACCGGATGGGCCTCGGCCGCGTTGCCGCCCATGATCAGCACGCAATCGGCATTACCGATGTCGATCCAGTGGTTGGTCATGGCCCCGCGGCCGTAGGTTTCGGCCAGGGCCGGCACGGTGGAGCTGTGGCAGATGCGCGCCTGATGCTCGATATAGGTCAACCCCAGAGCGCGCATGAGGGACTGCAAGGCCCAGCATTCCTCGTTGTCCAGGGCGGCCGAACCGACCGAGGCCATGGTCTCGCAGCGGTTGACGGTCTCGCCCTTGCCGTTTTTGGCCATAAACCCGGCATCGCGGGCGGCCTTTACCCGCTTGGCGATCTCAGCCAAGGTCCAGTCCCAGGATTTCTCCTGCCACTTGTCGGAATTGGGGGCGCGGTAGAGCGGCTTGACCACGCGCCTGTCGTTTTCGGCCATCTGCCAGATGCTCGATCCCTTGGGGCACAGCGCCCCCAGGCTCACCGGATGGTCCGGGTTGCCCTCGACGTTGACGCAACGCCCGGCACCGTCCTTGGCCGTGCTGACGAGCAGGCCGCAGCCCGTGGAACAGTAGCAGCAAATGGATGTGGTCTGCCTGGCCCCCTGCAATTTGAGAATTGCGGCCGCCGCCCGGGCCGGACGCAGATCGAAGCCAAGCCCGCCGAAGACGGCCACGGCGCTGCCGGCGCAGGCGAGTTTCAGAAAATCACGACGACGGATGCCCATGCTGCCTCCTTGGGCCCGGGAACCGGCGCAAAGCCCTTTCCCTGCCCGGGCAGGGGGCGGCATCCCGCCATCCCGGCCCTTCATGGTTACGCCAAGAAACGGCGCGGTGAGACTGCGACCCTGACTGCGGCTGATGCACGGCCAAAGACAAGCACTGCGGGCGACGCGATCCGCCGGGAACACTTCGGTTTGTATTAACTTATGTTCTGGCGAATAGGAATCACGGAGTCAAATAAAAACGCGACTGCAAAGGCCCGGACGGCGTTGGCAGCACAACACCCGCCCATACAGCCCGGCCGGCTCGGCGACCAAGGATGCCTGTGCCGGACCGGGCCGTCATGTCCATCCGCGGTGAGAAGAGCAGGGAAAACGCCACGCAATTAGTTGACAATGATTTTCAATATCGCTAAGAGCGGATCATCGCACGGAGGCGGACGGCGCTAAGCGCAGCCGGCGGCTCCAAACCGCAACAGACCGGGAGGAACCTATGTTGTCGCAATCGTCGATTTCATCCAAGGGACGCACGGGAAGCTGGGCCAAGAGTTTTCTGGGCGCAGCCCACCGGGAGCAGCCTGTCGGGGCGGCAGTCGAAAGAGCGGCTCCGGCGGCCGGGGGAATGCTCCCCCCGGCCCCTAGCCAAGGGAAAGGGGTGTAAACGGGGTGCGTCCCCTCGCTTCAGATCCGGTCGGCCGGGGCCTGCCCGCCAACCGACCGGGCCGCCCACAGGAGGCAGATACGCCATGACCAACATGCATTTTCCCTTTGGCAACGAAGCGGACCTCATCGGCAAATTGCTGGCCAACTACCGCTACCGGGCCGTGGTGAACCACCGGGAGCAATGGTATTATCAGACCAAACTGGTGTGGCGGGGCCGGCTCGTCGCCTGCCGGCTGGGCAGGCTGGATCTGCGCCGCCTGCCGGACGACCTCTACAGTGAGATCTGGTGCGGCTACTATGACCTAACCGAGCCGGATTCCATGCTCTACGACGAAGTCCATCCCAACATCTTCGCCTGCATCAAGCACAACCACATCGCCGACGCGGCGTGAGCGTGGTACCTGCGGGGAAGAGGGAAGGCAAAAGGCAGGAAGCGCGCCTCCGGCGGCCAAAGGGGTGACCCCTTTGGAAACCCGCATGGGGAGGGGCGATGTTGCGTCAGCGCAGCGGCAGTTCAATCGTAAACGTGGTGCCTTTTTCCGATGTGGCAAAGCGGATGTCGCCGTGGTGGTCCTCGACGATGCGCTGGCACACCGTCAGCCCCAGTCCCGTGCCGGATTCCTTGGTGGTGCAAAAGGGATCAAACACCCGGGCGCGCATGGCCTCCGGGATGCCGCCGCCGGTATCGGCCACTGAAAGGCGCACCCTGTCCCCCACAGGCACCGCCGTCACGGTCAGCCTGCCGCCGCCTTCCATGGCCTCGCCCGCGTTTTTAAACAGATTGAGCAGCACCTGCTTGATGCGCGCCGCGTCATGGGGCACGGCCCCGAGTGCCGGGGAAACATCCGTGACCACGGCAATGCCCCGGGACTCCATGGCCCCGGCCATCAGGGCCAGGGACTCGGCCAGGGTTTCCCCCAGGTCATGCGGCTCGATCTGCGGCGGAGCCGGCCGGGTGAAATCACGCACTTCGTTTAAGAGGGCTTCCAGGCGCTTGGCCTCCGATTCGATGATGCCGAGCTTTTCCGCATCCGCGCTGTCCTCGGGCAGATGCCGCCGGACCTGATTGGCAAAGCCGCCCATGAGCATGAGCGGATTTTTGATCTCGTGGGACAACCGGGCCGCGGCCTCGCCGATGGCCGCAAACCGGGCCGAGCGGATGAGCTTTTCCTGGGCGCCGAGCAGTTCCCGGCCAGTCTTGTCGCGTTCTTCCCTAAGCCGGCGCGACCAGCGCAGGGCAAAGTGGATGGTGGCCACGAACATGGCAAAAACCACCAGCTCAAAAAGCCCCACAATGGCGAATTCGCGCACGAGCAGCCGGCCGATGAGCCCCTGCACCTCGTCTTCCGGCGCAGCCAGGGCCACGGCCCAGCGGTTGCCCGGGTCCTCGCTGCCGGCCAGGGACACCGGAGAAAAAGCCACATACTTCTTGACCAGCCCGATAGACCCCCGGTGCCAGCCGGAAACATACCAGTCCATGCCGCGCTGCCCGGCCATGACCCGGTTTTCAATGAGCCAGGTCAGGCGCGACCAGTCGATGCTGGCGTCGCGCTGGCGGCGCACTTCCAGGGATTCCTTGCCGATAAAGCCGGTTTCATGGTGGTCGAGAAACACCCCGGCGTCGTCCAAGACCCAGGCGTAGCCCGTCTGGCCCGAGCGCACGTTGTGGGCATAGCGCCCGGCCACGGCCAGGGCGTCGACCAGCAGCACCAGCCCCCCGATTCGGCCGGAATCGTCGGCCAGCGGCATGGTCATGGCCGTGAGCCGCCGGCCGGCCAGCGGACCGTTCTCCGGGCAAAACACCCGGCTGACGGCGATATGGCCCATGCGCACCGGGGTGGCAAAGGCCTGGCGGCAGGCTTCGGAGCACAGGCCGTCAGCAGCCATGGGCCGGCCCGAACCGTCGTAAAAGGCCACCGCGTCCCCACCCGGGCGGATGACGCCCAGGGCGGCCACGTTCCATTCGGAAAAGATGCTGTAAAAAGCCGGCATGGCCAGCCAGGGCCGGCCCTCGGCCGCGGTTTCCTCCCGCCACATAAGCGACAGGCTCTCCAGGCAGGTGCGCAAAAAAGCGTAGTGATCGCCGATGTCCTCGGCGATCTTCTGGGCCAGAAGCAGTTGCTGGTGGTTGAACTGGTCCGTGACCACGGCCTCAAGGTCGATCTTGGCCCGATACCCCATGCCGGCAATGGCCAGGGTCAGGACCACGAACAAAAGGCACGCGGCCAGGATGTGCTTTCGGGTCATCGGCCTCCTCCAGCTTGATTTCGGGTATCTGATTTTTCCCATGTGCGCAATTGGTTACGGAGCACTCCCGAACTCCCTGCCGTTTTTTGGGAAACCAGCCCCTTGCGCCGATGCCCGGCCACGAGCATAAGTCCGCCATGGACATACGCGAATCAATGGAAGTGGAACTGGCCGTGACCCGGCTGGCTCTTGGCGGCAAAGGTGTGGCCCGGCTGGACGGGCTGGTATTTTTTGTGGACGGCGGGCTTCCCGGGGCGACTGTTTTGGCCCGGGTGGAAAAAGTGAAAAAGGGCTTTGCCGAGGCCAGGGTCGTAACGACCCTGACCGCCTCGCCCCAGGCCGTGGCCCCGGTCTGCCCCCATTTCGGGGTCTGCGGCGGCTGCGTCTGGCAGGATCTCGACTACGACGCCCAGCTTTTCTGGAAGCGCGAACAGGTGGTCGAATCCCTGGCCCGCCTGGGCGGTTTCCAGGACCTGCCCGTGGCCGCGACCATCCCCTCGCCGGCCATCTACGGCTACCGCAACAAGATGGAATTCGCCTTTGCCGGCAAGCTCTATCTGGGCCTGCACGAGCGCACCCGCCCCAACCGGGTGCTCGATATCGAGACCTGTCCCTTGATGGACCCCTGGGCGGCCGAAATGGTGGGCTACCTGCGAAAGGTCTGCCTGGATACCGGCCTCGGGTCTTTTGACGCCCGCACCAGCAAGGGCGTGTGGCGGCATCTGGTCCTTCGCCAGTCCGCAGCCACCGGGGCGCGTCTGGTCCACATGATCACCGGACCGGCCCGCGGGGCCGGCGACGCGGTCCACGCCCTGGGCGAGACGCTCATGAAGAAATTCCCCGAGGTGACGGGCTTTGTCCATTCGGTGCGCCGGGCCTCCACAGCCGTGGCCGTGGGCGAGCGCCAGGTGTTTTCCCTGGGCCGGCCGCTTCTGGAAGAGCATGTGGGCAATGTGCGCCTCCGGGTGCTGCCCGACGCCTTTATCCAGACCAACACCGCCGCCACCGCAGCCCTGTACGACGTGGTGGCCGCCGCTGCCGGCAGCGACCCCGAAGGGGCGGCCTGGGACCTCTACTGCGGCTGCGGCGGCATCGCCCTGACCCTGGCCCCGCATTTCAAGACCGTCTACGGCCTGGACATCGACATCCGGGCGGTGGAAAGCGCCAAGGCCTCGGCCGAACTGTCCGAGGTGGAAAACTGCGTGTTCCGGGCCGGCGACGCCTCGGTGGCCCTGGAGGAGCTGGTCCACACCCAGCCGGCCGTGGCCGTCATCGACCCGCCCCGGGCCGGAGCCAGCGCCGAGGTGCTGGCCGCGCTTATGCGCGTTGCCCCCAAGCGCATCGTCTACGTCTCCTGCAACCCGGCCACCCTGGCCCGGGACCTCAAGGTCCTGGCCGAGCTCTACGACGTGGCCCAGGTGACGCCGGTGGATCTGTTCCCCCACACGGCCCACATCGAGGCCGTGGCCGCCCTGACCCTGCGCTAAGGCCGGGCCGGTCCGGCAAACGGCCCGGCAGCCGCCAGACAGGCCTCCAGGTTGGCCGGCCCGGCCGGAAGCGGCGCCGCGTCCAGGCAGGGGTCGGCCCCGTCCAGGGCGTCCTTTGGCAGGCCAAGCCAGGTCCGGTCCACGAAACGGGCCAGGGCCTGGCCGGCCAGCCGGTTGCCGGCCGCATTCCAATGGATTTCCCGGGGCGGATACAAGACGTCCCCCCGGGCGGCGGCGCAGGCGAAAACAGGCGTCAGATCGAGCACCGCCACATCCGGGGCCACCTTGGCCAGGACCGCCTCGGCCATGCGTCCGGGCAGGGTCGGGTCAAAGGACTGCGGATCGATGCCGGCCTCCAAGGCGGCCTTGCGCCACAGCCCGGCATTGACCGCCACTTCGGCCGGGGACAGCACCACCGCCACCCGCATCCCCCGCTCCCGGCCAAGCCGGGACAAGTCCCGTCCGGTCTCGGCCAGGGCCTGCCAGCCCGGAGCCAGCTCGGCACTGTGCGCCGGCTCTCCGGCCACGGCAAAAAGCCGGGTCAGTTCCAGGAACCTGGCTTCCGGCAATGGGCTGTAGAGGCCGGAATGCGGTTCGGGGACGTCCATGGTGACGTATTGTCCAGTGGTTTCGATATTGACGGCGTCGACGACAAAATCGATCAGCCGCAACCCGTGCCCGTGGCGTGCACCGGTCAGCCGTTTGCGCCCGGTAGTGATTTCCACGAAATTGTCCCGCAACCAGCCGTTGACCGGCAGATCATCGGGCACGATGCGCCGGGCCACCTCCACGCAGTCGTTGCCAAGAAACACCCCCACCACCAGGGCATCGGCCTCGATCAATCCGGCCCAATGGCGCATGGCCTTGCGGTACTGGTGAAACGAAGTCCCCGGCTCGCCGAGATTGACCATCCGGGTCGACGCCCCGGCCTGCCCGAGCAGATCGGAAGCCACGCTTGAGGGGGTGAAATCAGTCTTGACCGTGCTGTAGACATAGGAATCGCCGAATTCCAAAATGCGAAACTCCCCGGGCGTCTTGCGCCGGGGCACGGTCGTGTCGTTGTAGTTGAGCGCCGTCAGGTTGACGCTGTCCCCGGTGGGATTGAGCGCGGCCGAATCATAGGCCTGTTCGATGAGCCGGCAGGCGATTTCGCCCAGGCCCACAAGCAGCACCGCGCCTGCCATAACGAGCAGGCATTTTTTGCGCATGGCGGTTCCCGTCGTCCGGCCGGGGCCGGTCCTGTTCATGGACTGGGGCCGCACAGAATCCGCGGATATCCGTTTGTTGCACGATGTGTTGTGAATTGCCATGCCCTCCATGTCGCCTCGGAGCCGGCCGAGGTTTCACTTTCCCTGCCCCGGCCGGCCCGGTATGCTCCGCCAGCATTCTCCTTCGCGCCCAACCGCCCAGCCCTCCAGGAAGAAACCATGCCCGACGCCCCCTACCGCCTCCATGTCCGCCATGCCCCGGGTGCCGCTGCCGTGCGCCGCGTCCTCGACGAGACCCTGCCGGCCTACGCCCACGTCTTCCCGGCCGACCGCGACGCCGCCATCCTGGTCAAACCCAACCTCAACGCCAACATGAACGCCCTGACCGGCAACACCACCGACCTGCGCCTGCTCCTGGCCCTGCTCGGCCATCTCCACGACGCCGGCTACCGCAGGGTGGTCGTGGGCGAAGGCACCAATTCCGGGTTTTATCGCAATAAAATAGGGGTGATCGAACGGCTGCGGGTGGACCGGGCCGCAGCCCGGTTCGGCTACGAGGCCGTGGACCTCAACTACGCCCCGGGCGTGCCCATCGCTTTTGAAAACGGGGTCACGGCGGCCATTGCCCAGCCGGTCATGGATGCAGCCCTGGTCATCAACCTGCCCAAGCTCAAGACCCATTTCGAAGCCGGCATGTCGGTGTGCTTAAAAAACCTCATGGGCTGTCTGGTCGGCCAGGAAAACAAGAAAAAAACCCACCAAAGCCTGGCTGCCAACATCGTCAACATCAATGTGGCCCTGCGTCCGGCCCTGGCCATCGTCGACGCCCTGATCGCCATGGAGGGCCTCGGCCCCACCCGGGGCACGCCCGTGCGCCTGGACACGCTCATTTTCGGCGAGGACCCGTTCCTGATCGATGCGGCCTGCGCCCGCCTGGCCGGCTACCCCGAGGCCAAGGTCCGGCCCCTGGCCGAAGCAAGGCGGCGGGGGCTCATCCCCCCGGCCATGGACGCCTTCCTGGACACGCTCCCCCTGCCGCTTCTGGCCGGCCGGCCCCTGGCCCCGCCGCTGGCCGGCCGGCTGGCCACCTTCATCCACAGCCCCAAACGCCAGAAGTACTTCCTGGCCGTGCGCAACACCGCCTTTTTCACCTGGCTGGCCGGCACGGACTGGTTCGGGCACCTGCTCTTTAAAACCGGCCTGCGCCAGGACGTCTTTTGCCGCGACGAGATGCACTGCACCGGCCTGACCCTCGACCGGGCGGCCTGCAACGACTGCGGGGCCTGCCGCCGCTACTGCCCGGCCGGGCTCGATCCCGTGGCCGTGGCCGCAAGCGGCGACCGCACCGGCTGCCTGGAGTGCCTGTACTGCTACCTCGTCTGCCCGCGCTCGGCCCTGGTCTTCCACGGCGAACAAGGCTTCCTGGCCGAGCAACTGCGCCAGTACGACGGTCTGGTGCGCAAGTTGGACGGCGGTGCAGGAGAGGGGGAGAAAAGAAGGAAGAGTGCCTCCGGCGGCCGGGGGGCGTGTGAGAGAAGCGGAAGAGTGCCTCCGGCGGCAAAGGGCTGAGCCCTTTGGAATCCCACCTGGAGGGAGCTTGTTTTGACTGTCCGGTGGGGCTCAGGCCGGCGAGCGGAAGCGGAGCAAAAAAAGACAGGGCCTCCCTGCCGGACCGGAACTGGGTTCCGGTCCGGCAGGGAGGCCCTGGAAAACGTCAGGCGGCCGGGCCGCTTAGCCGTTTCGCAGCTTGACGATAATCTCGTCCATGTCGCCGGACAGATCGGCCAGGGCGTGGACGGCCTGGGCCGACTCGTGCATCCCGTTGCTGGTGGTTTCCACCACCTCGCTGACCTCGTTCATGGCCCGGTTGATCTCCTCGGCCGCAGCCGACTGCTGCTCGGAAGCGGCGGCAATGCCGGCCACCTCGCGGGCGCTGGCCTCGGCCAGGGCCAAAATCTCGCGCAACACCTCGCCGGAACGGCCGGCCAGCTCGGTGGCCTCGGCCACGGCCTGCCCGGCCTTGTCCACATTCACGATATTGCCCGACACCGACTGCTGGATGCTGACCACCGCCTGCCCCACTTCCTTGGTGGCGGTCATGGTCTTCTCGGCCAGCTTTCGGACCTCATCGGCCACCACGGCAAACCCGCGCCCGGCCTCGCCGGCCCGGGCCGCCTCGATGGCGGCATTAAGGGCCAGCAGGTTGGTCTGGTCGGCAATATCGGAAATAACGGACATGACCCGGCCGATGGCCTGGGTCTGCTCGCCCAAAGCGCCCATGGCGCCCTTGAGATCGGACGACACGGTGTTGACCCGGTCAATCGAGCGCATGGATTCCTCGACCACGGCCGCACCGGCCGAGGCCTTGGTCTTGGTGTCCTCGGCGGACTGGGCGGCCCGGGAGGCGTTTTTAGCCACGTCAAGGACGGTGGAGGTCATCTGGGCAATGGCTTCCACCACTTCGCGCAGACGGTCGCGCTGGTGGTCGGCCCCGTTTCGCACCTGCTCCACCTGGGATTCGAGCTGCCCGGATGCGGCAATGATGCTCTCGATGACCACGCCGAGATTCTCGGCCGCCTCGGCCATGCCCTCGCGCTTGGCCACTTCGGCCATGCTGCGGGCCTTTTCCGCCTCGGCCCGGGCGGCCTCGGCGCACTTGGCCTCTTCGTTGGCCTCGCAACTCATGGCCTCGGCCTCGGCAATCTTGGCCTTGAGGCTGACCACCATCCGCTCGATGGTGTTCTTGAGTTCGGCCATTTCGCCGGAGAAGCGGCCCTCGGCCACGGCGTCGAAATCGCCGCGCGACACCTTGCGGGCCAGATCCATGACCCGGCGCAAGGGCGCGGTCATGCCCCGGGCCGTGAAAAAGCCCACGACCATGACAATCAGGGCCACGACACAGGAGGCGGTCAGGGTCGAATACATGATGGTGCGCTCGGTGGCGGCAATGGAGGCCCGGTCGCGGCCGATAAACATCATGCCGGCGATCTTGCCGTCAGCCCCGTACATGGGCCAGTAGGCCGTGTTGTAGTCCTGGCCGAGAATCTTGTTGACGTTTAAGAAACGGCCGCCCTTGTTGAGCACCGCCTCAAGGACGAGCGGATTGTCCATCCTGGTGCCGACGACCCGCTTGCCGTCGCGCTCGAGGGTGGTGGCCACGCGGGTGTCGCCGTAAAAGATGGTCGATTCGGTGCCGAGCACCTTTTTCATCTCGTCAACAAAGGCGTTGCTGGAGGACAGATTGATGCCGGTGGTGACGGAACCGACGATCTTGCCGTCCAGGTAGACCGGGTAGCCGGCCCGCAGGGAAAACTTGACGGCCGTGCCCTCTTCCAGGCCGACCGACCCTTGTCCGGCCAGGGCCTTTTGCACGTTGATCTGGTTTTTGACGGAATCGCCGATCTTGTCGGAATGGCCCCGGGCCACCACCACGCCCTGGGCGTCGGCAATGGTGACGAATTCAATCCGCAGTTCGCGCTGGGCTTCCTTGGCAATGGCCACGAGCCGGGCCGTGTCCTTGGCCGTGATGGCTGCGGCAATATCCGGCCGGCTGGCGAGGAGATAGGTCACGCCCCGCACTTCCTGGCTGGCTTCCTTGAGCATCGAATCCACGGCGTCGGCCTTGGTGTCGATCTCGTTTTGGCTCATGCGGTTGAGCCCGTCGGAAAGATACACGTGGACCGTGACGGAGGTGGCCAGAGTCAGCAGGGCTACGGTAAAAAGAAGCAGGGCAATGATCTTTCCGGTGAGGGTCAAACGCATAAACGCCTCCAGTGCCGGCCGGGAGCGGACTCCCGGGAACGGGGACCGTGAAAATTTGCACAAGAATAGCTTCTGTTACAAGGCAATTGTATCATAGGGAAAATACCAACGGCTGAAAAGCTGTTTCCCCATTTTTTCGCGAATTTTACCCTTTCAAAGTCATGATAATCCGAATTTTCACAATCCCCGCCGGATGCAGGGTCACGGCTTCGACACAAACCGGGCCAACAGATACCCGTCCCGGCCCGAGGCCAGGGAATGCACCTCCAGCCAGCCACCGGGAATCACCGCCGTGACCGCCACCTGCGCGCCGTCGCCCAGGTCCTCGAGCACCTCGCAGGTCTGGCTCGGGCAGGCCAACAAGTTGACGAGCGGCGCAGACACCCGGTAGACGTTTGCCCCGCCGGCCACGGCCGCACCCGGCCCGGCAGTCTGGCCCCGGCCCGCACAGCCGGCAAGGCCAGCTTGGCCGGCCAGACACACCGCAATCACACCCCAAGCCAGCTTCCGTTTCAAGCCTCTGTCCATTGACGTTCTCTCTTTAGGTTTGGTGTTGTACGGGTGAGAACAGGAATCATTCCTATTGCCAGTTTCCCGACAATAGGGCATAGGCACCTGAGCCGCTGCCGGCGGCACTGGCCATGGCCCGAAGCATGGGCCGGGAACCGGGAGTGGAAAGGCATCCCGAAGGGAATTGGCGGCGCAGGGCAAGCCCGGACCGGGCCACATCCGGCTGGCCGCCCGCCCGGAGTCCGGGACGGTGCGGCGGCAGGCGGCCGGGCAGGCCGGGAGTGGCAGGGCAAAGCGGAAAAGGAAGGGGTCTGGCCCGGCCGGGCGGGTCAGGCAGCCCAAAAGCGGACTGTCCGCCCGGTCCCGGACCACGGCCGGCCGGCGGCGCAAAACGGGCCGCATGCGGCCTGTCGTGGGCCGGCTGTCGGCGGGATGCCGGGCCGCCCGGACCGGATGCGGTTTCCCGGGCCGCCTTGCAGACGCGGCGGCGGGTTCCAAGGCTCCGGCCTAATTGCCGTCGTAGGTGCGCATCTTTTTTTCAAAGGCCCGGCGGCTGTCCTGGGACGGACACTGGCACACGGCGGCAGCGGCGTCGTAGCGGCTGTCGGCCATGATGCCGCCCGGACCGATGAAGGTGAGTTTTTCCGGGTCCGGCTGGCTGATGGTATAAACGCCGGGATTGGCCGCACAGGAACCGCAGGTGACGTCCCAGGTGGTAACGCCGGTCATGACCACCTTGGCCACGCAGCAGTCGCCATATGGGTCGACCGACTGGGCCAAAGCCGGCCCGACGGCCAGGACGGACAGGATCAGGGCCGGGACGGACAGAAAACGGATGAATCGGCGATGACGCGGCGTTGGCATGGTTCCTCCCTGACGCACGGCCCAGGGCCTGCTCATGGTCGGGAAACTAACGGGTCAGGCCGGCCTTGTCCATATGCGGCCCGCTCTTGCCGAGGCTATGCCCGGCCTTATCTGTAACGGATGGTTTGCTGCGTTTTGGCCGTGCCGCCCTTCTTGCCTTTTGGCCGCGCTCGGTACATAACCTGATACGATGATTGCTCCGGGCTTTGCCCGACAACCTAAAAAAACCAATGAGGACGCACCCATGCACGAACATGAACACGAGCACGAATACGACGACGACGATTGCTGCGGCGGCGACGAAATCCCGGCCGCTTCCGTTGGCCAGCCGGTGGCTGATTTCTCGCTCAAAGTCTACGACCCGGTCGAAGGCTTTTTCGGCGAGATGGACATGGAGCAGATCCAGGAAGCCGGCAAATGGACCATCCTGTTCTTCTACCCGGCCGACTTCACCTTCGTGTGCCCGACCGAACTGGCCGATCTGGCCACCAAGCACGAAGAACTGGTGAAACTGGGCTTTGAGGTCTTCTCCGTGTCCACCGACACCGAGTTTGCCCACCTGGCCTGGCGCACCACCGAGAAGCTGCTGGAAAACGTCAAGTTCAAAATGGCCGCCGACCCCACCGGCAAGGTGTCGCGCTACTTCGGCGTCTACGACGAGGAGTCGGGACTGGCCCTTCGCGGCACGTTCATCATCAATCCCGACGGGATGCTGGTGTCCAAGGAAGTCAACTTCTACAATGTCGGCCGCAACGCCGACGAGCTGCTGCGCAAGTGCCAGGCCAACGTCTATCTGCGCGCCAACCCGGCCGAAGCCTGCCCGGCCAAATGGGTTCCCGGCAGCCAGACCCTGACGCCTTCGGAAAAGCTCGTGGGCCATGTCTACGAGTCCATGAAGAAATAGCGGCCTCGACTGCCCCTGCCCCATCGCGGCCCGTTGCGTCCTGCCGGCTCTGGCCCTGGACGCAGCGGGCCGCCTGCTTTTTCCCGCCGCATTGACGCAATCAAGGCTTGCAGGCACACCTCTCCTGAAACAACGGAGATGCCCATGGCCCCTGCCTCCATCGTGCGGACTTCCTGCCGCGGCTGCCACGGCGTGTGCCAGGTGCTGGTCCACTGCGACGCCGAGGGCCGGCCGGTCAAGGTCACCGGCGACCCGGACAGCCCGACCAGCCATGGCTACCTCTGCCCCAAGGGCGCGGCCGCCATCGAACAGGCCAACCACCCGGATCGGCTGCGCCGCCCCTTAAAGCGCGTCGGGCCACGGGGCAGCGGCCGCTACGAACCGATTGCCTGGGACGAGGCTCTGGACCTCATGGCCGCCACCTTCGGCACGGTGCGCCGGGAGTCCGGCCCGGAATATATCGCGCTTTGCCAGGGGACCGGGCGGCCCTACACGGAATTTACCGGCCGCTTCATCCACGCCCTGGGCTCGCCCAATTTCGTCTCGCCGGGCCACAACTGCTTCCTGCCCCGAAACATCGCCTCGGCCCTGACCGTGGGCTGGCTGCCGGTGGCCGACGTCTACGGGCGCGGCGGGGCCTCCCCGGCCTGCATCTTTGTCTTTGGCTGCAATTCCATGGAGACCGGCGCGGCCGACGGCCTGTGCGGCTCCATGGTGAAAAGGGCCATGCGCCAGGCGGGCCAGGTCATTGTGGCCGATCCCCGGCGCACCAAAACCGCCGCCGCCGCCGGCCTCCATCTGCAACTGCGCCCCGGCACCGAATGCGCCCTGGCCCTGGCCCTGCTCCACGTCATCATCGGCGAGGCGCTCTACGACCACGACTTCGTGGCCCGGCATTGCCAGGGTTTTGCCGAGTTAGCCGCCCATGTGGCCGCCTTTTCCCCGGACTGGGCCGCGCCCATCACCCGGGTGGCTGCCGAGGACATCCGCCGGGCGGCCCGGGCCTTTGCCACGGCCAGGCCCGCCTGCCTGCTGTGGGGCAACGGCATCGACACCAGCGTCAACGCCTTCCAGACCGGCCGGGCGCTGCTGCTTCTTATGGCCATCACCGGCAACCTCGACGTGCCGGGCGGCATGGTGCGCTGGGTGCCGCCGGCCGGGGTGCGCTGCAAATCGCCCCAGGAAGACAAGAATATCCTGGGGATGCAGTTTCTCTCGCCCGAGCAGAAGGGCCGGATGATCGGAGCCGGCCGGTTCCCCTTTGTGCCGGGCTGCCACCAGCCCAGCTTCTGGGACGCCTGCCTGACCGGCCGGCCGTATCGGCCCCGGGCGGTCTGGCTGGTCGGCACCAATCCCATGCTGACGGCCACGCGCGGCGACGTGGTGGAGGCGGCCTTGCGCGACCATCTGGAATTCACGGTGGTTTCGGATCTGTTCATGACCCCGGCCGCCGAGCTGGCCGATCTGGTGTTGCCGGCAGCCCACTGGCTGGAGCAGGACGATGTGGTCTATTTCCACAAGATCTGGTGCGTACTGGCCCGGCGAAGCGTCCTTGATCCGGGCGAAATCCGCGACGACCGCGACGTGATTCTGGCTCTGGCCCACCGCCTGGGCCTTGACGAAGCCTTTCCCTGGCCCGACCGGCCGGCCTATCTGGACTGGCTCCTGGAACCGTCGGGCCTGGATTTTGCGGCCTTTGCCGAAAAGGGCATCCTGCTTGGCGAGATGCGCTACCGCAAGCACGAGGCGGACGGCTTCCCCACGCCAAGCGGCCGGGTGGAACTGGCCAGTTCGATCATGGCCAGGATGGGCCGGCCAAGCCTGCCTATCTATGTGGAGCCGCCGCTGTCGCCTGTTTCCTCGCCGGAGGTGGCCGCCCGCTATCCGCTCATTCTCATGACCGGCTGCAAGGTCCTGCCTTTTTTCCATTCCGAGGGGCGGCAGATCGATTCCCTGCGCCGGCTGCGGCCGGTCCCGCAGGTGGCGGTCCATCCCGTCACCGCCGCCGCCCTGGGTCTTGGCGCGGGGGACCCGGTCTGGGTGGTCACCCCGGCCGGCCGGGCGAAACTGACGCTTCGCCCCGATGACGGGCTCCCCCCGGACGTGGTCCAGGCCGACCACGGCTGGTGGTATCCGGAGCGGCCCGGCCCGGAGCACGGCTGGCGGGAGAGCTGCGTCAACCTGCTTTTCGGCCACGAGCATTTCGACCCGGACTGCGGGGCAGAACCCCTCAAATGCAGCCTGTGCCGCGTGGAGCCCGCCACCGCCTGACCACCGCCCCCTTTCCCCCCTTGCCGGGGTCCGGGGGGATCATCCCCCTGGCAGGGCTCGGGACAACGCCCCGATTCTCTTTGCCCGTCTTCCCCTTACCCCTTTCTCCACTTGCCGGGGTCCGGGGGATCATCCCCCCGGTGGGGCTCGGGGCAAAGCCCCGATTTTCTTCGCCCGTCTTCCCCTTTACCCCTTTCCCCCCTTGCAGGGGTCCGGGGGGATCATCCCCCCGGCGGGGCTCGGGGCAGCGCCCCGATTCTCTTCTCTTTATCATTGCTCTTCTCCTCTCCCCTCACCTCCCAGCGGCAACTTCTCGCGGGCCAGGGCCAGCCAGGCCCGGGCGGCCGGGGACAGGCGCGCCCCTTTGCGCCACAGGAGCGCCGCCCGCCAGCGCAGATCGGTCTCGTCCAAGAGCACCACACCCAGCGGGGCGAGATCGCGCCCTTCGGTCAGGATGCGCGGCAAGAGCGCCACGCCAAGACCGGCGGCCACCAGAGCGATGATGAAGTCGACCTGGCCGCTGCGGGCGGCGGCGCGCGGGGTGAATCCCCGCAGGGAGCAGGCGTGTTCGATGCGGGGATTGAGGGCAAAGCCCTGCTCGAAGAGGATGAACGGATCCGCCGACAGCTCGGCCAGACGCAGGGATTGGCGGTCGCGCAGCGGATGGTCGGCCGCCAGCACCGCCACCATGGGATCATCGCGCACCGGCTGCCAGGAAAAGGCCTCGGCAATGGGCAGAAGCGACACGGCCAACTCCACCTCGCCGGCCACCAGCGCCTCTTCCAGCCGGGCACTGCCCTGCTCCATGAGTTCGATTTCAACGCCCGGATAGCGGCTGCGGTATTCGGCGAAAAGCGGGGCAAAAAGCCGGGCGCTGCCGAAGATGGGCAGCCCCAGGCGCAGCCGCCCGGAAATGAGGCCGCGCAGATCGGACAATTCGGCCAAGAGATGTTCGCCCTCGGCCAGCATGGCAACCGCCCGGGCATAGACCAGCTCGCCGGCCACGGTCGCCCGCGCCCCGGTGGCAAGCCGCTCCAGCAGCGCCTCGCCAAACTCCTGCTCCAACTGGGAAACGGCCTTGCTCACCGTGGACTGGGTGGAGAAAAGCGACCGGGCCGCCTTGGAAAACCCGCCAAGCCGCACCACTTCCACAAAGGCCTTGAGATTGCGTAGTTCCATGCCCATTCCAATATGGAATAGTTTTCATTCCGACAATTCATTTCACAAATGGGCAGCCCGAACCTATCTCCTAGGCAGGCAAGGAGCCTGTCTTATGCATGAAACAATTTTAAATCATACTGGCCGGGTGCGCGCGTTCGTGGAAACGGCGGGCCAGACGGTCTTTTTTATCGCGGTGTGGTGGGTGTGCGACGCGGCAGCCAAGGCAGCGGGATTGCCCGTGCCCGGCGGCGTCCTTGGCATGCTGGTGCTGCTGGCCCTGTTGGCCACCGGCCGGTTGCGCGCCTCGCGCCTGACCCTGGGGGCCAAGGGGCTATTAAACCACATGCTGCTCTTTTTCGTTCCGGCCGTGATCACCCTGCGCGACCACGCGGAACTGGTCAGCCCGCTTGGGCTCAAACTGCTGGCCGTCATCGTGGCCGGCATCGTGTCGGTAATGATCGGCACGGCCCTAATCGTCGAACTTTCCATGCATCTGAGGTCGCGCCATGTTCGCTAGCTCTACCCCCCTGTTTTGGCTGGCGGCAACCCTTGCCGCCTATGTCCTGTCGCGCATCGCCCACCATTACCTGCGCGCCTGGTGGACCTCGCCGCTGCTGTTAACCTGCGTTCTGTGCCTTGGCCTGACCGTGGTCCTGCACACAGGCTACCGCGAATACATGCGCGGCGGGCAATGGCTGTTGCTCTTGCTCGGGCCGGCCACGGTGGCCTTTGCCGTGCCCATCTACGAGCATCGCGCGCTCATTCGCCGCCACTGGCCGACCCTGGCCGTGGGGGTGGGGTTTGGCTGTCTGCTGGCCTTTGGCGGCTCCTGGCTGCTTTCGGGGCTGCTCGGGCTGCCGGCAGGCATGCGGCTGTCGGTGTTGCCCCGCTCGATCACCACACCCTTTGCCATGGACTTTGCCAAGCAAGTGGGCGGCGCGCCGGATCTGGCGGCCGTGTGCGTCATTGCCACGGGCGTACTTGGGGCGTCGCTGGGCGGGATGCTGCTCAAAGTGCTGCCCCTGCGCTCGGCCCTGGCCCGGGGAGCCATGCTCGGCATGGGGGCGCACGGGGCCGGCGTGGCCCGGGCGCTTGAAGAAGGCGAAGAGGAAGGAGCCATCGCCGGACTGGTCATGATCCTGGCCGGAGTCACCTGCGCCCTCCTCGGCCCGGCCATCTCGCTTTTTGAGGCCGTGCCGCACGGGTTATAGGAGGAAGAGGGGGAATGCCTCCGGCGGCCGGGGGCCTGAGGCCCCCGGACCCCCCGACGGGAAAAGTTTTAAGGGGGTTACGGCAGAGGGCACACCATGCCTCCGCTGCATGAACCCCTGCCTTCCAGGAGGGATTCCAAAGGGGTCACCCCTTTGCCGCCGGAGGCAAAAAAAGAAAATCAGGCCAGGCCGAACCAGGCCAGCCAGGCGTCCCAGGCCGCCACCCGGGCGGCAAAGGCGGCATAGCCCTCGGCCCCGGGATGGTAGCCGTCGCCGGCGGCCACCAGGCTGTCCAGATAGGCCCGCTCCCGGCACAGCGGCCGGCACATCTCCAGATAGGCCACGCCCATTTCGGCGCAGGTGCCGGCAAAGACGTCGGAGAGTTCCTCCACCCGGCAGCGGTAGGCGTCGTCCAGAACCGGCGGCGGCCCGACCACCAGCACCGGGCACATGGCAGCCACCCGGGAAACGATGTCGAACAGATTGTCCACGGAATCGGCCAGCTCGACCTTGCGCCGGCCATTTTCGATCTTGGCGTCGTTGACGCCAAACGACAGCACCACCCGGGACTCGTCGCGGGGCAGCAGCCGGGGCGGCAGTTCACGGGCGACGCGGGCCTTTATATGGCGGCTGGTCTCGGAACGAACGCCGAGGTTGTACAGGGTCAGCCCCAGCCCGGCGGCCGGCGAAGCGGCGCACAACCGGCCGGGCCAGCCAAGATACTGGGGATCGCCAACACCGACCGTCAGTGAATCGCCGACAAAAACAATGCGCATGGCCGCCTCCTCGTCTTGCGTCCTCGAAATGCGCCAGCGCATCCCGACGACAATCCTGCGGGCAAGCCCCTTCACCCCCGGAAGCGGCGGTCCCGTCAAGGGTCTGCTTCGGTCGTCCCGGTCCACAGCCCGCCGGATTGCCGACCACCGCCAAAAATCCCTTGAAAAACGTTTCCCAGCAAGGGGGTCCGGGGGGGATTATCCCCCCGGCCGCCGGAGGCATTCTTTCTAAAACACTACCCCCACT
>NZ_MLBG01000094.1 GCF_001936595.1 Desulfovibrio sp. DV
CCACGAGCCAGCCGTGTTTCCAGGCAAAAAGGCCAAGCAGGAAAAAGCCGATGTACTGGGGAACGCGGGCAGGTTGCAAGGCCAGAAAAGGCCCCAGCCTCACCCAATCCGCGTCCGACCAAAAAAGCTGGCCGAGCCCGGCAATCAAACCGACCACGAGGGCCAGGACACCAAAGCGGCCCCATCCCGCCCCGCTCCCCAAGGCTTTCCGGGCCAACCCCGGTCCGGCAACACATCGGACTGCACCCAGCGCCAGACAGAAAAGAAACAGCAAGGCCAAAAACCACAAGTGGTACGGCCAGATCAGGTCCCTGGCCGCCGCCGGGGCCTTGGCCCCGGAAAAATACAGAACGCGCCAATCGGCAAGGGACGGCAAAAGCGCCAGCCAGTGCGCGAAAAATCCGGCTGTCCCGCCTTTGTCCAGATAATCAATATAGGCAATGACCGGACAATAGAGCAGTGTGAGGCCGACTAGCGGCACAAGCAGCCGCCAGACCTTGCCGGCCACAAAACCGGCCACGCCGCGTCTGGCAAGGGATGGCAGGGCGACGTACCCGGACACGAAAAAAAGCAGCGGCATGGGGAAGCCGTCGACAATGGACAGCACGATGTCCATAAGCCGGCTTTTGGCTGGATCGCTTACATACCACCAGGGGACAACGGTACAATAGGCGATGCCGGCATGGAGGGCCACCACGGCCAGTACGCTGGCCATCCGCAGGCCATCCAGAGCCGCAATGCGTCTGAATAGGGCTGTTTGTGTCTTCATAACCGACCTTCGGCCAGAGCCAGGCGAACCGCAGCCAATCCGGCCAGGGAAAACCGGCAGCAATGCTCGGCCAACTCGCTCCAGTGTTCCGTCATGGGGGGATGTGCAGGCAGGATGCGCCGCCATGTCGGCCACAAAAGCGCCTGATACAGGGCCGGACCGAGGACGCTGGACAGACAGGCCACCAGGACCGGCGTCGGGGCGTCCCGGCCGAGCAGCTCGGCCATGAGTTCCAGCACGGCCAAAGTTTGCGGCCGGCTGTGGCGCTCCACCATATCACCGAGAAACGGCGACGGATTGGCCAGCTCCATGGCCAGCAGACGCAAAAAGGCGTCGCTGGCCTCGCCGTGGGCAAAAAGGGTCTGGCAATAGACTTCAAGCAAGAGCCGCAACCGGTCCTCGGCCGAAGTTGCAGCGCCCTCCCCCAGACGCTGGCGCAACTGGCGGTCGCCTTCGGTAAACAGCACCTCCAGCACGGCCTGATACAGCTTGTCCTTACCGCCGTAATAATACTGTACGGCATTGAGGTTGGCCCCGCCGGCCGCTTGACAGATGTCGCGAACCGTTGCGCCCTTGTAGCCCTTGGCGGCAAAGGTTCGCAGCGCCGCCCAGAACAGCCGTTCCCTGACCCCGCCTGATTCATCGGCCATAGCGCCTCCTAAACAATCGTATTAAACATTTGTTTACAAGTGGTGCCAGCAATCCCCGCCAACGTCAAGCCCGGCCAATGGTGGACGGACTCTTCTGCAAACATGGTGGATAGGTCGGGCCACTTGTTCGGCTGACTCGGTGTTACGATTTGATCATGTCTACACGATTGTTTCCGACGGTCTTGGCGCGGAAACTGGCCGAGGTTTGGCTAGCAGCGAGCTGGTCAGGATCAACTGAGGCAAGTCAAACCACCCACGGCCAGGACCAGGCGGCGAGCTTTTGGATTCAGGCAACTGCCGTGCGTAATCTTTCGGCACACCATAAAAAAGGCCGGATCACTCCGGCCTTTTGGCGTTTTGATGGCTGGCAGGGCGCGGTCAGACGCCCATGATGTTGTAGCCGGAATCGACGAAGATCACTTCGCCGGTGGTGCCCGACGACAGATCGGACGCCAGGTACAGGGCGCAGCGGCCGATATCGTCCAGGGTGATGTTGCGCCCAAGCGGCGACCGGTTCTCGATGGTCTCCAAAATGGTGCGGAAACCATGGATGGCCGAGGCGGCCATGGTCTTGACCGGGCCGGCGCTGATGGCGTTGATGCGCACGCCGCGCTTGCCCAGATCCACGGCCAGATAACGCACGCTGGCCTCCAGGGCGGACTTGGCCACACCCATGGCGTTGTAGTTGGCGACCACCCGCCCGGCTCCGTAGTAACTGAGCGTCATCACCGACGCCCCAGGGGATAAAAGCGGCTCAAAAGCCCGACACAAGGCCACCAGTGAATAGGCCGACACGTCCAGGGCGATGCGGAACCCCTCGCGGCTGGTGTCGATGAACCGGCCGGTCAGATCCTCACGATTGGCATAGGCGATGGAATGGACCAGACAGTCCACGCTCCCCCACCGGTCCTGGACGACGCCGGCAGCGGCGGCGATTTCCTCGTCGCTGGAGACATTGCACTGAAAGATGAAATCGGCCCCAAGCGAGGCGGCAATGGGTTCGATACGTTTGCGGATGGGTTCGGCCGCGTAGCCCAGGGCCAGTTTCGCCCCCTGCTCGCTCAGTGATTTGGCAATGCCGTAAGCGATGCTGCGTTCATTGACCACGCCAAAGACCACAGCCTTTCTATCCTGCATCAACATGGGGGAGCCTCCTTGCCGGCCCGGACGGCCGGTCCATGGCATTTACGGACGGACTTCGGCCTCGCGCAGGATGCCGGACAGGAGCAGGTCCAGCACCCGGTCCACGCGTTCGCGGTCGGTGTCGTCATACAGATTGAGCCCGCCAAACACCCCGCTTTGCCGGGAGCGAACCGAAAGGAAGATGCCCGCGCCGCCAAGCACGGCCACCACTGCCGTCAGATCCAGGCTCTCGGGCACCTCGCCGGTGACGGTTTCGAAAAATTCCAGGGCCGCGCGCACGCGGGGGTATTCGAGCAGGCGGGTGTAACGGTTGCGGGTCATGAGTTCCCAGGCCAGGATATCCAGGGTGCGCGGCCGGGCGAGCAGGCCCCGGATGGTGGCCTTGAAAAAGTGGGCCAGTTGCGCCCGGGGCGGCATGGAAGCAAACCGGTCGGCCACTTCTTCACGCAGTTCGGCAACCGTCGGCCAGAACGCGGCAGACTGGCCAAAGGCCGTGACGATATCGTCGAGATCCTGGAAATGGCGTAGCAGGACAGCCCGCTCCAGTCCGGCCGCCTTGGCCACGACGTCGAGCGACAGGCCGTCAAAGCCCTGGCGGGCCAGCAGATCGCCCAGGGACTCCAGTATCCGTTGCCGCACGGTGCGCGGCTTGCCGATGGGTATGACTTTGACCCCGGACATGGGGAACCCTTAGGTGCGCCGCGCCCGGACAAAGGCATCCACGGCGACAAGCAGGGACAGGGCCATAATCGACCCGTCCCGGATAAATGTGGCCGTGGAGATGGTATCTTCGGCCTTGGTGGTGAAACAGCCGCACTGGGTGGCAATGCCCTTGTGCTGCGCCCAGGCCATGGCCGCCAGGAACACGGCCATCATGAGGCAGCCGGACAGGGCCGCGCCCCGGGCCACGAAGCCGGTCAGCAGGCACATCCCCACCACCACCTCGATCCAGGGCAGGGTCAGGGCCACGCCGGCAACCGCCATGTCGGGCAGAATCTGGTAATTGCGAATGATCTTGGCAAAGGCCATGGGATCGACGATCTTGTCCCAGGCGGCTGCCAGAAAAATGAGGCCCAGAGCCATGCGGGCCAGGATGCCAAGCACTCTCATGCGCCGCCCTCCGTGGGTCCGCCAACGGCCAGCCAGCCTTCAAAGCCCTCCCGCATGACCGTCACATACAAAAAGCCGGCCGTGCGCATGGCTTCGGCCAGTTCCTTGCTTTTGTCGCACAGCAGATTGCCGCAATAGACCACGAGCCGATCCTCGGACGTAAGCCCAAGGGACTTGGCCGCCGCGTCCAGGTCGCCGTACATGGCTTCCTGGGGCAGGTTCTTGGCCCCGGCCACCCGATGCATGGAAAATTCCTCAGCCGTGCGGGCATCCACGAAAACCACCCCGGGCTTGCCGAGCATGGTCAGGGCCGCGTGGGGCTCAATGCTTTCAAGCCCGCGCCGCAACGCATCCCGCTTGTCCAGGGCGGCAAAATCCACCACCCAGGGCACCGGTTCGGCCCGGGCCATGTTCATGGCCACGGACAAGCCTGCACCCAAGAGGAGGATGACCGCCAACTCCAGCCACAGCGGCGTTTGCCACCGCGTCGCAACCTGCCCCATACGTTCCCGCCTTGACAAGATTTCCCGCCCACGAGCATATGCTTGGGGCGCACGGCCCTAGCTATCCTACCCGCCGGCCAATACGCAACCCGTAACCCCGGAGACGTTTATGTCCCACGACGCCAAAGAGGCTCCCATTGAAAACGCCTCGGCCGAGTCCGTCCGGGCTCTGCTCGACGCGTCGCGACCGGGGGAGCTGACCCTGCTCGATGTCCGCATGGAGCCGGAGTATGAGGAGTTCCACCTGCCCGGAGCAACTCTTGTGCCCTTGCCCGAGCTGCCGGACCGTTTGGGGGAAATCGACAAGACCAGACCTGTTGTGGTCTACTGCCGGGGCGGGATGCGCAGCGCTGCCGCCGCCCGTCTCCTGGCCACAGCCGGGTTTCCCCGCATCGTCAACATGCTCGGCGGGGCCATGGCCTGGCAGGGCGCGGCCGCAACCGGAACGCCGGATGCCGGCCTGACGCTTCTTCGAGGCGATGAAACCCCGCGCCAGATCCTGTTGGCGGCCCTGGGTATGGAAGCGGCCCTGGGCGCGTTTTACGAAAAACTGGCCGCAGCCGCCAACGACGGCGAGACACGCAGCACGTTTGACCGGCTGGCCGGTTTTGAGGCCCGCCATCTGCACCATGTCCACAGCCTCTATGACAAGGAAACCGGCGAGAGGACCGATCTTTCCGCCCTGCTTGCCGACGCCGCTCCCGAACTGGAAGGCGGCCTGCCCGGCAGCGCCTTTCTCCAGCAACTCGGCGGCGACCCGGCCTCACCCGACGAAGCCCTGGAACTGGCCGCATCCGTGGAAGCCCAAGCCCTGGACCTCTATGCCCGGTTGGCCGAACGCACAGCCGATGCGGACTCGAAGACCCTCTACACCACCCTGGCCCAGGAGGAAAAAGCCCACCTGCGCGCCGTGGCAACGCTCCTCTCCCGCCTCTCCAACAACTGATTCAAGGAGTCTTCAATGGAACCGGTCAATTTTCTCATGAACATCCTGTGGCTTATCCTCGGCGGTTTCTGGATGGCCATCGGCTGGTATCTGGCCGGAGTGGTCATGGCCATCACCATCATCGGCCTGCCCTGGGCCAGGGCCTGCTTTGTCCTTGGCAATCTGTCCATGTGGCCGTTTGGCAAGGAAGTCGTGGACCGCCGCGACGTGTCCGGCCACGATCTCGGCACCGGCACCTTGGGCTTTATCGGCAACGTCATCTGGTTCGTGCTGGCCGGAGTGTGGCTGGCCATCGGCCATCTGCTGGCTGCCGTGGCCAACTTCGTGACCATCATCGGCATTCCCTTTGCCCTGCAACATCTCAAATTGGCCGGACTGGCCCTGGCCCCCATCGGCAAGACCGTCATCGACAAACGCTACTAAAGCTCCGGGACGCCCATGCAGTATATCCTCCTGGCCCTGGCCCTGACCGCCGGCATGTTCATGCCTGTCCAGGCCGGCATCAATTCCAGGCTGGCCGGCATGGTGGACGGGGCGCTCCCGGCCGCCTTCGTGTCGTTTCTGGTCGGCACCCTGGCCCTGGCCGCCATTTTGGCCGTCACGGGCCAGGGCGTGCCCTTTGCCGCAGCGCTTAAAGCCTCACCCTGGTGGTACTGGGTCGGCGGCACCATGGGGGCCTTTTTCGTCACGGCGACCGTGATCCTGGCTCCACGCATCGGTGGCGGGGCCATGATCGCCCTGACCCTGGCCGGCCAGGTGGCGGCTTCCATGGCGCTCGACCACTTCGGCCTGCTCGGCTTTCCGCACATCGCTTTTGACGGCAAGCGTCTGGCCGGCTCCATCCTGCTTTTGGCCGGCGTCTACCTCATCCGTTATTAAGGAAATCCGGCACTTTCACCCATCTCCCATCCACCCGACCGTCCTTCCGTCCCCACCGTTGGGGGGTCCGGGGGCTTCAAGCCCCCGGCGGGGCGTGGGGCAGCGCCCCACTCTTGTCTCGTATCGTCTTTGCTCTTCCCTCCCCCTCACTTTCACCCCCGCGTCCGGCGCACGGTGACGGATTCGCCGCCGATGCCCCAGTTGTCGCAGTCCACTTCGTCGATGATGACGACGGTGGTCTGGGGGTTCTTGCCCATGACGTCGCGCAGCAGGTTGGTGACGCCTTCAATGAGTTTCGCTTTCTGTTCGGCGGTGGCTCCGTCGCGGGTGATCTTGATGTTGACAAACGGCATGGGGTGCTCCTTTCAAGCGGCCGGGCCGAAGGTTTGGGCGACCAGGGTTGTCGCTTCATGCAGCCAGTCCCGGCGCAGGTCCGGGGTGCTGGTGACAATGGTTTCAAACATGCGGCGGCGCACGTCCGACACGCCACACAGGTCAAAGATGCAGTCCTTCCAGATACGCTGCAGAGGATCGCCGAAAACGCGCGTCTCGCGTGCGGCGGCGGTGTTGGAGGTGTTGAGGATGACGGCGGCCTTGGCGGCGAGCAGTCCGCGCGGCACGCCTTCGCCGCCGTCGCCGGAGGTGAACTCGTAGGCCACGCCCGGACGCAGCACCCGGTCCACCCAGCCGGCCAGCACGGCCGGCGGCATCCCCCACCAGTTGGGATGGACAATAACAAAGCCCTGGGCGGCGGCGGCCTCGTCGCAGTGCCGGGCCAGGGATGGGTCCAGGCGCGCGTTGCGGCCGAGTTCTTCTGCCGGCAACAGGGGATTAAAGCCTTCGCCGTAGAGATCGTGGAAGTGCACGTGCCAGCCAAGGCCGGCCAGGGCGTCGCAGGCAGCCCTGGCCAGGGCATGGTTGAAGCTTGCGGGGTCTGGATGGGCCAGGATGACGCTTATGGCCACGTCAACCTCCTTGGGTTGCCGGCGCTTCACCGTCCGGGCGATATTCCAGGATATCGCCCGGCTGGCAGGCCAGGAAGGTGCAAATGGCTTCCAGGGTGGAGAAGCGGATGGCCTTGGCCTTGCCGGTTTTGAGGATGGACAGGTTCTGGGCGGTGATACCGACCGCCTCGGCCAGCTCTTTGGAGCTGACCTTGCGCCGGGCCAACATGATGTCGAGATTGACAATGATCGCCATGGCCGGCCTATACCGTCAGGGCCGCGTCTTCGTCCAGGCGTCTGGCCTCGTCCATGACCCGGGCGATGACCAGGGCGAGGATCGCCAGGAAGACGAGCTCCGCCTCAGTTGTCCCGACGCCCAGGCTGATCATGTGGCGGCCCGGCGGATTGGCAGCCGTGACGGCCAGGGAGAAAAGCGGCGTAAAAAGGACCGAACATACGGCCCAGGCGAAAAGTGCCCGGGCGACGCTGCGAAAGGCCAGCACGTTGGCCAGGGAAAAGATGCTCCCCTCCTTGTAGAGGGCGAAAAGCCGCCGCAGGCGCAAAAGGACGACTATAAGCGCCGTGCCCGGAACCATGGCGGCCACAAAGCACAGCAGGCGCACCCAGCCCGGCAACTCCGGGCTGGCGGCCAGGGCCGCGGCCTGCCGGGTCATGTCGTCGGGCAGGTTGTTAAAGAAGGCCCAGTACAGGGCGGCCAGCGGCACGACGGCCAGGGCGGCGGCCAGGCAGGCGGTTTCGAGCAGCCGGCCCTGGCGGCGGATGTTGTCCAGATTGTTCACGGTTTCCATACAATGCTCCGTCATGCGACGTTTTTCACGGCTCGGTTTCGGGTAAGCGCCGGCCGACGTTTCCCCAGGTTGGTCCAAGCGTCCAGACGAGACATTGATAAACGAGCTTTAATTATTGTTCAACGATAATTTTTAGCTGTTTTGCAGACCGAAACATAAAAAAGCATCGGCCGTGGAAAAAGCGAAAAAATATCAGGCAGGGAAGCCGGGAGCGAGGTATCACCCTGGGCACGGAGGACACATGACCACGCAGACGCAAAAGGACTGGGAACGGCGGGTACTCTCCGCCATGCGGGTGATGGAGGCGGGCCTGGACGGGGAATTGCCCTTGGCCGCCATTGCCGCGGCAGCCTATTTCTCACCCTATCACTTCCACCGCGTCTTTGCCGGCATCACCGGCGAAACCGTGGGAGCCTGCCTGCGCCGGCTGCGGCTGGAACGGGCAGCCCAGCGCCTGTGCTACAGCGACCAGCCCGTGACCAATGTGGCTCTGGAAGCTGGGTTTGACGCCCCCGAAGCCTTTGGCCGGGCCTTTCGCAGCGCCTATTCGATGACGCCGACGGTCTGGCGGCGCGTCTGCCGGGAACGCAAAGGTCCGCCAGTTATCGTACAACGCCCACCCATCATTCAAGAGGAGTTCATGACCATGGAACTGACCGTAACGATCAAAAAATTGCCGCCTATCAAGGTGGCCTGCGTGCGCCATGTCGGCCCCTACGACCAGTGCGAGGCGGCCTGGGGAACGTTGTGCGCCCTGGCCGGGCCGCTTGGCCTGTTCGGGCCGACGACGCAGTTTATCGGTATCGGCCACGACTGCCCGCAGATCACGCCGCCGGAGAAAATTCGCTACGACGCCTGCCTGACCGTGCCCGAGAGCTTTGCCGGCACACCGGACCTGCCGGTGGCGGTCATCGGCGACCGGGAATACGCCAGCGCCGTGGTCAAAGGACCGTACACGAGGCTGGGCCCGGCCTATGCCTGGCTGGCCGGGGTCTGGGGACCGCAGTCGGGCCGGCAATTCACTGCCGAGCCAAGCCTGGAAATATATCTCAACGATCCCAAGACCACGCCGCCCGAAGAGTACCTGACGGAAATCCTCCTCGCCCTGGCCCCGGCCGGCTAGGACATGACGGGGGAAGCCTCCGGCGGCCAAAGGGCAGTGCCCTTTGGAAACCCTCCAGGATTCCAGTCGATTTAATGGCAGGATAGTTCTGGCCGGGCCAGTGGGTCAGCCCCAAAATGAAACCGGCCCGGGATGCGCCAATGTGCATCCCGGGCCGGTTTTGTGCGGTTGCCAAGGCGGGCGGGCTCAGCCGCCCCCGACTGCGGCCGTGGTGATGCCCGTATTGGGCAGGATCATCTCGCCCTTGCCCATCTGGGAAAAAACCGCCTGGGTCAGCCGGCCGGCCGAATCGAGGTAGGCGGTCAGGGTGAAGGGGACCATGGGCCCGCGCACCCTGGTCACCAGGGGGTTGACAGCCATGAACCGCAGGTCGTTATAGGCAACGATCGTACCTTCCGGGGTGGCGGTGGCGGATCTGACCGGAAAATCCGTGAACCAGACATACTGGGAAAAGACCGGGGCCGTGCGGCCCAGGGCGTCAAGCTCCTCGCGCCCGGCCCGTTCGAAACGCCGCTCGGGGAGAAGCGTATCCGGCGCGGCAAGGCTCAGGCCCGTCAGCACATAGTTGTCCCCCTCCTCGGCGATGATCTTCCACCACAGCGGCGAAAAGGCATCGGGCTGGGCAATAACGCTGGTTGGCTGCTGTCCCGCGGCCACCAGCAGGGTACGGGCATGGGCGGCCACGGCCTTGCCCACGCCAAAGCCCAGGGCCGGCCAGGCGAGCATCACGGCCAAACCGGCCACGGCCAGCTTCTTGCGGGCCGCCGGGCGAAACGATGCGGCCACAGCCAGGGCGATCATGGCCAGGGTGTAGATCGGATCAATGATGAACACCGAGGGGACCGACACCCGGACATCGGAAAACGGCAGGAATATCCCCGTGCCATAGGAAGTGATGCAGTCGAGAAACAGATGGGACAGCACGCCAAAATAAAAAAGAATAAAGAGTTTGGAGGTTTTTGCGCCGCCGCAAAACCGGGTTGCGACGATGGCCAGAAGCCAGGCCAGAAGTGCTCCGCCAAGCAGCGAATGGGTGTAGCCGCGATGATGGCGCATGTACGCTTCTGCGCCAAAAAACGTAACGATATTATCGACATCAGGCATCCATGCGGCCAGAGCGGACAAGGGGACAAGGGCCTTGGTCTCCGGGAAACGGTCCCGGGCTGCCTGGCCGATAAGCACCCCTGCAACGACGTGTGTGACTGGGTCCATGTGACGACTTCCTTGCACTTGGGAGACGGATTTGTGGAGGATAGGGCTTTTTTCGCATTTGACAAGGATAGCCGCTGCGCTACATTGCCCCCCGGCGCTTTCGCGCCAAAAAATCACCCCCATCTTTTCGGAGCGATCATGGCAGACCATTCGCCGGACACCAAGGAAATGCCGGCCGAGGGCGAATTCGCCGCACTCATGGAGGCCTCTTTGGCCGAACGCGGCGGCGAAATCCACGTTGGAGACCGCATCACCGGACCCGTCATCGCGGTTACCGAGACCACTCTTGTGGTGGACACCGGCACCAAGCTCGATGGCGTAGCCGATAAAGCCGAGTTTCTCGACGAAACCGGACAGCTCACCGTGAGCGAAGGCGACGAGGTCACCCTCTATGTCGTCTCTGTGCGCGGCGACGAAGTGGCCCTGTCCAAGGCGCTCACCGGCCAAGGCGGCGCAGAAGCCCTGCGGGAGGCCTTCGAGAACGGCATCCCGGTCGAGGGCAAAGTGGTCGCCTCGCGCAAGGGCGGATTCGACGTGGAAATCGTCCACCGTCGGGCCTTTTGTCCGGTCAGCCAGATCGATCTGGCCTTTACCGACAATCCTGAAGCCCATGTGGGCCAAACGTACCAATTCGCCATCATCACCTTTGAGCGTGACGGCAAAAACATCGTCGTGTCCCGGCGCAAACTGCTGGAACAGGAACGCATCGAGTCCGAACTGCGCTTCCTGGAGACGGTCGCCCCCGGCGACGTCGTCCCGGCCGTTGTCAGCCGCATTGTCGCCTTCGGCGCCTTTGCCGAAGTGGCTCCGGGCCTTGAGGGACTCATCCACCTCTCCGAGCTGTCCTGGTCCCGGGCCGAGAAGGCCGAGGACGCAGTGGCCATCGGCGAGGCCGTGACCGTCAAGGTGCTGGCCTTTGACCGCGACAAGAAGGGCCGTCCCCGCATCTCGCTGTCCATCAAGCAGGCCGGGGCCGATCCCTGGGACAGCGTTGACGGACAGTTCACGGTTGGCGACAAGGTCGAGGGCAAGGTGGTTCGGCTGGCTGATTTCGGCGCGTTCGTCGAAATCGCCCCGGGCATCGAGGGCCTCATCCACGTGAGCGAAATGAGCCACGTGCGCCGCATCGCCAAGCCCTCGGACGTGGTTTCGCCGGGCGACGTCGTCACCGTGTCGGTCAAAGACATCGACCTGGGCAAACGCCGCATTGCGCTGTCCCTCAAGGAAGCCTCGGGCGACCCCTGGCTGGCCGTGGCCGAGACCTTCCCCATCGGCTCGACCGTCTCCGGCATCGTGGAGAACCGCCAGCAGTTCGGCATCTTCGTCAATCTGGCCCCTGGCGTCACCGGGCTTTTGCCGGCTTCCAAGCTGCGCGACGCCCTGGAACCCGGGACCTATGAGAAGCTCAAGATCGGCGACACGGCCTCGGTCGTGGTGTCCGAGATCGATACCGAGAAGCGCAAGATGACCCTCTCGCCGGTTGGCGGCCAGAAGGAAAAAGAGAACGACGACTGGAAGCGCTTCGTCAAAAAGGAAAAGGCGGCAGCACCGAGCGGCGGCCTGAATCTCTTGGGCGACATGCTCCAGGAAGCCATGGCTAAGAAGAAAAAGTAAGCCTTTCCCTGTGCTTGGATAATCCGGGCACTGTTGCGGCGGCCCTCTCCCCGACCATTTGGCCGGGGCGTGGGCCGCTTGCGTTGTGGTCGGTTCTTTTGCAATACACCCTCTATACGACGCCGTCCCCCGGACGGACGACGCCCCTCAGGAGGTTTCATGGCTGCCGAGCCGAATAAAATCATTTACTCAATGATCCGCGTCAGCAAGTTCCACGATAAAAAGCCCATCATCAAGGACATTTCCCTGTCCTATTTCTACGGAGCCAAGATCGGCGTGCTTGGACTGAACGGCTCGGGTAAATCGACGCTGCTCAAAATCCTGGCCGGCGTGGACAAGGATTTCCAGGGCGAGACCGTGCTCACTCCGGGCCACACCATCGGCTACCTGGAGCAGGACCCGCTGGTGGACGTCACCAAGACCGTGCGCGAAGTGGTCGAGGAAGGCGTGGCCGAGACGGTTGCCCTGCTCAAGGAATTTGAAGACATAAACGCCGCCTTTGCCGAGCCCATGGACGACGACGCCATGAATGCGCTGATCGAACGCCAGGGCGAGGTCCAGGAAAAGCTCGACGCCTGCGACGCCTGGGATCTCGACAGCCGCCTCGATCAGGCCATGGACGCCCTGCGCTGCCCGCCGGCGGACACGCCGTGCAACGTCCTGTCGGGTGGTGAGCGCCGCCGGGTGGCCCTGTGCCGCCTCTTCCTGCAAAAGCCCGACATCATGCTCCTTGACGAACCCACCAACCACCTCGACGCCGAGTCCGTGGCCTGGATGGAACATTTTCTCCACAGCTACCCGGGCACCGTCATCGCCGTCACCCACGACCGCTACTTCCTGGACAACGTGGCCGGCTGGATTCTTGAGCTCGACCGGGGTCGGGGCATCCCCTGGAAGGGCAACTACACCTCGTGGCTGGAGCAGAAGCAGGAGCGTCTGCGCCAGGAAGAGAAATCCGAGAGCGAACGGTCCAAGACCCTGGCCCGGGAACTGGAGTGGGTGCGCATGTCGCCGCACGGCCGCCACGCCAAGTCCAAGGCCCGCATCGCCGCCTATGAGTCGCTGGCTTCCCAGGAAGGCGAACGCATGGCCAAGGACCTGGAAATCTACATTCCGCCCGGACAGCGCCTGGGCAAGAACGTCATTGAGGCCGTTGGCGTGGCCAAGGGCTTTGACGACCGGCTGCTGTTTGAAAATCTGACCTTCACCGTGCCGCGCGGCGCCATTGTCGGCATCATCGGCCCCAACGGCGCGGGCAAGACGACCATGTTCCGGCTGATCACCGGCCAGGAAACGCCCGACGTCGGCACGTTCAGCCTGGGCGAAACCGTCCAGCTGGCCCACGTCGACCAGAGCCGCGAGGCTCTTGATCCGGAAAAGACTGTGTTCGAGGTGGTGGGCGAAGGCTACGACACCATTCGCCTGGGCACCAAAGACGTCAACGCCCGGGCTTATGTGGCCCGGTTCAACTTCACCGGCCAGGATCAACAAAAAAAGGTCAAGGTGCTCTCCGGCGGCGAGAAAAACCGGCTGCATCTGGCCCTGATCCTCAAAAGCGGGGCCAACGTCCTGCTCCTCGATGAACCGACCAACGACCTGGACGTCAACACCCTGCGCGCCCTGGAAGAGGCGCTCCTGGCCTTTGCCGGTTCGGCCCTGGTCATCAGCCATGACCGCTGGTTCCTCGACCGCGTGGCCACCCACATCCTGGCCTTTGAGGGTGAAAGCCAGGCCGTTTTCTTTGACGGCAACTTCACCGAGTACGAGGCCGACCGCAAAGCCCGCCTGGGCGCTGCCGCCGATATTCCCCACCGCATCAAGTACCGCCAGTTCAGCCGGGCCTAACTGCCCGCGGCTTTCCCGGCCTCAAGCCGTCCGTCCTACCGGGACGGACGGCTTTTTTGATTCCCGCCATTCCCTGGCTGCGGCGCTCGTGCCATCTCTCACATAGTGCGCGACGCAGGCTGGTCCCCAGGCCGACAATGCCCGTTTCTGACGGAATGTCACCGCGTAACGAAGCAACGCCCCCACCGGACTCTTGTGCTGGAAATCACTTTCGTCGCATCATTGACACACTGCAATGATCTTTTTATTGAATAGATCAATTCGAAATTATTATGAAATTTTCCATCCGTCACTGCGCTTCCCAAACCGGCTTATGCAGCACAGCTCCATGGCTGTTGCTGACCTGTGTCTGCTCGTTTATGCAATCCACCCCACCCCGTACCACTGCCCCATTTCAAGGAGTCGTGCATGTCTCACCCGACCCGTGTTGTTTTCGGGCCGACCCTCGCCGCTTGTCTGGCCGGCCTGGTTGCAGCCAACCTGCTGCTCACCGCCACCCTGGCCCTCCGCCCGTCTCTGCTTGAGGAACATCCCTGGCTCCTGCCGCTTGCAGCGGTCGGTTGGGCTATCCTGGCCGTTATGACCGCCAGCCTGCTGCTGCGTCTGGCTGGACTGGCCCGCATGGCTGCCGCAGCCAAGGAAACCCTCGACGCCCTGGCAGCCGGCAATCTGTTGGCCACAGGCCCGGGAGCCGGGGACCCGGCCTGCGCCCGTATGCGAAATTTCTGCATCACCGACAAAAACGTCGTCAGCACCATCGCCGCCTACTCCCGGGAATTTGAAAACCATTCCCGGACAGCCAGCCAGATGGCTGTAACCTCCAAGGACGATGCCTCAACCATCAATGCCCAGGCGCAACAGTTGGCAACGGACATGGACACCATGGACGAAGCAACCGGAACCACGGCCGAACACATTGCCGGCATCGCTGCAGCAGTGGAACAGATGCGCCAGGCCAGTGACGAAATTGCTTCCAGCATGGACCAGGCCAGCACCGCAGCAGAACGCGCTGCCCAGGCAGCCCGGCGAAACGCCAACGAAATAAGTACTCTAGGGGCCAAGGCCGCGGACGGCGCGGCCGGGCTGCGGCAGGTGGCCACCTCCATCGTCGGGGTGAGCCACAAGGCGTCCGATCTCAAACGCGACATGGCTGCCCTTGGCCGCGACAGCCAGTCCATCGGCGAGGTGCTCGGCGTCATCGCCGACATTGCCGACCAGACCAATCTGCTGGCCTTAAATGCCGCCATTGAGGCCGCCCGGGCCGGTGAATCCGGCCGCGGTTTCGCCGTGGTGGCCGACGAAGTGCGAAAGCTGGCGGAAAAAACCATGACCGCCACCAAGGATGTCGGCACGGCCATCGGTTCCATCCAGGCCATGGCCAAGGTCAATCTGGCGGCCACCGAGCAGGCTGTGGCCGCCATTGAGGACAGCGCCCGGTTGGCTGAGGAACAGATCTCCGGGGCCGAGACGCTCATGCACTCCATGCGCACGGTCAGCAGCGACGTCGGGTCCATTGCCGGCACGGTGGAAGAACTCAAAGACATGATTTTGACCAGCACCAGAGCCACGGATGAGCATTCCCAGGCCACGGCCGCCATTGCCGAAAACCTGTCCAGCGCAGCCCGGACCGCCGAGGCGATGCGCCGCCAGGCCCATCAAAGCCTGACCGCCACCCTGGCCATTTCCGAACGGGCAGCCGGTGTGGCCGCAACCATTGCCGACATGGCGGCAGCCTCCCAGCAGGTCAACTCCTCAGCCCGGGAACTGACCCGCCTCACCGGGCTGCTTACCACCGAGATCAACCAGTTCAGCCTGGGAACGCCGCCCTTTGACATTGCCGCCGTCAAGACTGCCCACCTGGCCTGGCGGGCGCGCCTGGAGTCCATCCTGCTCGGCCATCTCCGCCTCGACCCGTCAGAAGTCGCCGGCCATCACCAGTGCCAGTTTGGGCAGTGGTATGACGGCGACGGCCGCCGCGCTTTTGCCGGACATCCGATCTATGCGGAAGTCGGCCGTTTCCACGAGCAGGTCCATGCCCTGGCCCGACGCGTGGTCCAGTTCGCCGAGCAGGGCAAGGATCGCGAAGCCGCGACAGAGCTGGAGGATTTCGAGGCAGTGCGGGTCAAGCTTTTCGATGCGCTCAACCGTCTGTATCTGGAAAAGACAGCCTGACCGATTCCCGGGCCATGGCCTCGGGCGGCATGGAGCCGCCCCGGACCGCTGCCAGGCCAGGTGCGGCCCCTACATTTTGGCTGCGTCGCAGCCCAAGCCTTGGAAACACCGGACTCCCAAGCCCGCGGCCCGGACCGCACAAACGCCAAAGGCCGTCCGGAGACGGCCTTTGGCGCAATGGGCAAGAATGGGACAGGGGCTGGTCTCAGCGGTTTTTCACCCGCTGCACCGCCACCATGGATTCGAGATTGAACTTTTTGACGCGATAGCCCATCTGCCGGGGGGTTATGCCCAGCTCCCGGGCCGCCTTGTGCTGGATGCCGCCATGGCGGCGCAGGGCGTCGATCACGACCGATTTTTCCAGACTTTTGAGCGAAGGCGCGCCTTCACCGTCCTCGCCCCGATCGGACTCGTACGCATCCTCCCGGCTGGGAATGGTAAGGTATGGTCGGATCAGATCGGCGTCGATGCGCTCGTTTTCCGCCAGGATCACCAGCCGCTCGACCAGATTTTCCATCTCACGCACGTTGCCCGGCCAGTCGTACTCCTTGAGCACGGCCAGGGCTTCGGTGGAAAAGGTGAGCTTGCGGCCGTATTCCTTGGAAACCTTGCTCAGGAAATGGATGATGAGGCTTTGGATGTCTTCCTTGCGCTCCCGCAGGGGCGGGGTTTGCAGCGGGAAGACATTGAGACGGTAATAGAGGTCCGGGCGAAACGCCCCGGTCTCGGCCAGGGTGGCCAGATCCTTGTTGGTGGCGGCCAGAATGCGCACGTCCACCTGCCGGGTCTTGTTGCTGCCCAGGCGCTCGAATTCCTTGTCCTGGAGCACGCGCAAGAGCTTGGCCTGGAGGCCCAGCGGCAACTCGCCAATCTCGTCAAGGAAGATGGTGCCCTTGTTGGCCTCTTCGAACCGGCCGGGCTTGGTCTGGTCCGCGCCGGTGAACGCGCCCTTTTCGTAGCCGAAAAGCTCGGATTCCAGCAGGTTCTCCGGAATAGAAGCGCAGTTGACCTTGATAAACGGGTAGTCCTTGCGTTCGGACAGGTCGTGGATGATGCGGCCGATGAGCGTCTTGCCGGTGCCGGATTCGCCCAGAAGCAGGACCGTGGCCCGGGTCGGGGCGACCTTCTCGATCTGGCGCTGCACGTCCTGCATGGCCAGACTCTTGCCGACGATATAAAGCCCGCGCGATTCCTGGGAGAGTTTGTATTTAAGCGAGACGTTCTCGCGCTTTAAGACCTCGACCTTGGCTTCGTACTTCTGATTGAGGCTCATGAACTGGGCGATGAGCGTGGCCACGACCGTCAAAAAGGCCTCGTCTTCCTCGAAATCGACCTCGTCGCCAAAAAGCCGGTCCACATTGAGCACGCCAAGGGGCTGGCCATGGAGAACAATGGGCACGCCAATAAACGATATCCGGTCGCGTTCGATCTTACGCGACTGGGTCTTGTCCAGAAACAGCGGTTCGTTGCGGATATCCGGCACGACGTAGGGTTTGGCCGTCTGAAAGATGAGGCCGGTGACGCCTTCGTTTAGGCCGTAGACGCCCCGCCGCTTTTCCTCAGGGGTCAGGCCCTGGGAGGCGCTGATGACGAGCTTGCCCGTGGTGCGCTCAACCAAAGTGATGGTGGCCCGTTTCATGGACAAGGTCTCGGCCAGGATACGCAAAATATCCTGGAGGGATTGCTCCAAATCAAGAGCCTTGTCGATGATGCCGCTTATGGCCTGCAGGCAGGAAAGCTGAAGATTTAGGGTCTTTGAAGCCATCGGGAGAGTTCCGCCATCTGGTTGGTCACGGATTGGGGACCGGTGCCGCCGGGTCCATTGCGTCTGGCCACGGCGGTTTCATACCGCAGCGCCTCGAAAACATCCTGGTCTATGGCCGGGGAAAATACACGCAATTGGTCCAGGGTCAATTGCTCAAGCGCAATGCCCAGGGCTTCGGCCTGGGCCACGGCCCGGCCCGTGATATGATGGGCTTCCCGAAAGGGGATACCCTTGGCGGCCAGATAATCGGCCAGCTCGGTGGCGTTTAAAAAACCCTGGGTGAGCGCCTGGCGCATCCGCTCAGGCCGAAAGACCAGCTCGGACAGCATCCCGGCCATGACCCGAAGCGAGGCCCGTACCGTGTCGTCAGCGTCGAAAAACGGTTCCTTGTCTTCCTGGAGATCCCGGTTGTACGTCAGCGGCAGCCCCTTGACCACCGTCAGAAGGCCCATGAGCGAACCGTACACCCGCCCGACCCGCCCGCGCATGAGTTCGGCAGCGTCGGGATTTTTTTTCTGAGGCATGATGCTCGACCCGGTGGCGTAGGCGTCGGGCAGGGAGACATAGCCGAAACGCGGGTTGGCCCACATGATGATCTCTTCGCAAAACCGGCTCAAATGGGCCATGATGACCGAGGCGTCGAAAAGGGCTTCAAGGGCGAAATCCCGGTCGGACACGGCATCCATGCTGTTGCCGAAGGCATGGGAAAAGCCCACGGTCCGGGCCACCATGGCCGGGTCGAGCGGATAGGTGGTGCCGGCCAAGGCTGCCGCGCCCAGGGGCGAGACCCGCACGCGCTTGAGCGCATCTTCGGCCCGTTCGCAGTCGCGCTTAAACATCCAGGCATAGGCCAGAAGATGATGGGCCAGGGAAACGGGTTGGGCCGGCTGAAGATGGGTGCAGCCCGGCAGCAGCGTGTCTGTATGCTCGCCGGCGCGGGCCACGAACACCCCAGCCAACTCACGCAGCAAGCGGGTCCAGACCTCCAGGCTCTCGGCCACGTACAGCCTGAAATCCAGGCAGACCTGGTCGTTTCGGCTGCGCCCGGTGTGCAGCTTGCCGCCAAGCGGTCCGATCAGTTCGGTGAGCCGCTGTTCCACGTTCATGTGGACGTCTTCCAGCTCCACCCGCCAGGGAAAGGCCCCGGACTCGATCTCATCAAGCACCATGTCCAGGCCGGCCACAATGCGCTCGGCTTCCTCGCCGGCGAGCACGCCGCGCTTGGCCAGCATCCTGGCATGGGCCTTGGAGCCGGCAATATCCTGGCGATACATCCTCCGGTCATAGGACACGGATTCGCTGTAGGCCTCCATCAAGGCCCCGGTCCCCTCGCCAAACCGACCGCCCCACATTTTCGTGGACATAGTAATCCCTCCGGGGGTGGGAAGAGAAGAGGAACCGGGGGAGGGAACCCCTTT
>NZ_MLBG01000095.1 GCF_001936595.1 Desulfovibrio sp. DV
GACCTGTCCGTGGCCCGTGACCCCCGTCCAATGGACAAGACCAGATAACCCCCCCGAAATCCCACCCCCCCCGGCCACGTTTCAGGGCCGGGCTAGCGGATGCCTGAATCCAGAGCGGAAGGCAGTGTGCTGGTCGTCGTGGTGGTCGTCGTGGCGGCAGTGGAAGAGTACGAGACACTCGAACTGGACGAGCTCGCGGTGGCGGACGTTGTCACGAGTTTTTGCAGGGAACTGGCCTTGTCCAGATCGTTCTGGGCGTACTGCTGATAGGTGGCGGCCTGGGCCGGATTGGCCGTGGCCAGGGCCTGCCAGGCCTTGGCCCGGTGCTTGAGGGCGGCGACGTAGGACGGTTGGGCGGCCAGGGCCTTGTCATACTCGGCGATGGCAGCCTGGTAGCTGCCGGCGTCGTAGCGCAGCCGGCCGAGGGCGTCATAGGCCCGGGCGTAGCCGGCGTCCAGGGAAAGGGCGGTGTTGTCGTCCTCCTGGGCGCGGCCGGGATCGCCGATGGCCACCCAGTACGAGGCCCGGTCCACATAAACATTGGGCAGGGTCGGATCGTAGGTCACGGCCAGATTGAGCGTCGAAAGCGCGGCAGAACCGGCCCCCTGGCCGATATAGGTGAGCCCGAGGCCGCCGGTGGCCTTGGCATTGTCCTCGTCGAGCGCCAGGGCGGCATTGTAGGCGAGCTGGGCGTTGGCATAGCTTCCCTGGGCCAGATAGGCGTCGCCAAGAAGCGTATAGCCGGTCACCAACTTCTCCAGGTTTTTCACGTACGTGCCGCCGCAGTAGGCCGAGGCCATGGCCACTTTGGTCATGGTCTCGTTGTACTCGTTCATGGTCTCGTTTTTTTCTTTATCCTTGTCGGTCAGGTCCTCGGCCACAGGCAGATTCTGGCTGCCGCTTGAGGACGCAAAAAGGGAACTGCTGGCCGAGGTGGAGCTTGTGCCGGAGGTTGTGGCCGACGACGTCACCGCACCGGTGCTGGTCGTGCCGGCCGCCGTGCCGGTGCTGGTCGTACCGCTGGCCGTCGTGCCGCTGGCTGTCGTGCCGGAAGAGTTTGCGGACGTGGAGGTTCCCGTGGTGCTGCCTGTCGTCGTGCCGCTCAGGATGTTGGTGGTCGCATACAGCGACGTGCCGTTTAAGATGCTGCCTGTCCCGTACAGGGACGAGGGATACGAGGAAAGGTACGAGTTTCCGGAAACGGCCAGCAAGGGGCTGTCCTCGGGCAGATACTGATCGCAGACACTGGAGGCGCGCAAAAGCGACACGGCTTGGGTCGCATCGCTGACAGCCTGGGAGGGGACGTCCAGGACCAGATCGATCCAGGCCCGGGCCAGATAGGCCTCGCCGTTGTCGGGATTGGTTGTCAGGGACTGGGTGAGGTAGGCCAGGGCAGCGGGATAATCAAGGGCGTCGCTGGCGGCCACAGCACTCTGGTAGACGCTGTCGTTGGCAACGGACAGGCTGCCCAGGGAGGCGGCCAGGACCGGCCCGTGCCCGATGACGGCAACAGCCACAGCCGCGGCAAGGCCCTTGGCCAAGCGTCTCATGGTCTGCTGCATGGTGTCCTCCCGGCCTCAAAGCGGCCCCTGGCGTTAATCCGCCACCATCCTCCCTACCTAATGAGGCACGTCACTGCCGTCAAGGCCGTCTGGTGGCTTCAACCCAGGCAATTTCCCTGATGATCGACTGCGTCAGCCCGCCTGTTTTCAGTTCCGCCGGCAGGACGCTCCAGGTGTAGGTCTCCACTTCCAAAGGAATCGAAGGGTCGAAAAGAGGCAGTATGGCTCGCAGGAAGGGCTGGGTGGTGGCGCACTCCGGCAGTTGGGATACAAAAATCGGCAGATGAAAGTGCACGCGCCAGGATGCAACACCGTCAATCCTGGCGGCAATGGCCTTTTGCAGATCATCAAAACGGCGCAACGTCCCGTCATGGAGTCTGGCCACGGCCTGATGCAGATAGACAGGTTCCACGAACCGAGCCAGACGCGACACATCCGCCCCATCGTAATGCAGGGCCGAGGACACCTGCACATGGCCAACCGCAATGCCGGCGGCGGCGAGCAGGGCCAGCGAGGCGGCCGGGTCCTCGTATTGCAGAGCCTGATGGCAGCAGTCGTAGCAGACGCACAGATGTTCCATGTGGGCCGGCGGCGCGTCCAGGGCGGCAAAAAACGCCGCCATCTGGGCCGTTGTCTCAATCAGACAGCCCGGCTCGGCCTCGACCGCCAGCCGGATGCGCCGGCCGGTTGCCGCCAGCAGGTCGGCCAAGGCGGCCAGGACACCCCGGATGGCGGCATAGGCCGCCGGCAGATCGGCCACGGGAAAGCCCTGGCGAAAGCCGATGGGCACGGTGGAGATGGACCCGGTTTCGCCCTCGGCCAGCCAGCCGGCCAGCAGCCGGGCCAGACGCAGCGTGTAGGCGGCCCGCTCGGGATCGCGCCAGTCCGGCAGATAGACGCTCTCCTTGACCGGCGTATGATGGAACCGGCCATAGGGGAAGCCATTGAGGGTGCGAAAGGTCAGGCCCAGGGAGGCGGCCTCGGCGGCAAAGGCCCGGGCGGCCTCGGCGTCGATTTCCAGGCTGGCCCGGCCCGACAGGCGAAGGCCGACCGGAAAGGGGCGGTCGGGGCAGACGGCAGCGGCCACGGCCGGGGCGTGGGCCAGGACGCCGCTGCGGATTTCCTCCCAGCTCTCACCAGGATGGATGTTGGTGCAATAGGTCGTCGGCTCCATGGTCACTCCCGGGGGTGTTCTGACGTCCGCGCCCTGGCCGGCCGGGTCCGCCCGGCCAGGATGCTTCGGGCCTCATCCATCCGGGCCATATCGACCTCGTGGACCTCCAGGCGTCGGCCGATGCCGGCCAGCAGGCACAGATGCAGGCGGCCGCCCAGGTGTTCGCGAAAGGCTTCGATGGCCCCGGCCATGTCGAGCCGCTCCAGGGCCGGATGCCAGACCGCCAGACCGAGCCGGTCGAGCAAGGCCAGCACGGCCTCGGCCTCGGCTGGGCCAAGCAGGCCCAGGCGGCAGGAATACAGGGTATCGAGCGCCAGCCCCACAGCCACGGCCTCGCCATGACGCAGCTCCCCGGCCGTGGCCTCTTCCAGGGCATGGGCGGCCCAGTGGCCGAAATCGAGCGGCCGGGCCGAACCCAGCTCAAAGGGATCGCCGCCGCCGGCAATGTGCTGCAAATGGGCCTCGGCGCAGCGGATGTCGGCCTCAAGCAGGGCCTCGTCGTCAAGGACGGCCAGACGCGGGGCCAGCTCCTCCAGCCGCTGGAAAAACAGGGCGTCGCGCACCAGCGCCACCTTGACCGCCTCGGCCAGTCCGGCCCGGGCCTCGCGCGGGGGCAGGGTGGCCAGCAGGGCATGGTCGTTTACCACGGCAAAGGGCGGGGCAAAGGAGCCTAGGTAGTTTTTGCGGCCAAAGAAATTGATGCCGTTTTTGACCCCCACCCCGGCGTCGTTCTGGGCCAGGACCGTGGAGGGCATCCGAATCAGGCGCACCCCCCGGTGGGCCGTGGCTGCGCCGAAACCGGCGGCATCCAGCACCGCCCCGCCGCCGATGGCCAGGACAAAGGACTGGCGACACAGTCTGGCCCGGTGGGTCAGCTCCCACACGGCCTCGACCACGGAAAAATCCGATTTGGCCCGCTCGCCGCCGGCCACCAGGAGCGGCGCTTCCACCAAGGCCACACGGTCGGCCCGGGCCGCGGCGTAGTCGGTGATGCGCGAAAGCAGGCCGGGATCGGCTGCGGCCAGCCCGTCGTCCACGACCACCCCGACCTTGTGCGGTCCGTCGCCGGCCCGGGCCAGGATCTCGGCCAGGACGGGATTGGCGGCATCAAAGACCTGCCGGGTGAAGATGACGGGATACTCATAGGCCAGCTCGATATGCTGGGGGATGGCAACGGTCATAGGGCCTCGGTCGATGTGGGGGAGGAGATGGGGCATCTGTCCCTCCTATCGGTTTTTGCCGGTTTCTTCCAGTTGGCCGCCATCGGAGGCCAGAGCCGGGTCCAGGGCGTCCAGGACGCCGAGGCGGCGCAGTGCCTCGTAAAGCACCACCGAAGCGGCATTGGCGATATTGAGGCTTCGCACCTGGCCCCAGATGGGAATGGTCAGGCGGCACTGTGCCGCTGCCAGGACCGGCCCGGGCAGGCCGCTGGACTCTGCGCCAAAGACCAGGACGTCATCGGGCGCAAAGGCGAAGCGGTGGCAGGGCGTGGCGGCGTGGCCCCGATTGCCGGCCGTGGTGGCCACCAGCCGGCGGCCGGGCCGGGCGGCCCGGAAGGCCTCGAAATCCTCCCAGACCGTCAGGTCGACATGGGGCCAGTAGTCCAGGCCCGCCCGCTTGAGATAGCGGTCGGCCAGGGAAAACCCGAGCGGCCGGATGAGATGGAGCGGGGTCTTGGTGGCGGCGCACAGCCGGGCGATGCTGCCGGTATTTTGCGGGATCTCCGGGGCGACCAGGACGATTTCGATCACGCCGTCTCCCGGGTGTAGGGCACGTCCTTGCGATACGCCGTGCCCTGGAAGCTGGCGATGACGTCGCCGGCGTCATTGGCAATGGTCACGACGTAGGTGGCCATTTTGGACCCCAGGGAGATTTCCCGGGCCTCGGCGTACAGGGTCGAGCCCAGGCCGGCCTTGACGTAGGAGATGGAGACGGCCACCGCCAGGCTGAGCTTGCCATGGCTGTTGGCGGCCACGGCGAAGGCCAGGTCGGCCAGGGTGAAGATCGCTCCGCCATGGGCGATGCCGGCCCCGTTGCGGTGGTTTTCGGTGATGTCCATGGCGGTTTTGGCATAGCCGGGCCGGGCCTCGATGAGGCGGATGCCAAGGGATTTGGCGAAGGCGTCGCGGTCGAGAAACCACTGCATATCCATGGGGCGCACTCCTTGGCCGCAGTCTGCGGCAGTCGAAACCCGGGGATCCAACGCCGGGCGGCCGGATTTGTCAAGCCGGTCGAATGGAGCTATACGGGGACATCCCGACCAGGGGGTGGACTGCCATGTACCGTCTCGCTTTCGCCATGCTGTGGCTGTTGGCTGTTTTGGCCTGTCCGGCGGCACCGGCCGGCCAGACCGGTCTGGCCCTGGCTGCGCCGCCGGGGCCGGCCGACCTGTCCCGGTCCATCGAAACGGCCAGACGCGGCATCGCCGACCATGAGAAGACCATCCAGGGCTATGACACGGAAATGCGGGGCACGGCAGCCAATGATCCGACATCGGCCAGACGGCGCGAGGAAATCCGCATTCTCAAGCAGCATTATGTCCGGGAAATCGAAGCGCTTCGGGCGAAAATCATTGATGACTACAAAAAAATCCAGGAATTTCGGGACCGTGGCGTTCAATAACGACAATGCCCGGCCCCAAAAAAAAGACGCCTCGCGTTGCGAGGCGTCTGGGATCGATGCGGTGGTGGGCGATCGGGGATTTGAACCCCGGACTTCCACCGTGTGAAGATGGCACTCTAACCGCTGAGTTAATCGCCCGTCGAAGAAAGTATGCGAACCGCCCCTCCCTGGCAAGCATTATTTTGCCAAAGGCCGGAAAAAACGAATACCGACTCCGGACGAAACAGGCAACACTTCAAAATAAAAGGAAAAATCGAAACATGCGACTGCTCGTGACCGGAGGCTGCGGCTTCATCGGCTCCAACTTCATCCGCGACATGCTGGCCCGCCACGACGGGCTGACCATCGTCAACCTCGACCTGCTCACCTACGCCGGCAACCGCCAGAGCCTGGCCGACGTCGAAGCAGCCCACGGCGGCTCCCGCTATTTCTTTGCCCGGGGCGATATTGCCAATGCCGAGCTGGTGCTCCACCTCTTTGAGGAACACAAGATCGAGGCGGTCGCCAACTTCGCCGCCGAATCCCATGTGGACCGCTCCATCACCGACGCCTCGCCCTTTGTCCGCACCAACATCGCCGGCACCCAGAGCCTGCTCGACGCCGCGCGCCATTTCGGCATCAAGCGCTTCGTCCATGTCTCCACCGACGAGGTCTACGGCACGCTCGGGCCGGACGGAAAATTCACCGAGGACACGCCGCTGGCTCCCAACAGCCCCTATTCCGCCAGCAAGGCCGGGGCCGACATGCTGGTGCGGGCCGCCAACGAGACCTACGGCATGGATACCGTCATCACCCGCTGCTCCAACAACTACGGGCCCTTCCAGTTCCCGGAAAAGCTCATCCCGCTCATGTACTCCCGGGCCATGGCCGACGAAGCCCTGCCGGTCTACGGCGACGGACAAAACGTGCGCGACTGGATCTACGTCATCGACCACTGCCGGGGCGTGGAACTGGCCCTGCTCAAAGGCAAATCCGGCGGGGTCTACAACTTCGGCGGGGATGCGGAAAAGCCCAATATCGAGGTGGTGCGCACCATCTTAAGGGCCCTTGGCAAGCCCGAAAGCCTTATCCGCTATGTCACCGACCGGCCCGGCCACGACCGCCGCTACGCCATGGATTTCACCAAGGCGGCCCGGGAACTGGGCTTTGCCCCGGCCTGGGATTTCACCCGGGGCATTGCCGAAACCATGGCCTGGTACCAGCAAAACGGCCCCTGGCTTGAAAGCGTGCAAAGCGGCGCGTATCGCCAGTTCATGGCCTCCTGGTACGGGGACCGGGCATGAGCGGCCAAACAGCCGGACGGGCCATCATCCTCGGCGGCCAGACCGGGCTGGTGGGCCGTCCGCTGACCCGGGCCCTGGCCGAGACCGGCTTTGCCACCCTGCCGACCACGCGCTCGACGCTCGACCCCTTTGACGCCGAGGCCGTGGCCCGGCAGGTCGACGCCTTTGAGGCCACCCACGTCTTTAACACCGTGGCCTACACCGCAGTCGACGCGGCCGAGGACGACCCGGACGAGGCCTACCGGCTCAACCGCGACCTGCCCGGCCGGCTGGCCCGGATCTGTCGCGCCGCCGGGACAACCCTCGTCCACCTCAGTACGGACTTCGTCTTTGACGGGACCGGGCACGAACCCTACGCCGAAAACGACCCGGTCAATCCCCAGTCGGTCTACGGCGCAAGCAAACTGGCCGGCGAACGGGCCGTCCTGGACGCCGGCCTGGACGCCTTCCAGATCCTGCGCACGGCCTGGCTCTATGGTCCGGGGAAAAAGAACTTCGTGGCCACCATCCTCGGCTTGGCCAAGGATCGCGAGGAACTCAGGATCGTGGCCGACCAGATCGGTTCGCCCACCTACACCGTGGATCTGGCCGGATGGATGACGGACCTGGCCCGCACCGACGCCTGCGGCATCTTCCACGCCGTGGGTTCGGGACAGGCGAGCTGGTGTGAGCTGGCAGCCGAGGCCGTGGCGGCCTCGGGCCTGCACTGCCGGGTGACGGCCATTGCCTCGTCGGCCTATCCGCAAAAGGCCCACCGGCCGCCCTACTCGGTGCTGGACAACAGCAAGCTGGCGGCGGCCATCGGCCGCACGCCCAGGGCCTGGGGCGTGACGGTGCGGGAATACGTCTACAAGCAGGAACAGCTGTCGGACTGATCCGGCACAACCGGCGCAAGCGGCAGGGTGAAGCAAAAGGCGGCACCCTGCCCCGGGTCGGACTCCACCCAGATGCGGCCGCCATGGGCCACGGCGATCCCTTCGGCAATGGCCAGCCCCAGGCCCAGGCTCTTTTCGCCGGCCGTGGGCCGGGCCGAAAGCCGCTCAAAGGGCTTGAACAATCGATGGCGTTCCTCGATGAGCACGCCCGGCCCCTGATCGCTCACCCGCACCATCACCTCGTCCTCGGCCAGCCGCAGCGTCAGGCGCACCAGGCTCTTGGCCGGCGAAAACTTGATGGCATTGGAAAGCAGGTTGTCGAGCAACCGGGCCATGAGATCGGGATCAAACAAGAGGACCGGCAGATCCGGCACCCGGGCCTCGACCCGGATGCCCTTGCCGGCAGCCGTGGCCTCGGCCAGCCGGACCCGTTCCATGATCAGGGCGTCAAGGCGCGAAGCGGCCAGGGCCGGTTCCAGGCGTCCGGTTTCCAGTCGGGTGAGATCCTGCATATTGGCGGCCAGGGTGCACAGCCGGCGTCCGGCCTGGCTGATCACCGCCGCCATTTCCCTGACCTCGCTGCCGATATCGCCGCACACGCCGTCAAGGATCAGATTGGCCGCGCCAACAATTCCGCCGGCCGGGCTTTTGAGATCATGGGCCAGCATGGACAGAAACATCCGGCGCAGGCGCTCCAGACGCTTGATCTCAAGCATCCGTTCCACGGCCTCGACGCCGTGCAGCACCCGGCAATACAGCTCCTCGCGCTCGAAGGGCTTGTGCAGGTAGTCGTCGCCGCCGCTTTTGAGAAATTCCGCCGAAATGGACCGGGGAGCCTTGCCCGAGATGCCGATGAGGCAGATCTCACGCTGGCGGAAACGCCGCCGGATGGTGCGGGTCAACTCCACACCGTTTTGCTCCGGCATGTCATAGTCGATGATGACGGCGGTGATGTCCGGACGCTGTTCGAGAACGGCCAGGGCCATGGCGGCCGAGGCGGCCATGTGGACGCGAAACTGGTAGCGGCGCAGCTGGCGGCGTAAAAAAAGCCGCATGAAAGCGGAATCTTCCACCACCAGGATGCGGACCGAGCGGTTTTTGAGCAGCCGGTCCACGAACCGGGCCACGGACTGCGGGTCCTCGGCCTCGGCCACGACGAAATCGATGGCGTCCAGCTCCTGGGCCAGCTCGCGAAACTGCGGCCGGTAGCGTTCGGCCACGGCCAGCCAGGGAACGGCGCCGGTGGTGGCCGCCGCCGCCAGGGTGCGCACCCCGGCCTCGGGCAGGGCCAGATCCACGACGCAAAGGAGCACTTCGCCCCGCCCCCCGGCAGCCAGCAAGGCGGCGGCAGCCGCGGGATCGCTGACTTTGACGGCCCCAAGTCCAGAAAACATACCACAATGACGCACAACAGCTGCGGCAAGGAAAGGGTTGTCGGAGACAAGGAGAATTTTCGGGTCGGACATGGCGGGTAGTGCGTCTCCCCGGTGGCGATATAAAAGTTTATCAAATGCAACGAACGAGAGCAATGAGGCTATCGGCAAAATCAATAATTTGAATACCCAGAGAAATGAGCCGCTTGCCGCATCTTGCCCAGCCCTTTCCGTCTCGCTACAATCGCTCCATGATTTCCGTGGTCCTGCCGGCCAGAAACGCCGCCGCCACTCTGCCCGCGGCCCTGGCCAGCCTGGCGGCCCAGACCCTGCCCGACTTTGAGGTCATTGTCGTCGACGACGGCTCTGACGACGGCGGGGCCACCCGGGCTGTCGCCGCCGCCTTTGCCGGCCGCGACAGCCGTTTTCGCCTGCTTTCGCGCCCCCACGGCGGCATCGTGGCCGCCCTTGAGGCCGGCGTTGCGGCCGCCCGGGGCAGCGCCATCGCCCGCATGGACGCCGACGACGTCTGCCACCCCGAGCGCCTGCGGCTCCAGGCCCGCCACCTGGCCGACAATCCCCAGGTCGGCCTGGTGTCCTGCCGGGTGGCCTTTGGCGGCAACAGCCAGGCCGCCCGGGGCTACCAGACCCATATCGACTGGTGCAACAGTGTGACGACCTCCCGGGATATCCGGCTGGGCATCTTCCGGGAATCCCCCCTGCCCCACCCCTCGGTGCTGTTTCGCCGGGAGCTCCTGGCCCGCCACGGCGGCTACCGGCACGGCGATTTCCCCGAAGATTACGAGTTGTGGCTGCGCTGGCTGGAGGCCGGGGTGGTCATGGACAAGCTGCCCGAGGTGCTGCTGACCTGGAACGATCCCCCGGGCCGGCTTTCCCGGGCCGATCCCCGCTACCAGACCGAGGCCTTTTTCCGGATCAAGGCCGGCTATCTGGCCCGCTGTCTGGCCCGGATCAATCCCTTCCACCCCCGGGTGGTCGTGGCCGGAGCCGGACGCATCACCCGCCGCCGGGCCGAGCGGCTCTTGGCCCATGGCATCGTCATCGAGGCCTGGCTCGACATCGATCCCGACAAGGTGGGCAAAACCGTGGCCGGCCGTCCGGTTGTCCATCTGCATGACGTTCCCGGGCCCCAGGCATGTTTTGTTCTGCCCTACGTGGCCAGCCGGGGAGCAACGGAATACATCATCGACCGATTGCAGGCCCGGGGCTTTGTCATCGGACAAAATTGCCTGCCGGCCGCTTAAACAGGACTGCGCCCTTGCCTTGCCCGGCGAAGTTTTTTAAAGGAAGTTTCAAAGGTGTGCGCCCTTCGGCAATTCGGTTTATCTTTCCCCGGAGTATCAGGCATGGCATGGCGACGGCTTCGGAGCCTGCGCACTCGGTTGCTGTGGCTCGTTGTGCTGACGCTGGCGCCGGTCATTGCGTTGCATGTGGCCTCTGCCGTGGAAAAACACCGCATGGCCCGGGAAGCGGTCGCAAGCGGGATGCACAGCATCGCCGATCTGGCCGCTGCCAACACCCAGACCCTGCTGGTCAGCGCCGGCGACGTCCTCTCCGGCCTGACCCATCTGGCCATTGTCCAACAGCTCGATCCTGCCGCCATTACGAAACTGTTCACCGATACCCGAGGCATCTTTCCCGGTTTTGCCCAACTGTTCCTGGTGCGTCCCGACGGCAGCCTGGTGGCCGCAGCCCACCCTCCTGGCGATGGGATCGAAAATGCCGACCGCTTGTGGCTGCGTCAGGCCCTGGCGGCTCCCGACCACACGATAAACGGGTATCAGACGGGCCGGGAGGCCGGCCAGTCGGGGCTGGTGCTGGCCCACGCAGTGAGCGACGAGGCGGGGACACTCCGGGGGGTATGCGCCCTTGTCCTTCGCCCGGACTGGTTCACCGCCATTTTTAACGGCATCCGGATGCCCGAAGCGGCCCAGGCCTGCCTGTTTGACGACAAAGGGACAGTGCTGGCCACCTGGCCTGCCACCCCCAAGGCCCTTGGCCGGCCCATGCCCGGAATCGAAGCCCTGCTGCCCCGCCTTGCCACCGAAGCACGCGTTATCGACTGGATCGGCCCGGGTCTGGACGGCGTCGAGCGGCACTCCATTTTTTCAGGACTTGGCCCTGTCGGCGAGAGCCGCCTCTTTATCCGCTTAAGCCAGCCGGCAACGATCCAGGCCGCCATCCTGGCCACGACCTGGCGACGCGACATGCTTTTTTTCGGCCTGTCCGTGGCCCTGGCCCTGGTTGCGGCCAACCTCTTCAACCGAGTTTTTATCCTGAGGCCGGCCCAGCAACTGGCCGACATGGCCAAGGCCGTGGCCGCCGGCGATCTCGACCGCCGCTCCGGCCTCGCCGACGGCCAGGGGGAAATGGCCGACCTCGGCCGGGCCCTGGACGTCATGGCCGACAGGCTGCGGCAACGCATCCGCTTCACCCAGGAACTCATCGACGCCCTGCCCACTCCATTGTTCTATAAGGATTTAAATGGCCGCTATCTGGGCTGCAACACGACCTACGAGCGCGACATCCGCCCCGGCGAGTCCATCATCGGCCAGACCGTCCATGCCATCGAACCCCTGGACCGGGCCGGGCTGTGCGCGGACATGGATCAGGCTGCGTTACGAAACCCGGGCCACACCGTGGAATACGAAACCTCCCTGGAGTACAGCGACGGGTCCGTGCGCGATCTTATTGTCTTTAAGTCCCTGTTTCGCGACGTCTCGGGTGCGCCAGCCGGCATCATCGGCGTCCTTTGGGACATTACCGCCCGCAAGCGTTCGGAAAAAGAACTGCTGGCCTCCCAGGCCCGCTATCAGCTGTTGCTCGATTCCATGCACGACGGGTTCGTCGTGGTCTCCGGCGACTACCGGCTGGTGGATTCCAACCCGGCATTTCGGGACATGCTCGGCTATGACGCTGCAGAACTGTCGACCATGACCTACCAGGACATCACCCCCGAGGCCTGGCACCCCATCGAGGAACAAATCCTGGCCGAGGTCGATGCCGGAGGCTTCTCCGAGATCTTTGAAAAGGAATACCGCCATAAGGACGGCCACATTTTCCCCGTTGCCCTGCGCCTGCACCGCCATCCGGCCGGCCCGGGGGACGAGCGCCGCTACTTTGCCGTGGTGCGCGACACCACCGGGGTCAAGGCCATCGAGTCCGCGCTGCGCCAGGCCAAGGAGGCGGCAGAAACCGCCAACCGGGCCAAAAGCGATTTCCTGGCCAAAATGAGCCATGAGATCCGCACCCCCCTGCACGCCGTCATCGGCATGACCGAACTGACCCTGGGCACACAACTGTCCCTGCAGCAGCGCGATGCCCTGGAAACCGTGCGCGAGGCCGCCGGCAACCTGCTCACCATCATAAACGACATCCTCGACCTCTCGCGCATCGAGGCCAAGGGGCTGGAACTGGTTACCGAGGATTACGACCTGCGCCGCACCCTGGCCGGCGTGGCCCGAACCCTGCGGCCCCAGGCCACGGGCAAGGGGCTTGTGCTGTCCCTGGCCGTCGCTCCGCAGACGCCGCGCCATGTCCGGGGTGACCAGGGAAGGCTGCGCCAGATCCTGCTCAATCTCCTCGGCAATGCCGTCAAATTCACCGAACACGGCAGCATCAGCCTGCAGGCCAGGGTTCTGGCCGAGCCGGACCGCCTGGAACTCACCGTCGCCGATACCGGGGTCGGCATTCCCCCGGACCGCCTGGAGCGCGTGTTTGACATGTTCACCCAGGCCGATTCCACCGTGGCCCGCCACTTCGGCGGCACCGGCCTGGGTCTGGCCATCTGCCGGGAACTCTGCCGGCTCATGGGCGGCGTCATCGAAGTCCAAAGCACACTCGGCCTGGGCAGTCTCTTTCGGGTACGCCTGCCCCTGGTCCCGGCCCTGACCATCCCGCCCCCGCCCAAACCCCAGACCCGGCAGCAAACGCCGCCAACCAGAGCCCTGCGCGTGCTTCTGGCCGAGGACAATCCGGTCAACGTCAAGGTGGCCAGCACCTTTCTGTCCCGGCGCGGCCACCAGACAACGGTCGCTCCCGATGGCCGGCGCGCCTTGCAGTATCTGGCCGGGGAACCCTTTGATCTGGTGCTCATGGACATCGAGATGCCGCAACTCGACGGCATGGAAGCCACGCGGCGGCTGCGCAGCGGCCAGGCCGGTCCGATGAACCGCGACGTGCCCGTGGTGGCCATGACCGCCCACGCCCTGTCCGGGTCCATGGAGCGCTGCCTGGACGCGGGGATGACCGGATTTCTGCCAAAGCCCCTGGATTTCGGGACGCTCGATGCGCTGCTGGGCCAAATCGCCAGCGGCATCGAGGAGCAAAGGCCCTCCCCGGTGCCGGCTGACGCACCGGATGCCGTGTTGGATTCCGAGACTGCATTGCGCCGTTTGGGCGGCGACAGCGGCCTGCTGCGGGAGGTCGAAGACGATTTTCTGCGCCAGTATCCCCGCAAGCTGCGGCTGGTCAGTCTTTGCAGCGACAATGAAAACTGGGGCGAGGCCGCCCTGGCCGCCCATTCGCTCAAAAACATCGCCGGGGCCGTGGGCGCGGAATCGTCCCGGCGTCTGGCCGGACACCTGGAAGCCTATCTGCGCGAAAACGATGCCCCGGCTGCCCACGGGGTGTTCCTCACCCTCAAAGAGCATCTGACGGCTGCCGCCAAAGCCATCAAGGCCCAGGCCTCGGACACTGATGCCGGTTGAGCGGCCAAGCCGACCGGGGCCAGTGGCGCAAAAAAAGCCGACCACCTGTTGCCAGGGAGTCGGCGTAATCTGTGCGCCCGGCTCCGCCCGCGGGTGTCCTCGAGCGGCAGCGGCCAGGCGGAGGTCGAAGATTCAGCCCACAGGCAGCACCGTGCGGCCGTATTTCTCGTTGAGCACCTCGGCCATGGCCAGATAGCAGGCGCTGGCCCCGCACACGATGCCTTCGTAGCCGGCCAATCGGCCAAGGGCCGCCGATTCCAGCCAGTCCCTGGCCGCCAGCAGGAAAAACAGCACGGTCAGGGAACCAAAGATGAACTTCAAGACAAAGTTGCCGCCCAGGGTTCCCAGAAACATGAACAGGGTGAAAAGGCCCCAGAGAAACAGAAACCAGCCCATGAAGGGCTCAGGGGTGGGCTCGGCCAGCCCCAGCTTGGGCAGCATGATGAGGCCGGCCAGGGTCAGCCAGAAAAAACCATAGCTGACAAAGGCCGTCAGGCCGAAGGTGTTGCCCTTTCGAAATTCCAGGATGCCGGCAATGACCTGGGCCATGCCGCCATAAAAAATGCCCATGGCCAGGACCATGGAGCCGATGGGAAACCATCCCGCATTGTGAATGTTGAGCAAAATGGTGGTCATGCCGAAGCCCATGAGGCCAAGCGGAGCAGGATTGGCCAGTTTGGCATCCATGATGTGCCGTCCTTCTCGTGTGGGAGGTGGAGCCGGGCGCACCCGCCGTAAGTACGCTTCGACCGGAAAAACAGGCGGTAAAGGCTTTTGCCCGGCCTGTAAAGCCGGGAAACGGCCGTTAACCGGTCAGCCCGTCTCGACCCGGTTGCGCCCGAGGTCCTTGGCCGTGTACAAGGCATGGTCCACGCGCCCAAGCAGCTCCACCAGATCGTCCCCGGGCCGGGCCTCGACCACCCCGAAACTGCAGGTGACAGCCCCGGCCTGCCCCATGGCAAAACCGGCAATGGCCAGCCGCAGGCTCTCGGCCAGGACATAGGCGGCGGCCAGACCCAACCCCGGGCAACTGATCAGGAATTCCTCCCCGCCCCAGCGCCCCACAGTCAGCCCTTCGGGGACGCTCTCCCGCAGCATCCCGGCCAGCGCCCGCAGCACCGCATCGCCGCACAGATGGCCATGCCGGTCGTTTATGGCCTTGAAATGGTCGATATCGAGCATGATCAGGCTGTAGGGAATCGCCGCCCCGGTCTTCCCGGCCAATCCGGCGAGCAGCAGGGTCTCGGCATGTTGGCGGTTGGCCAGCCCGGTGAGCATGTCCGTGGTGGACAGGCGCACCAGTTCGAGATTGGTCAGGGCCAGGGTGGCATGGGCTTCGGCCAACTGGTTCTGGGTGGCCTTGAGCTCGGAGATGTCCACGCCAATGGCATAGCGCACCACCCGGCCGTCAGGCCAGGTCATGGCCCGCACCTGCATCTGATACCAGCGGTCGTCGGATTCGTTGAAATGCTCAAACACCCGGGTCTGGCCGTTGGGCAGTCCCTGGGGGGTGATCAGCTCGGTCAGGCGGCACCAGAGGCAGACGGACTCGCGCTCGTAGAGCGCTTCGTGGCAACAACGTCCGATATGGTTGCCGAAATGCTCGTGAAAGGCCTTGTTGCAATAGACAATGCGGCTGGTGGCCGCGTCCACGACATAGATGCCAAACGGGATCAGGTCGAAATGGCTCTCAAACAGGGCATTTTCCATCATGGGGCAGCGGCTCCGACCCGGGGCAGCGTGACAACAACGGCGGTGCGTCCGGGGACGCCCGCGTCAAGTGCGATGTCTCCGCCGTGGGCTTTGGCGGCCAGGGCGGCGGAATAGGCACCAAGGCCCGTGCCCCCGCGTTTGCCCATGGTGACGTACTTGTCAAACATCCTGGCGCGTATCTCCGGCGGCACCTCGCCGGCGTTGGTGATGACCAGGCGGATGGCTTGCGGTCCGGGCCGGACGTCCACCCCCACCCGCCCGCCTTCCGGCGAGGCCTCCAAGGCGTTCACAATGAGGTTTTGCAGCATGGGCCCAAGGAGCAGGTCGTCGCCGGCGTATTCCACCCGCGCTCCGGCCGGCACCACGCCGCCGGCCAGGGTCGTCTCCAGGCTGCGCCCCCGGGAAATAGCCATGCCGCAGAGCCGGGAGCACGTGCGGCTGGCCAGATCCAGAATGTCCACAGGCCGTGGGGTGAGGACAAAGGAGCCGGTTTCCAGGCGATAGAGCACCAGGGACTGGTTTAACATATCCAGCATGGAATGGGCGGCCTGCTCGATGAGCCCCACGATGTGGGCCGCCTCGGGCGGCAGATCGTAGTTTTCCTGAAGCACCTGGGGCAGACCGATCAGCGCCGACAGCGGGGCCTTGAGATCATGGCGGGCGATGCGTTCCACATGCTCGCGCAGATCCATGTTTTCGGTCAGGGCCGTATTCTGCCGGGCCAGCTCCCGGTTGCGGATGGCCAGTTCGGCATGGGCCTCGGCCAGCCGGTTCTGGGTTTCCTTGAGTTGGGAAATATCCACGGCAATGGCGTATTTGACCACCCGGCCGTCGGGCCAGCCCATGGCCTTTTCCTGGATCTGCGCCCACCGCTCGTCGCGTTCGTTGTAGTGGTCGTAAATGGCGGTCTGGCCGTTTGGCATGCCCTCGGCGGTCAGGAGCTGCGGGATGCGGCAATGCAGGCATGGGGCGTCATTGTCGTACAGGACCTCGTAACACAGCCCGCCTTCCACCGGCCCCAGGCTTTCCCGGTAGTGGCGGTTGATGAAGACCAGCTCATGGGTCGCCACGTCCACGACGTAGATTCCGAAAGGAATGACGTCGAAATGCGTCTGCAACAGCGCGCTTTCGAGCATGGAGCCGCTATGCATCACAGGTACTTGGCCACGACGGTATCCAGGGTTTCGGCCAGCTTTTCCTGTTTCACGGGTTTGAGGATATAGCCTTTGGCCCCGGCCTCGATGGCGTCCATGACCATCTGTTCCTGGCCGTGGGAGGTGACGATGACAATCAAGGCCCCGGGATGGTCGGCCAGGATGCGCCGGGTGGCCTCGATGCCGTTCATGTCCGGCATGGTGATGTCCATGGTGGTGACGTCCGGGGCCACCGCAGCAAAGCAATCAACCGCCTGTTGGCCGGTGGTGGCCACACCGGCCACCTCGTGGCCGAGGTCTTCCAGGAGCTTGGTCAATTTTTTTTACGGTGAGGCCTGAATCGTCCACCACCAGAATGCGCAGGGATTTCATGCCTTACTCCTTCACGTACTCAAGGGCGTCGTCAAACAGTTCGCCCGGCCCGATGAGATGGATGGCCAGCGCGCCGGCCTCGGCAGTCAGTTCGGCCGAGGCGAATTTGGCTCCCCGGTGGCGCATGACGGACTTGGCCTCGGTGAGGATGATGGGCGGCGACAGGGTGATGGACGGGCCGTTGTTGGCCACATCGGCCAGGGCATTGCCGACGATGATGTTGATGATGTCGCCGGCGGTCTCCTGGATGGCGTCCTCGCGTTCATCTTCGGCGATGTCGAGATCGGCGGTATAGGCGGCAAAGGCCGCCTCAATGAGCGGCGCGTCGAAACTGTAGGCGAGATAGAGCTTGAGCTGGCCGGTGGCGCTCAAGATGGCGGTCAGGTGGCGCAGGTCGAGTTTTTGCACATCGTCGAAATGAAAAGCGGTCTCAGTCGTAGCAAGGCCAAGTTCGTCAAGGAAAAAAGCCCGGGTGCGCGCGGTCAGCGCGTCCAGAAAGGCTTTTACGTCCAGGTGTTCGGTCATAACGTCTCCCGATTGATTTCACTCTGGGGAACGGGCCAGGGGCACGGTGACAATGAGGCGCATCCCCTGGCCCGGCTGGCTTATTACCGAGGCATAGCCGCCAAGCCGCTCGGCCTCGGCCCGCACGGCGGCCAGTCCCACGCCCCGGCCGGAGAGGTCTCCGACGGTGCGGCGCGAGGTGAAGCCGTCGCGAAAAAGCAGTTCCAGGATGGCCGCGTCGTCCATGGCAGCCAAGTCTTCGGCTCCGGCCAATTCCAGCTCAAAGGCCCGGGAACGCATGGCTTCCACATCCACGCCACGGCCATCGTCGGCCACTTCAATGGTCACGTTCCCGCCCCCGGCCCGGACCCGGCAGGTCACGGTCCCGGTCTCGGGTTTGCCGGCCGCCGTACGTTCGTCCGGTGTCTCCAGGCCATGGTCCACGGCGTTTCGAAAGGCATGTACCAAAGATTTCGCCAAAGGACCAAACCGGGACGGATCAACCGGCACGGCGTCTCCTTCCACGACAAAGGGAGCCACGAGCTTGCCCCGGCCGGCGGCCAGCCGGGCAACCAGCCTGGGGTAGGCGGACAGGAGCTTGTCAAGGGGCACGTGGCGCAGATCACGGGCCGCGGCCAGCACCGCCTGATCGTCGGCGCCAAGGGGCAGTTCGTCGAGCCGGGTGAGCAGCCGCTCGGCCAGGGCGGCCAGGGCGTCGGCCAATTCCTCGCCAAGGCAGATCTCGCCGCGGCGATTGAAAAATTCCGGTCCCAGGGACTCGCGCACCACGGCCAGGTCCTTTTCCAGGGCCGCGTCCACAGCCGGATCGGCCACAAGCGCCTCCACGGCGGCAAGGCTCGGGGCCTGCTCCCGGCCAAGCCCGGCCAGGTCCGTCTCCAGGGCGTCCAGGGCCGAGGCCACAAAGGCGCATTCGAGCTGCAAAAAAAGCCCCTTGAAGGTGTGCACCTGACGGTACACGCGGTCCAGGGCAACCCGGCCATCCAGGGCAGCGGCGACCAGCCCGGCCCCGGATTCCCGGAAATCGGCAAAGCTGTCGATCACTGCAAAAAAGTCGTGCTGCTCCCGCACCGCAGCCACCACGCAGGCCAACCGGTTGCGCTCCCGGGCCACGGCGTCCTTGAGGCGGACCTCGCCGGTGACATCGGTGATGACGAACATCAGCCGCCCGCCGCCCAGGGGACGGTAGCCCAGGCGCAGCGACGTCTCGCCCCGGACCACCTGCCTGGGCATAAGCGACAGGTAGAGGTCGCGGCGGTAGTCGTCCGGCTCGTCGAGAAGCCGCCGGATGTTGACGGCCATGCCCTCGCAGCCGGCCGGATCCGACGGGAAAAGGAGTTCGGCCACGTTTTCTCCCGAAATATCGCCGCCAAAAAGGAGCCGGCATTCCTGGCTGTAC
>NZ_MLBG01000096.1 GCF_001936595.1 Desulfovibrio sp. DV
TATCTTATTCTAGTTTCAGCATCCGTTTACACTTATAGCGGATTTTTCTAGCCATTAACTTCACGATAAGCGAGTAAGACAAGTACATAAAGTTAGGATTGCTGACTATTGCCGTATACATACTAGGATGAACCAATGATCGTGGAATTTTTTCTGCGCAAGGAACTTCGGAAAGCAATTTAGGATAGCGATCAACACACGACTTATTTACATACACACATATATTCTGCCTGTAGCATCTACATATTTTACTATTACTCCATATCTTACTACGCAAACAATCAACAGGCATGTAACCATATTCTTTAAAAATCCCGTCCCAATACTCAGGCCATTGTTCATTAATATGCGCATCACCGCCTTGTCCTGGAATTGCCGCAGAAAACAAGACAACATCACTTGTCTTCACTAACATCCCAATAAATTTTTTAGAATAGTTACTCGGTATATGCTCAGCGACCTCTAACGATATGGCGAGATCATACCTATTTACAACATCAAGGTCGTTTAGCAAATCTTGCGACACGAAATGGTCACTTGGTATGTGCAGCATATCATGACTCACACAGCCTCCGTCGACACCGAGGAAGTCTGTAATACCCAGGTCCATAAATACTTTTAGCCATGTACCTACACCGCACCCGATGTCTATAACACTCGTGGGGTTGACAAAATCAACAATCAGTGGAACAATTTCTCTTGCTGACGCCAAAGAGCCACTTTCCTGTTCAGAATAAAATTTTTTATCATACTGACTTAAGGACATTTATTTTCCTTTGCATCCAGGCGATTGTATTTAACATTCAAGCAACGAGGCGACACTCTCCATTAATCCTGAAATACATACGGACAAAACATATCAACGAAGCGCGGCCATTATTTCAATGATGGGAACATCACACTGATCATCTTAAAAAACTGCACACATCGACCATACGATTGCCATTAAGGCCATGCCACTTGTCGAAACACTTTGTCCGCTACCACACAACAAATCACTCAGCAACTAGGGTGCGTCACCCTAGCCGACGAGGCGTCGCCAAGGAAGCGGTCACCCCACCCTCGCACTGTTTCGCCCTGCCGCCGAAACCACTCTAAGCCCCTTCCCCCATGGCAGCGCAGTCCTTATCGGCTCACTGAAGCCATGCCGCCCTCTGCTCCAGCGCACCACCAAACGCCGTTTCGCAGCCAGCCGCCGGTGCCGGCGGGCGCTGCGCCGGACAGCCGAAGACGTGGCTCTGACCGGCCCCTTTGCGTGCTGCGTGTGCAATAAATAGGCGTTGTGCGCCCGGCCGTCTCTGGGGCAGGCCGCGGGAAGCGGCTTATCACAACCGCCAAGCGTTGCTTTTCCCGATACTTACGAGCACAAGTTGACTAGTACAAATAGCTCATGACATTCACACGGCAATCTTCTGCCCGTATCGTCTCAATAATTTCGAAGTCCTTATCATCGACATGATTTTCATCAAGAAGATCCACATCTTCAGCCGAGCAATATTTATTGTTTTTATCCATAATAATACGTACTTTTGGGCGTAATAAATTCAAATTGTTTTGCTCAACTACAATAGCCCGCTTCCCATTTGCCAATTCAACAATTGAACCGACCGGATATACTCCTAGAAACTTTATGAATTTGTCAACGAGCACCGGATTTAAAGCGGTACCCTTGAGATTAAACAAAATGCCAAGGGCTCTGTGGAGATCAATCCTTGGCTTGTATATCCTGTCGCTCGTCAGCGCGTCAAAGACATCAACGATACTGATGAGCATGGCCTGGTTGGATATTTCAGAAAATTTTAAATCATCAGGATAGCCGCCCCCGGAGAATTTTTCGTGGTGCTGCAACGTCGCCTTGCAAACGTCGGTCTGGTGGCGATGATCCGCCTTTAAAAGGCTATACCCGATCACCGGGTGTTTCTTCATTTCTTCAAACTCGGGCAGGGTCAATTTCCCCGGCTTATTCAAGATATCCTGGTCAATCAACATCTTGCCAATATCATGGAAGAGACCGGAAAGACCTATGATCTTGATATTCTCAGCGCCAAGACCAAGACATGTGGCAAATGCTATGGAGAAAATCGATACGTTCAAATTGTGCGTGTAGGTATACTTGTCATGCGTTTTCAGCTTGGATATGAATGTCAAACTATCAATATTATTGCAAATATTTCCAAACACCTCGTTGACGTACTCTTCAGATCGTTCAAGATTGATTTTTCGCTTCTCTCTTAAATCATCCAGAAAACTTTTCACATAGACCATTGAATTTCCGTAAACTACTTTTGCCTCCTCAATATCTTTCTTGATTGTTTTCAAACTCCTCACACCATGGATTTGGCACTCTTCTTTTGCCGAAACAATGTCATACGAACGTTCGATTAATTTTTTCTTTTCAGGAAATTCAACAAAATACTGCCCTTTATTCGAATCTATAAAAACATCAAGGTAGCCTTCTGAAACAATTCTATCAACCTGCGCCGCATCAACAACTTCGCCCTCTTCTGAAAAAACATGAGGATGCTCTGATCGCGACAAACCCGTTGAAACCACATACATTCCGGGTTTTAAACTTGTTGTGTATATTTTTCTTATCATAGATCACCAAACAGCCAAAATCAGGCTTCAAATCCGTCAGTGTGTTGCGTGACATTCATCAAGCAGCTCAACGAAAACCAAAGCCAGTTTAAAGCCTCTTTGCTCTGAGTAAAGAAAATGGAACAATTCCATATTAAATAGTTAACTAGCTGGCTGAAAATGCACGCTTTGCCGACAGCGCTGTCAATACCATGCACTCTTCGCCACTCTTGGCTGGCGTCTTCCCAGTATCACACCAAATAAACAACCAACAAGAATATTTTCTATTTTTATGCGGAGCTGCTTATACTTCGATTTATTCGGTAAATATAAACAATTGTCTCAGATAGCAACGCTCAAAAAAATGCACACAATATGGCTGCATTTGCAGCTGTAACTTGTTTTCCATAACAAAAAAAGAAGATTGGCGTGTCGAAATACTTGTCGACACAACCAACACGAAACACATCTGAAAATCTTTGGGGGTCATTACAGAAAAATTATAGAAGCCAGGGCGGGCGACAATCACGAGATGCTTGAAACCAAACGACTGTGCTTCCCATTATGCAGACTTTTACAGGAGCGACAACACTCCCAAGCCACCCGGCTAAGCACTGACTTGCCCGCCCCGCCCGGCTCACACCTCCGGGGCAAACATCCGCTCCACGTCCTCCCGGCATACCGGCCGCGAAAAGAGGAACCCCTGGCCGGCTTCGCAGGCAAAGCCGTTTAAGACGTCGGACTGCGTCTCAAGCTCAACACCCTCGGCCACGACATCGAGCCCCAGGCTGTGGGCCAGGGCCACCACCGCGCCGACGATCTTGCGGTTCTCGCTGCAATCAATGTCGCTGACAAAGGCCCGGTCCACCTTGAGGGTATCGATGGGGAAGCGTTGCAGATAGGACAGCGACGAATAGCCCGTGCCGAAATCATCGACCGACAGGCGAACGCCCAGGGCTTTGAGGCGTTTAAGGCGCAGGATCGACACCTCGGGGTTGTCCATGATGACCGTCTCGGTGATCTCCAGCTTGAGCGCCCTGGGGTCCATGCCGGTCGCCCGCAGGACACGCTCCACTTCCTCGACCAGCGTGGGCTGGGCCAACTGCTTGGCCGAGAGGTTCACACTCATGGACATGTCGCGCGTCTCGGGAAACCGGGCGTGCCAGGAAGCCATGGTCGTGCAGGCCTCGGTGAGCACCCACAGCCCAAGGGGCACGATAAGACCGGTATCCTCGGCCACGGGGATGAAATCCCCGGGCGGGGCCACGCCCTTGCCCGGCCGCCGCCAGCGCACCAAGGCCTCGAAACCGGTCATGCGCCGGTCGCAAAGGGCCAGGATGGGCTGGTAATCCAGAAAGAATTCCCCGCGCTTAAGCGCCAGACGCATGTCGTTTTCCAGGTCCATGAGCCGGATGGCGTCTTCGAGCATCCGGGTGTTGAAGACCTTGAAGCGGTTGCGCCCCTCGCTCTTGGCCCGGTGCAGGGCGATATTGGCGTTGCGAAGGAGCTCCTCGGGCTTGTCGTAGATGGCCGGGCTGACCACAATGCCCATGGAGGCCGTGACGTGCACGTCGTGGCCCGACAGCGGGAACACCTCGTTCATGGCGTTGCGGATGCGTTTCACGATACGCACGACTTCCCGATACGAGCCGGTCTCCTCCAGCACCAACACGAATTCGTCGCCGCCAAGCCGGGACACGGTGTCCAGGCTGCGCACGCAGTCCCGAAGCCGGCGGGACACAAATTCAAGCAGCCTGTCCCCCATGTGGTGGCCCAGGCTGTCGTTTATGACCTTGAAGCGGTCGAGATCGAGGAAAATGACGGCGTACTGGTAGTTGTCCCGGCGTTTGGAACGCTCCAGGGCCTGACGGATGCGGTCCAGGCACAGGCTGCGGTTGGGGAGCCCGGTCAGCGGGTCGTGAAAGGCCATGTGGGCCAACTGGCTTTCCAACTGCTTGCGGTCGGTGATGTCGGTCACGATGCCGCCGGCCAGACGCCGGGATTCATCCGGCCCCATGGGAAAAAGCGACACGAGCAGCGTCTTGTCCACCCCGCCGATGGCCACGGTGGTTTCCTTTTTCACCGGCTCGTTCCAGGCAATGACCCGGGAGGCGTCCCGGCAAAGCGAGGCGGCCAAATCAGCGGGCAACACCGCGTCCAGGGCCGCGCCGGCTTCCGGGATGCCGGGCAGCCCGAACATGCGGGCGCAGGCGGCATTGACCTGGCGCAGCCGGTCCTCGGCGTCGATGACCAGAAAGCCTTCGGCCGACAGGGCCAGATCGGCCTCGGGATGTTCGGGGCGCGGGCCGGAATTCTGGCAGGGCCGCACTTCGAGCAGGACGCGGGAAGCGCTGCCCGTCCCGGCCAGGGGCGTGGCGGTCACGGCCACGGGAAATTCGCCGCCTTCGGGGCGCAGGCAGCGGATGCGCACCCGGCCGGCTTCGCCGTTGCAGGCGGCGTCGAGCAGAGGCAGCAGCGTGGCCGAGTCGTGTACGGGAAATACGTCCTGGACCGGCCTGCCCCGGAAGGCTTCGGGACAGTGGCCAAAGAGCCGGGCCGCGGCGGGATTGATGTCGAGGACCATATCCTGGTCATCGAGCAGGCACAGGGCGGTTGGCGCAGCGGCAAAAATGGCCCGGCTGTCGGCCTCGCTTTGGCGCAGGGCCTCTTCGGCCCGCTTGCGGGCCAGCGTGCTCTCGATGGCCAGGATCAGGGCCTGGCTGTCGATGGGCAGGGGCAGACAGCAGCAGGGCAGGGCCTTTTTGGCCCGGGCCAGAATTTCGGGGTCGCTTGAGGGGGTGAGCAGGATGACCGGGATGCCGTGGCCATCGCGCAAGAGCTCGGCGGCATCCACTCCGTCGCAGGCTCCGGACAACAGCATACCCATAATGGCCACGTCCGGGCGCAACGAGTCGGCCGTTTCCAGGGCCTCGCGGCAGCTAAAGGCCGGTCCGAGGGTTTGGTAGCCATTCTCGCCCAGAAGCCGGGCCATGGCCGAAGCCGAGGCGCGGTCCCGTTCGACGATCAGGATGCGGGGCTGCGTCATGGGTCCCCCCCGTCGCTTGCGTCCCGGGACGCAAGGCGGCGTCCATCATTTCAAGTGGATGCAAACTACGCAAGGAAGTTGCCGGACGCAACAATTACCTCGGGCATGCCTGGCAGCCGATGGACAGGGGATTGTGGCAGATCAGTTGGTTGGAACCCAGAGCTTGATGGCCGAGCCTTTTTCGCCCTGGCGCTGGATCATGCGGAATTCATAGCGGGCCGTGCCGGCATCGAGGCGGAAGCTGGCCGTGCCGATGTTGCCGCGAACGTAACTCTGGAACCGGAACGCTTCACAGGATTCATCAAGGGCCTTGCCGGTCGCGTCAAAGGGAGCCATGCAGATCTTGAAATACGGCTGGGCCGTGTCGCCAACAAACATGGTGTCCATGCTGCTTGGCGGCTTGTTGATCAATTCCGCCGTGATCATCACTTCCTTGTATGGCACTTTCTGCAACGTCACCTTGCCGCCGCTGTCCTGGTAGCGTTCCTCGAACCGCTCCCGCTCCTTGATGTCCGTAACCTTGACGTAGTCGTTGCGAAGCGCCTTGTACTGGCCAAGCCCGATGGACTGGCCGGCGGCGGCAGCGGGGAAAACGCCAAGAAGCACGACCAGGGCCAGGAAGCGGATGGCGGCAGAGAGCATGGGCACTGTCCTTGTCCGTCGCCTCAGCCCTCGCGCCGGGGGGCGATGGGGAAGATGGCGAGCTTGAGGAAGTCGGTTTCGGTGATGATGCCGACCAACTCCCCATCTGAAACAACAGGCAGGCAACCGTATTTGTTGAAAATCATGGATTCCGCCGCCGTGCGCAGGGCCGTGTCCGGAGCAACCGTGACCACGTCGGTGCGCATGATTTCGCGAAGCGGCGTGCCACCGTCTTTTTTATGCTCCAGGGACAGCAGGTCACGCTGGGTGACCAGTCCCGACAGCCGCCCATCAGCATCCACCACCGGAATATGGCGGATGAAAAGCTCCTGCATAGCGGCCAAAGCGTCGGCCAGACAGTCGGTTTCCTTGAGGCAACGCAACTGGCTGGTCATGAGGTCGGCTACGATCATGCCGTGTTCTCCAGGCGGCGCGGATGGCAGACGATGCGCCGTATGGACAAATCCTTGCCGAAGAGCCGCTTCAAGTCAAGTCGGCGGCCCGCAGCGGGAAGATGCGCCCAGGCGAGGACCAGGCCTTGCGGCCGGGGGCCGCCTTCCGTAGTGTGGCGTATGGAGGGTCATATGCGGCTGCGGTGGAAATTCTTTCTGGTCCTGCTCGGCTTCAGTCTGGCGCCCATGGCGGTGCTGACGGGTTTTAACCGCAACCATGTGGAGAAGCTTGGCCGGGCCATTGCCGAAGAAGGCCGCACGGTCATGGAAGACGTGGTCAAAAACGAACTGCGCCAGACCGCTGAAGACTTCTCCCTGATCATCCGCCGCTCCAAAAGCGCCCTGGATTTCAGCCTGGGCATGACGGCGGCCGAGACCGAACGCATCCTTTATGCCCCGCCCCTGGGCCCGGTCCCGGTCCCGGCCGACGCGCCGCGCCCCGGCGTCTTCCTGCCGCCCGGCTCCAGGCCCGATGTCAGCCGCATCGAACGTCTGGCCGCCCTGGCCCCCACCATTGCCCTATTGCGCGAGGAACTCGGCGACATCGTGCTCTTTGCCGCCGTCACCCTGGAAGACGGGACCTACGTCACCTTTCCGGGCCGCCCGGCCCTGCCCCGGGACTACGATCCCCGGCACCGGCCCTGGTATCAGGCCGCCAAGGCCGCCTTTGACCCCAAAAAGCCCGGCTCGCCGGGCGTAGTCTGGAACGATCCGGCCGTGGACGCCGCCACCGGCAGCCTGACCGTGACCCTGTCGCGGCCGCTGGTTGCCCCGGGAGGAACCTTTGCCGGCGTGGCCAGCCTGGATGTGCCGCTGGACCGGATGCTCCAGGAGCAGGAAATCGCCTCCCAGTGGTCCGGGGCCATGCGCGCCTTTCTGGTGGCCCCGGCCCGCGACCCCGGGACCGGCGCGACGTCCCTGTACGTCTGGGCCAGACAGTCGGGCGGCGAGCACAGCCGGGACTGGAAAAGCGTGGTCAATTTCGAACGCCTGGCCTCCACCGACACCGCCGCCTTTGCCGCGCTGCTGGCCGCCATGGAACACAACCGTTCCGGGGTGGCCGATCTGTCCTATGGCGGCGAGCCGTCGCTCTGGGCCTTTGCCCGGCTGCTGCAAAGCGCCTCCCTGGTCATCATCGTGCCCAAGTCCATGCTCACGCCCCTGGCCGAACAGACCGGCCGGGAGATCCTGGCCGCCACCAACCAGATCGTGCGCCTGTCCGGGGCGGCCATGGCCGTTGTCCTTGTTGCCGTGGCCCTGGCCGCCTTTTTGAGCACGCGCACCTTCATCCGGCCGCTCATGGTCATGATTGACGCCTGGAAGCGCCTGGGCAGCGGCGATTTCACCGTCCACCTGGACGAACATTTGGGGGACGAACGCCAGTCGCTCATCAACGCCTTCAATGAAACCGTGCCGGTCCTGGCCGACCATGTGCGCCTGCAACGCTCCATGGAACTGGCCCAGGAGGTGCAGCAAAACCTCCTGCCGGCTGCGCCGCCGGAGATACCGGGCCTGGACGTGGCCGGGGTGTCGCTGTCGTGCGACGAGACTGGCGGGGACTATTTTGATTATCGGGCGGTTTCGCGCGACGGCGCGATCTGTCTGGACACGGCGGTTGGCGACGTCACCGGGCATGGCGTGCCTTCGGCCCTGCTCATGGCCACGGCCCGGGCCCTGCTCCTGGCCACCGAGGACAGCGAGACGCCGGCCGGCCGGGTTCGCCGGGCCAATCGGCTGCTGTGCCGCGACGTGGCCGATTCCGGCCGGTTCATGACCTTGCTGGCCATGGAGATCCGACCCGGGGCCGGGGTGGCCCGCTATGTCCGGGCCGGCCACGATCCGGCCCTGCTCTACGACCCGGCACAGGACACTTTTGATGAATGGCCGGGCGTGGGCCTGCCCCTTGGCATCGAGCCGGACTATGCCTACGCCGAGTATGCCATGCCCTTTGCCACACCCGGCCTGGTGCTGCTCCTTGGCACCGACGGCATCTGGGAAGCCCGCAACGAGGCCGGCGAGATGTATGGCAAGACGCGTCTTCGCCAGGTCATCCGCCGTTCGGCCGGGCTGCCGGCAGCCGGGATGGTGTCGGCGGTGCTGGCCGATCTGGCCGCATTTCGCGGCGAGCGCCGCCAGGAAGACGACGTGACCCTGGTCGTGGTCGTCCGGGCCTGATCACAAGGCCCCCTGCCCGGAATGCGCCCTGAATCCGGCTGGTTGCCCGCCAGGGCCTCCGGCCGGCCGGGAAGCCCTGCCCAACCTGCCTAGCTTCCGGTCCTGGAACGGCCTTCCAACAGCGTCACCACGATGTCGCGGCGTTTGCCGATCTTTTCAGCCTCGACCATACTCGGCACGGCCACGTCGATGGTGCGGCGATGGCGCTGGTGCATGGTGTCTTCGATGATGAAAACGCCCAGGCCCTCGATGTGGACCTTGTCGCCGAAACTCCAGCCCGAACGCAGCAGATCGCGCGACACGGCCACGATCCCCGGCCGGATGCGCGTCCCGATGGCCGTGCCGGATTTGGTGCCCCGGCCGCCGTTTTCCCGGGGGGCCGGCGTGTAGGCCGTCACCGTGGCGGCTATGCGGTTTCGTGAGGATTTGTTTCTCGAAGAAACTTCTTTTCCGGTCGAGGCGTTGGCCGTGGCGGCGAAAAGGAATACAGCAAAGAAGACTGTAATGACTCTCATGGAATGAACACCTCCATGCAGTGTTGCAGACTTTGACCACTGTGAAAAATAATGCAGTCAAAGTGTCCCGAATGCATGATCCTGAGGGCGGCGGTCATGGATCGAAGGGGGGTTGGTGATGCGAAGAATACTCTCGGAGATGAAGTGAGCCGCGAGGAAGATACGGAGTAGTTCTCGTGCCGTTATGAGGGGCGCTTCCTAGTAAAGCTGCCGGGAGATGTCAACCCGAAACCAGCTGTTTCGCGTTGTCTGAATTATTTTTTAATATTGCGTTTAAAATGATTTATTTCAGATAAATACGATACAAAAACCAGTGAATCACCGCCACTGCCGCTCAGTTTTTTCACCCCGGACAGCGGCCTGGATTTCCGAGTAACCATGTGTGATTTTAGGACTTGCCGCGTCCGGCCCCCGACCCTTGCGTCAAGGCCCGCTCCCGGCTACGGTAAAGGGCCGCGCCGGTGGGTTGTTTCGACCGCGCGCCAAAGGAACCGCCCATGACCATAACCCGCGCCACACCTGTCCTTATGGTCGAAGACGTGGGCCGCACCGTGGCCTTTTACTGCGACGTCCTGGGCTTTGCCTTCGTCGTCGGCGTGGTCGAGGCCGGCCGCGAAACCGTGACCACCCGGCCCGCCCCCGGCCCCATGGCCTTTGCCCTGGTGGAATACGGCCAGGCCCGGTTCATGTTCGAGACCCGCGCCGCCCTGGCCGGCGAACTGCCCCGGTTTGCCGAAACCAAGGTCGGCGGTTCGCTCATCCTGTACCTCGACTGCACCGATCTCGACGGCCTCTACGCCCGCCTAAGCGAACACGCGCCCTTTCTCAAAGCGCCCCACAATACCTTTTACGGCACCCGCGAATGCAGCTTTCAGGACCCCAACGGCTATGTCCTGACCTTCGCCGAAGCCGTCGCCAAAACCACAACAACCCCGGAGACGCCCGCATGACCCTGTCTGCCGAACTTTTCGCCAAGGCCCAGACCCTCATCCCCGGCGGCGTCAACAGCCCGGTCCGCGCCTGCCGCAGCGTGGGCTGCGACCCGCTGTTCATTGCCTCGGCCGCCGGCTCCAAAATGACCACCGTGGAAGGCCGGGAGATGATCGATTACGTCATGTCCTGGGGGCCGATGCTCCTTGGCCACTGCGACCCCGACGTCACGGCCGCCATCTTCGAGGCCGTGCCCAAGGGTGTCAGCTACGGCGCACCCTGCGCCGCCGAAGTGGCCCTGGCCGAGGCCGTTGTCGCCGCCGTGCCCGGCATCGACATGGTGCGCATGGTCAACTCCGGCACCGAAGCCACCATGAGCGCCGTGCGTCTGGCCCGGGGCTACACCGGCAAATCCATGATCGTGAAGTTCGAGGGCTGCTACCACGGCCACTCCGACGGCTTCCTGGCCGCTGCCGGCTCCGGTCTGGCCACCTTCTGCATCCCCGGCACCCCGGGCGTGCCGGCCGACACCGTGCGCCACACCCTGCTTGCCCCCTACAATGATCTGGCCGCGGTCAAGGCCCTCTTCGAGGCCCGGCCGGACATCGCCGCCGTCATCGTCGAACCCGTGGCCGGCAACATGGGTCTTGTCCCTCCCGCTCCCGGCTTCCTCGAGGGTCTGCGCGAACTGACCAGCGCCCACGGCGCAATCCTCATTTTCGACGAGGTCATCACCGGCTTCCGTCTGGCCTACGGCGGCGCCCAGAGCGTCTACGGCATCGACCCGGACCTGACGTGCCTGGGCAAGATCATCGGCGGCGGCCTGCCTGTCGGGGCCTACGGCGGCAAGCGCCACATCATGGAGCGCATCGCCCCCTGCGGCGACGTCTACCAGGCCGGCACGCTCTCGGGGAATCCGCTGGCCATGGCCGCCGGCCTGGCCACGCTTACAAAGCTCAAAACCGCCGACTACGCCGGCCTGACCGAGCGCACCAAGGCCCTGGCCGAAGAAATGGCCGCCATCCTGCGCTCCAAGGGCGCGCCGGTGACGCTCACCCATATCGCCTCGCTTTTTACCCTCTTTTTCTGCGACGGCCCGGTCACCAACTTCGACGAGGCCAAAAAAGGCGACGCCGCCCGCTACGCCAGCTTCTATAACCAGATGCGCGAGGCCGGCATCATCCTGGCCCCCTCGGCCTACGAATGCGCCTTCACCTCGTTTGCCCACTCCGAAGACGATTACGCCCGCACCCTCGACGCCGTGCGCGGGGTGAAGTTTTAGGGGACGGAAGAGGAAACGGGGCGCTGCCCCGAACCCCGCCGGGGGGGATCATCCCCCCCGGACCCCCTGGGCGGGGAAAATTTGGCGTGGCAGGTGAAGAGGCAGGGTGCGGTGGTTCCGAAAAAGACTGATGGGCAAAAGCCGCCGGCCAAGGCCGGCTTTACGCCGCCGCCCGCCCGGTTTGCCGCCTTCCAGCCCGATGCCCTGGAAATCCTGGCCGTGCCGACGCCGGTGCGCTACCGCACCACCCTCTATCTGCTCCTGGCCTTTGTCCTTGCCGCCCTGCTCTTTGCCTGTCTGGCCCAGGTCGACCGCATCGTCATTGCCCCGGGCCGGCTCGTCTCGGCCCGAAAAAACCTCACCGTCGCCCCCATGGAAACCGCTGTCGTGCGCGAGGTCTATGTCTCGGCCGGCCAGACCGTGGCCAAGGGCGACGCACTCATTGCCCTGGATCCCACCTTTGCCGAGGCCGGACTGTCCGAGCGCGGCAAGGACCGGGCCGCCCTGGCCGCCAAGGTCTGGCGGCTTCGCTGCGAACTGGCCGGCGAGTGCAAGCCGCCGCCGGAGCTCTCCCCGGCCGATCTGGCCCTGGAACGGGACGTCTACGAGGCCCGCCGCCGGGAGTTTGTCGCCAGGCTCGACACGCTCAGCCAAAAGCTGCGTGAACTGTCCGCCAAACTGGCCACCAACACCGCCGAAGCAGCCAAGCACAAAAAGCAGATCGCCCTGGCCCGCGACCTGGAACGCATGTACGGCGATATCTATAATCAGGGAGCCAGCTCCAAGGTCGAATACATGAAGGCCCAAAGCAGCCGCATCGAGGCCGAGGGCCAGTTGACCAAGCTGCAAAACGAGGCCCTGGAACTGCGCGAGACCCTGGCCCGGTCCGAAGCGGAAAAACGCGATTTCACCGAGAACTGGAAGGCCGAGACGGCCAAGGAACTGTCCGCCACCTCCCGGGAGCTGTCCGGAGCCGAGGAACGCGAGCGCAAGGCCGAACGGCTGCGCGAACTGGTCGTCTTGCGCGCCCCCGAAGCCGGCATCGTCCTTGACGTGTCCGCCCGCTCGGCCGGGTCGGTGGCCCAGCAGGGCGACACGCTGTTAACTATCGTGCCAAGCGGCGAGGATATTCTGGTCGAGGCCGAGGTGGCCGCCCAGGACATCGGGCTGGTGCGACCCGGCGACACGGTGCGCGTCAAGTTCGAGGCCTTCCCCTACCAGCGCCACGGCGTGGCCGAAGCCAAACTCGCCACGGTCAGCCCCGACGCCTTTGAAAAGAACACGGCTGAGGGCCAGCGCCTTTTTTACCGGGTGCGCGCTGCCCTTGCCGACGTGCATCTGACTGCCGTGCCGCCCGATTTCCGCCTGTTTCCCGGCATGACGCTCACCGCCGAAATCAAGGTGGGCCGGCGTCGGGTCATCACCTATCTGCTCTATCCGCTGCTCAAAACCTTTGACGAAAGCCTGCGCGAACCCTAGCCGCGCCGGGCCTGTGGAGACGCCATGACCGAGGAAGTGTTCGCCGACGGCATTTTGGGCATCGGCTACGGCAAGGGAGCCGTGCGCATCGATTTCTTCGGCCTGTCCGCCGACGCCGTGGACGCCAAGGGCCAGCCGGCCAAGGAACGCCGCCAACGCATCGTCATGACCACCGAAGGCTTTGTCGAGGCCTTCACCCTGCTCTCCGGGGTCATGGACAAGCTGCAAGCCCAGGGCCTCGTGCGCCGCCAGACCGCCGCCGCAGCCCCGTCAGCCGATACCCCAACCGGCGGCGAGGCCAGCCCGAGCCCCAATTTCTGACCACCATTGCGCCGCTTCGCACCGGTATGCCTTGACATGGAACCGGCCTGTGTTTGAATGACGCACAAAGACCGGCAGGCCAGAGCCTTTCGGGAGGGGCACGGGCGGCATGGAAGAACGCAATATCACTATCTCCGAGCGGGTGCTTGGCCTGCTGCATCGTATGCCTGCCTTCGCCGGCCTCTCCGATAGCCAGATCACGTCCCTTTTCGTCGACAAGGGCCTGCGCTACCGGGAATACCGGGCCGGCGAGACCATCATCCGGGAAGGCGACCACGACAGCTGGGTCTATTCCCTCATCTCCGGCCAGGCCCGCGTGCTGGCCCAGGAAGCCGAGGTGGCCGTGCTCACCACCTACGGCGAAATTTTCGGCGAGATGGGACCGCTGCGCGGCCGGCCGCGCAATGCCTCGGTGGTGGCCCAGACCAACCTTGCCTGCTTCGCCATCGACCTCTCCATCTTCGACCGTATGCCCCCGGACGAACGCAAACAAGCCAGCCGGCTGTTTGAGGAAGTGATCAGCGACGTGGTCCACGACCGCCTGTCGCGGGCCAACCTCGACGCCGCCGCCCTGCGCCGCGATCTGGCCATGGCCGACGCGGCCCTGACCGGCGTGCGCGCCCAGGTGCGCGACCTCGAAAGCCGCATCGTGGCCCTGACCCGCGAGAACCAGGACCTGCGCCGCCAGTGCGGGAAAGAATAAAGGAAGAGGCAGGGGCGCTGCCCCTGCACCCCGCCAAGAGAGGCGCCGCCTCTCCTGGACCTCTCCGCCGGGGGGATGATCCCCCCGGACCCCCTCGATGGGGGTGGTGGGGAGATGGTCGGACGGACGGGACTATTGTGGCGGGCGGGATCAGGATTGTGGGCGAGAGCCGGGGAGCGGGGAGGAAAGGTTGCTATGACAGGTGTTTTTGCCCCGACCTGGCTGACCGAACACAATTCCTACCGCGTGGCCGCCTGGGCCGAGGCCTGTTCGTTCCCGAAAACAGCAGACGAATTGATCGCAGCATTGCAGGAGTCTGTTGGAGAACGCATCGTCCTGCTCGGCCACGGCTGCAACATCATACTTACCCGAAATCATTACGATGCATCGTTCCGCTTTGTGAGCACCAAGGGCCTGGACATGCTTGCTGTCCTTGCAGACGGCGTTGTCAAGGCCGCTGCCGGCACACGGTTGCGCGACGTCTGCCGGGCCGCAGCCAAAGCCGGCCTGTCCGGCCTGGAACACGTGTGGGACATCCCCGGCAGCATCGGCGGCGCGGCCTACATGAACGCCGGAGCCTACGGCGCGTCGTTTTACGACGTGGTGGAGTCGGTGGAGGTTTTTTATCCGGCAACGGGCGAAAGGGCTGTTTTATCGCGGAAACAATGCCGCCCATCCTACCGGCTGACCGCCTTCCAGGGTACGGACACGGTGATCTTGGGTGTCACGCTGCGCCTGCCCCCGGCCGAACCGGCTGTAATCCTGCATGAAATGGGCCGTATCGGTAAACTGCGCCGCAGCAAGCTCCCCTACAATCTCCCGAGCGCCGGCAGCGTCTTTCGCCGCCCCGAAGCCGCGCCCCCCATCGGCCAGATCATGGAAGAAGCGGGATTAAAGGGGTTTACCATCGGCGGCGCGCAAATATCGCCCCGCCACGCCGGCATCATCGTCAACGCCGGCGCTGCCACCGGAGCCGATATTCTGGCCGTCATCGAGGAAATGCGGCAAGCCGCCCGGGAGCGCTATGGCGTAGAGTTGGTGTTGGAGCAGGTAGTGGTATAATCAAGACTTGTGATTGCCTATCGCAGTCCATTAAATCGCAAGCCGACATTTCAAATCTTAATTCCCGTAGACATCAGAATAGATGCCCACAACCACAAAAAAAGCTCCTGCAATTGCCGTCGCAATGAGCCATCTCTTTGCATTTCTTTCTTTGGCAACTGCCTTCTCGTAATTTCCTGAATTCATTGATGCAACAGCTTGAGATGCATACACTGTGGCTATCATCCCAAAAGGGAAAAACCAAAAAATTCCAATTACACACCACAAACAGTATTTTTGGTAGATTTTGTTACAAGTAGATATTTGGCAATTTTGCAGAGACATGACAGCAGTCTTACTATTTTTTCCTGCAAAATCAGACTCTCTGCTTTGCTCGTTTGGCGGTGTTAATTCTTTCGCTGACAATTGCTCTTTTATACTATCGCATATTTTTCTAAAATGTTTTTGGTACGCGGTATCCGAGTATTTGTCAGGCAGTCCCAAGCCTAAGTTATCAACAAAATCAATAACAACATGGGTTTAACCACCACCATTGATAATTTCAATCCGAAGTTTCGTCGGAAGTTGAAATTTACTTAATTCGCTTGCATACCAGACACCAATCAGTCTCGTCAAAAGCCTACTGCCCAAGATTACTACAACAACCCCGTCGGATGACTGGACAATCTCCCCACGGTTATTTTTGACTACCCTACCAATATTTTCAATTATTGAAACAGTACCCTGTTGCGTCACCAGCGTGACGCTCATGCGATAAAGCATGATGCACCTCTTGCTGTCAGTCGCATCTGCTAGGCAGTTTCACTCGTCCACCACTCCCCCCACGCCGTCCGCGCCCGCTCCGGGTAGGCCATCTTCCTGTTCGCCTTCTTCATCCGCTCCCCAAGGGGCGGCGTCAGGCCGACATTGCCGCCAGCCGGCTGGACTCTCTTGGCCAGGGTGCATGGGTGCTTGGACAACGCCCTGAGGCCGTGATCTTCCCTGCTTGTACGAGCAATCCGGGCTTTTTGGCTGCAACCCCTCTATCAGTTCCCAAAATGTGCCGTCTGAAAGTCCGATCAGCCCGACTCGCAGCAGCGTACCTGTAGACGTCTTGCGGGGACAGGCAAGGCAATTTCTGCATATGGCATTACTTTTGCTACAATTTTGGGCATCGCCCCTTCAACGGGAGAATTTTACCCATGTCTGATACCTCCTATCGAATCGATCTGGCCTCCGTGAAGCCCCTCGCTGCCACGCTCAAAGCCGTGTCGTTGGCCGAAGCGCCCGAGGACCTTTTTCAAATGGTCATGACCGCCAAGCAGGCCATGCTCGAACAGCAATATTCACAGATTCCAGATATATCAAGAAATCCGACCTACGCGCAGTATGCCAGCGTCGTCGTCAATGGAAAGGTGGTCGCAAAAATCGACAACCACGGATTCGTGGAGACAGCGAATGCAACGGCCGGACCGTGCGCCGACGCCATCAAAGAGGCGGACGCCGGTTCGAGGGGTTCAAGCGGCCCCGAGCTCGCCCAAGCCAGGGCGGAAAAAATTGCCGAGGCCATGCACGGCACGATCGTCAAGGCTCCAACAGCGATGACCCAGCGCGCGTTCGATGCAACGGCTCAACCCCAAGCGACCGTCAATTACGAGGCCATGCGGCGCGACCCGGAGTACGCGCAAATTGAACAACTGAAAAAAGCCCACGCCGCATTTCTCGCCCAACAGATGGAGCAACAAGACAGCGTGGCGTAAAGCGTTCTTCGAAACATATCGCTACGACGCAGTGCGGGACGCAGCAGACAGCGTGCGTCTTTCGGCCCGGCCGGGACGGTGCGGTTGGCTACAGATGTGCCAACCACTCCCCCCACGCCGCCCGTGCCCGCTCGGGGTAGGCCATCTTCCGGTTCGCCTTCTTCATCCGCTCTTCCAGCGGCGGCGTCAGACCAAAATTGACGTTGCTCGGCTGGAATTTCTTGGCCGGCGTGCGCAGGTGATTGAGTAACGCCCCAAGTGACGTCACTTGCGGCGGCGGGGCAATATCCACGCCCCTGGCGATCTTCGCCCCAAGCTGCGTACCAAGCCACAGGCCGCAGGCCGCCGACTCCACATAGCCTTCCACACCCGTGATCTGGCCGGCCAGATAAACGCCCGGTCGGGCCACAAGTTCCAAACGCTCGTTTAACACCTTGGGCGCATTGACAAACGTATTGCGGTGGATGCTGCCCAGGCGCGTGAATTCCGCGGCGTGCAGGGCCGGGATCAGCCGGAACACCCGCTCCTGTTCGCCATAGGCCAGCTTGGTCTGAAAACCGACCAGATTGAGCGTGCTGCGCTCTTTATTCTCCGGACGCAACTGCACCACCGCATAGGGCCAGCGGTCCGTGCGCGGATCGGTCAGCCCGACCGGCTTCATCGGGCCGAACGTCAGGGTGCGCTCGCCGCGCTCGGCCATGGTCTCGATGGGCAGACAACCCTCGAAATGCAGCTCTTTTTCAAATTCCCGGCTCGGCACTTTGCGCGCGGCAAGGAGCGCCTCCAGAAACACCATGTACTCGTCTTTCGTCAGCGGACAGTTGAGGTAGTCGCCCTCCCCTTCCTGCCAGCGCGAGGCCCAAAACGCCTTGTCCATGTCCACGGAATCGGTCGCCACAATGGGCGCGATGGCGTCGTAAAAATACAGGCCCTCGCCGCCGATGGTTTCAAGCAGGCTGGCTGCCATGCGCTCGGAAGCCAGCGGCCCGGCCGCCACCACCACGGCCTCGAAACCAGCCAGGGCCGGATCGGTCAGGCCCATGATCTCGCGGCGAACCAGCGTCACCAGCGCTTCGGCCTCGATGCGCGCGGTCATGGCCTCGCTAAAAAGCTCGCGGTTGACGGCCAAAGCCTTGCCCGCCGGCACGGCCGTCTCCCGGGCCGCGGCAATGACCGCGCTGCCAAGCTCGGCCATCTCCACCTTTAAAAGCCCCACCGCCGTCACCGGCTCATCGGAACGCAGCGAATTGGAACACACCAGCTCCGCCAGCCCCGGACTGACATGGGCCGGGGAATACAAAGCCGGCTTGCACTCAAATATCGTCGAGGCAACGCCCGCCCGAGCCAAGGCAAGAGCACATTCACAACCCGCCAACCCGCCGCCGATAATCGCTATGGACATGGTTTAACTCCGTGGGGATGGAAA
>NZ_MLBG01000097.1 GCF_001936595.1 Desulfovibrio sp. DV
ATCCCCCCGGCGGGGTGCAGGGGCAGCGCCCCTGATTCTCTTTCTCTTCCCTACTACGCTACTGACCAAGGCCGCGCAGGCGCAGGCCAACGAGGCGGATAAAGCCCGTGGCGTCGGCCTGATTGTAGACTTCATCTTTCTCGAAGGTGGCCAGCTTGGGATTGTACAGGCTGTTGGGCGATTTGCGGCCCAGCGGATAGGCCTGTCCTTTGTAGAGCTTGACCCGCACCGTGCCGGTGACGCGCTCCTGGGCCTGATCGATCATGGCTTGGAGAGCCTTGCGTTCCGGGGCATACCAGAAGCCGTTGTAGACCATCTCGGCGTATTTGGGGACAAGGCCGTCGCGCAGGTGCATGACTTCGCGGTCCAGGCAAATGCCTTCGAGATCGCGGTGGGCCACATGCAGGATGGTGCAGCCCGGGGTTTCGTAGATGCCGCGCGACTTCATGCCGACGAAACGGTTTTCCACCATGTCGATGCGGCCGATGCCGTGCTTGCCGCCCAAGGTATTGAGTTTTTTGATGAGTGCAGCCGGAGAGAGCTTCTCGCCGTCAATGGCCACGGGATCGCCGTGTTCAAAGTCGATGGTAATGACATCGGCCACGTCAGGGGCTTTTTCCACGGGCACGGTGAGCAGATAGGTGTCGGCGCTCGGCTCGTTCCAGGGGTCTTCCAGTTCGCTGCCCTCAAAACTCAAGTGCATGAGGTTGCGGTCCATGCTGTGGTCCGAGCCCTTCTTGTCCGAGGGTACGGGAATGCCGTTGTCCTTGGCGAAATTGAGCAAATCCGTGCGCGAGGCAAAGTCCCACTCGCGCCAGGGGGCGATGGTGCGCAGGTCCGGGGCCAGGACGCCGGTGGTCAGTTCAAAGCGCACCTGGTCGTTGCCCTTGCCGGTCGCGCCGTGGGCCACGGCCTGGGCGCCCTCGGCCCGGGCCACTTCCACCAGCCGCTTGGCGATAAGCGGCCGGGCGATGGAGGTGCCAAGCAGATAGCGGCCTTCATAGACGGCTCCGGCCCGCAGCATGGGGAAGATGAAGTCCTTGGCGAATTCCTCGCGCAGGTCGTCAATGTAGGCCTTGGTCGCGCCGGTGCGCATCGCCTTGTCTTCCAGGCCGTCGAGTTCCTCTTCCTGGCCGAGGTCGCAGGTGACCGTGACCACGTCGCAGTCGTAGGTCTTTTTGATCCATTTGAGGATGACCGAGGTATCGAGGCCGCCGGAGTAGGCGAGAACCACTTTCTTGATGCTGCTCATGACGGTGTTCCTTGTCATTGGGCTAGTTGCCCTGGGTGAAAATCCATTCGAGGATGGCTTTTTGGACATGCAACCGGTTTTCGGCCTCGTCCCAGACAATGGAGGCCGGCCCCTCAATGACGGCGTCGGTAATTTCCTCGCCCCGGTGGGCCGGCAGGCAGTGGAGCACCTTGGCTCCGGGCGCGGCCTTGGCCAACAGGGCGTCATTTATCTGATAGCCGGCGAAAATCTTGACCCGTGCGGCGTGTTCGGCTTCCTGGCCCATGGAGGCCCAGACGTCGGTATAGAGATAGTTTGCCCCGGCAGCAGCCTCGGCCGGATCGGCCACGACCGTGACGTCGGCCCCCTGCTCCCTGGCCTTGGCCACCACGGCGGCGCTTGGCTCATAGCCGGCCGGCGAAGCCACGGCCACCTTGATCGGGAAACGGGCGGCGGCGTTAATAAGCGAATGGGCAATGTTGTTGCCGTCGCCGACATAGGCCAGCTTCAGGCCGTCGAGACGGCCGGAGTGTTCACGCATGGTGAGCAGATCGGCCATGATCTGGCAGGGATGGTAGGCGTCAGACAAAGCGTTGACTACCGGAATACTGCCGTAGTTGGCCAGGTCTTCGAGCTTGTCATGGCCAAAGGTGCGCACGATCAGGCAGTCGGCGTAGCGCGACAGCACCCGGGCGGTGTCGCGGATGGGTTCGTCGCGACCGAGCTGGGAGTCGTTTTGGGTCATGAAAAGCGGCCAGCCGCCGAGATGGCGCACGGCCACCTCGAAGGAGACACGGGTGCGGGTGGAGGCTTTTTCGAAAATAAGGATGCAGGTTTTGCCATCGAGGAGCTTGCTGCGGTAGTCTGCAGCCTTCATGGCGGCGGCGCGATCGAGGATGCGGCCGGCCTCCTCGGGGGTGAAATCCAAAAGCGTGAGCAAATGATGGGGCATGGCAGTATCCTTGCGGAGCGACTTCCCAGAATTGGTAAAAAAGGGGACGTTACTCTCCAAACCATGAACTTGTAAAGCGCCGGACGGTGTGCGGACGTCTCCCGCTCCAGCGCGTTGACCGGGCCTCGCTTCGGGTGATAGATAGGGCATGGTAGGTACTCTTTTCCCGTCCCGACCGCCCGCAGTGGCGGTCTCGGACGGCAGGCCCGGGCGAGCGCGGCCCTAACGGCGGGAGGATATTTCATGAAGGCAATGCGTGGACTTTGTTTGTTGCTCGGACTCACAATGCTCGTGGCTGTTTCCGGATGTGTGGTGGCTGCCAGGCCGACCGTCTACGTGCCGCAGCCGGCCTGCCCGGAAGGCTATTATTTTGCGTCGGGCTATGGCTGCCTCCCCCTGCCCACGGGCGTGGTGGTCCCGGCTGACGGCGTCTTTGCCGTGGTCAACACCGATGGCCTGAGCCTGCGCTCGTGCGGCTCCACCAAGTGCGGCATCATCAATTCGCTCAGTGCCGGCGAACAGGTGCAGGTGCTTGGCCAGGAAGGCGGCTGGACCCACGTCTGGGCTTACGCCCGTGGCCAGGAAGGCTGGGTTTCCACCCGGTATCTCAATTAGCCGCCCAGGCGCGGGGAGCTTGGGGCCGGCCCGGGACGGCCCCTCCCTGCGTCTGGACAAACCAGCAGGCCGCGTCTATACCGCAGCGGATGCGATATTCTTCGGCTCGTCCTTTCGGCGGGCGCACCACCCATACCCTGCAGTCCGTCCTGTCCGCCGCAACACTGGTTTGCGTCCTGGCCGCACCCTGTTTTCTGCCGGCACACGCCTGGGCCAAAAAACAGTCCAAGGCTGCGCCGGCCGACGTGGCCGCTACGGACACTTCGACCCAACCAACGGCCACGGCCGGGTCCCTGGCCGCTTCGGCCCAGGCGGCCTGTGCCCCGAAAAAGGTCCTTATTGTCGGCGATTCCTTTGCCGTGGGCCTGGGCATGACCATGGAACAATCCCTCAAACCGCGCGGTCCGGTGGCCCTGGCCAGCCGGGGCAAGGTTTCAAGCGGACTCAACACCCCGAAATTCTACGATTGGGAAAAGGCCCTGGGCGAATTTCTGACCGAGGAAAAACCCGAAGCCCTGGTGGTCATGCTTGGCGGCAACGACGCCAAAAACGGCAAGGGCACCCCGGAGTGGTCCAAGGATTTCCAGGCCAAGGCGGCCCGGTTCCTGTCCATTGCCGCCAATCACAAAGTCTCGGTCGTCTGGGTCGGCCTGCCGCCCATGCGGGAGAAGACCTTCAGCCAGAAGGCCTGGACCGCCAACGAGGCCATGCGTTCAGCCTGCCTCACGGCCAAAGGCTGCCGGTTCATCGACTCCTGGGACCTTTTCGCGGACAATGCCGGCAATTTTTCGGCCAAAAAGCCTGTCGGCGGCAAAGCCGTGTCGCTTCGCGGCAAGGACGGCGTGCATTTCAGCGCGGCCGGCTGCAAGCTTCTTACCGACCGCATCGTCACGGGCCTGACGGCCGCGCCCTGACGGCCCTCCGACTTCGCCCCTAACGCCCGGATACGTCGAAACCCATGAGCTGGAAAAAAGCCTGCCTTGTTTACTTGATAGCCTTGGTCGTAACCATGCTGGCCAACATCGAGAAGGTGTCGGTCTGGGTGGACGACCGTCTGGCCGATGGACCGGCCTCGGAAACGGCCCGGCAGGTGCGCCGGGTGCGCAATCTTTGGCGTGAAACCGGACTGGCGGCTTCCTGGCGGCAACTCGACTGCGCCATGGCCGTCTATTACGATGAGACCTATAAAAACAATCTGGCCTGCCGTGAAGAGCCGGCCTCGGACGCGGCGGAAGCGGCCCTGCGCGAACGCCTTGATCCCAACCAGCCACTGCTGAAGCCCGACGAGCCTATTGACGCCGACAGCCTGCTGGCCGTCCTGTCCCCGCCAAGGTCCCCCCTGGCCGAACCAGGGGATGAAGCCGGTCCGGCTCCCGCCACCGGCATCAAGGCTGCTGCGCCCGACCCGGGTCTGTCCGGACAGACCCTGACCCAGGGCAAAGCCCCGGCCCCGCGCAAGATACTGGTGGTCGGCGACTCCCTGGCCATCGGCCTGTCCCTGTCCCTGCGGCGCAGCGTGGCCGAACTCGACAGCGTGGAACTTATCGAGGAAGGCAAGGTCTCAAGCGGCTTGGCCAATCCCAAGTACTACGACTGGGGCAAGGCCCTTCGTGTCTTTCTGGACAAGTACAAGCCCGATGTCGTGGTGATCATGATGGGAGCCAACGACGCCAAATACATCAATGTCAATGAGAAGCCCCGGCCGCCGGGAAGCCCCAACAAGACCTGGCCGGAAGTCTTTTCCATGCGGGTCGAGGATTTCCTTTCCGCCCTGCAGGAAAAAAATATCCGAAACTACTGGATCGGCCTTCCGGTCATGGGTGATGCGCCCTATGCCCGGCAGGTCCAGATCATGAACGACATCGTCATGGCCGAGTGCGCCAAGTTCAAAAACAGCCGTTATCTCGACACCTGGAGCCTTCTGGCCGACGACCAGGGCAACTACTCCACCTTTTTGGCCAACGAAAAGGGTGTGAAGATCAAGGTTCGGGCCAACGACAAGGTCCACTTCACCGTGGCCGGCGGCGATATCCTGGCCCAGACCTTCCTGACGACCCTGGCCCGGGATATGGAGATTTCACCCAAAAAACAGGCCGCCGCAGGAAAGCCCCAATGACGCGCACCACTGTGCCGCCCTCCTCTTGGGCAGCCCGGTCCCTGCCGGCGCAAACCGCATGACCGATCTGCCCCAAGCACCCTTTCCGCCAACCGGTCCGACGACTGGGGCCGGGGCATCGTCCCGGCCGGGGCGGCCGGGACGCCTGTTCGCGACGGCAACCCTGGCCGCCCTGGCCTGCCTGCTCGGCACGGCCTGCGGCCAGGATGATCCGCCAAAAGTCACACCGCCTGCCGCCGCCCCGGCAACCGCCCCGGCCCGGGCCGTTGTGCCCCCGGATGCTGCAGGGAGTCGGCTGGCGGCAGTCAAACGTGTCCTGGTAATCGGCGATTCCCTGTCTATAAGCCTTGGCGAACAGCTCGAACACGCCCTGGCCGGCGTGCCCGGCCTCGATTTCACCCGGGATGGCATGCGCTCGACCGGGCTGACCCGGCCGGACCTCCTGGACTGGCCGGCCCGTCTCAAGGAACTGGCCGCCAAAAATCCGCCGGATGTGGCCATCATCATGATCGGAGCCAACGACGTGATGCCGATAGCCGCTTCTGACGGCAGCCGGGTCTATTTCGAAAATCCCGGTTGGGTCGACGCCTATGCCGCCAAGGCCCGGGAACTGGTGGACATCTGCCGTCAGGCCAACCCGGCCGTGGCCATCGCCTGGGTGGGCGTCCCGTCCATGGGCGAGGGTTCGCTGGCTGCCGGGGTCAAACAGGTCAACGCCGCCCTGGCTGCCATGTGTGCGGCAGCGGGCTGCCGCTTCATCAGCACCGAAGCCGCTTTTTCCGACCCTGAGGGCCGCTTCACCCGCCACGCCCGGGATGTGGCCACCGGCGACGCCGTGCCCCTTCGCACCGCCGATGGCGTGCATCTGACCGATACCGGCTCCAGGCTGCTGGCCGGCGTCGTCCTGGAAGCCCTGGCTGCGCCGGAGCAGTTGCCGCCAAGCGCCGGGATCAAGGAACTGCGCGCCCAGGCCCGGGATATGCGCGCCGTGGCCGATGAACCGCGCCATCAGCCGGCGCGGGAACCTGCTGCCAAAACCAAGGTCCGGCCGAGCAAGAAGACCTATGCCGTGCGAAGCGGCGACACCTTTCTCACCATTGGCAAGCGCATGGGCCTTGACCCCGACGACATCGCTGCCGTCAATCCCGGAGCAGACTCCAGACGCCTGAGCATCGGCCAGACGCTGCGCCTGCCGGTCAAACGCTGACCCCGTCCCGCAGCCTTCCCGCCGGGAAAACGCGCCTACTCTTCGCCGTATTTTTTGAGTTTTTTGTGCAACGTCGCCCTGGTGATGCCAAGCACCCGGGCGGCTTCGCTTTTGTTGCCGCCGGTATCGCGCAGGGTGGCCAGGATGACTTCGCGCTCCACGTCGTCAAGGGGCATCCCGGCCAACCCGGCCAGATCGGATGGCCCGACCGTCCCGGCCAGCCCCGGTGACGGGGCGGCATGGCCGGCAGCCGTGTCCCGCAGGCCGGCCAGGGGCAGTTCCCGCTCGGTGACGTATTCGCCAACCGACAAAATGACCGCCCGCTCCACCGCGTTTTCCAGTTCCCGGACATTGCCCGGCCAGGGGCAGCGCAGCAGCTGGTCCATGGCCGCCGGTGTAAAGCCCTTGATGCGTTTGCGGTTTTTTTCGGCAAAGCGCGTGAGGAAATGCTGGGCCAGAAGCGGGATGTCCTGCACCCGGTCGCGCAGCGGCGGCACGGTCAGGCTGACGACGTTTAAGCGGTAATAGAGATCTTCGCGAAACCGGCCGGCTTCCACCTCTTTTTTCAGGTCCCGGTTGGTCGCGGCCAGGATGCGCACGTCCACGCCGATGGGCCGGTCGCCGCCCACCCGCTCGATCTCGCGCTCCTGAATGACGCGCAAGAGCTTGGCCTGGATGGCCGGGGCGACCTCGCCAATCTCATCGAGAAAGATCGAGCCTTTGTTGGCGGCCATGAAGCGGCCTTCCCGCCGGCGCTCGGCTCCGGTAAGGCCCCCTTTTCGTGGCCGAAAAGCTCCGATTCCAGCAGAGTTTCCGTCAAGGCGGCGCAGTTGACGGCCACCAGCGGCCCACTGGCCCGGGGGCTGCCGCTGTGCAGGGCCTTGGCCACCAGCTCCTTGCCCGTGCCGGATTCCCCGGTCACCAGCACCGTGGCCTCGGTCGGAGCCACCATGGCGATCATGGAAAACAGTTCGCGGATGGCCGGGCTTGTGCCGATGATTTCCGGCCCGCCGGCCCCCGGGCCAAGCTTCTGGCGCAGGCTGACGTTTTCCCGGGCCAGACGCACGTGATCCAGGGCGCGCTCCAGGGTCAGGCGCAACACGTCCAGGTCAAGGGGCTTGGTCAGGTAGTCATAGGCCCCTGACTTGAGGGCCGAGACAGCCGTTTCCACCGAGGAATAGGCGGTCATGATCAGCACCGGCACGGCCGGATTGTATTCCTTGATCCGGGCCAGGGCCTCCATGCCGCCCATACCGGCCATGCGCACGTCAAGGAGCACCGCGTCAAAGGGCTTTTCCCGGACCATGGCCACGGCCGCGGCCCCATCGCCGGCCCCGGCCACGCCGTAGCCCCAGCCAGTGAGCACCGTGCGCAGCATGGACAAATGCCCGTTGTCGTCGTCAACCACCAATATATTCGCCAGCATCGCTGTCCTCCGCGTTTTGCCCGGCGCCGTCCCCGGCCACCGGCAGCAGCACCATGGCCGATGTGCCGCCCTGAGGCCGGGCCGTCAGCCGGATTTCACCGCCATGGGCTGCCACGATCTTGTGGGCGATGGGCAGTCCCAGGCCCGTGCCCTGGGCTTTACTGGTGAAGTAGGGATCAAATATCCGATCCCGGTCAGCCGGATCAATGCCGCTGCCGGTGTCCGTCACTTCCAGATAGGCCCGGCCGTCGGCCGCCACCCCGACGCCAAGCCCCATGACGCCGCCGGTGTCCATGGCCTGGACGGCGTTGAGGCACAGGTTGAGGACCGCCTGGGCCAGCCGGTCGGGATCGGCCAGGACCTCCGGGTCACCACCGGACGACTCCTGGGTGATGGCCACGCCCCGGGCCAGGGCGTCTGGCCGGATGAGGCGGGCGGCGTGGCCGGCCAGATCGGACAGCCGCACCGGCCGGCGTTTGAGGTCTGAGGGGCGGGCGAATTCGATCAGTTCCGAGATGACGCGATTGAGCCGGTCCACCTCGCGCACCATGATCTCGGCGGCTTGGCGGTCCTCGCTGCCCGGGGCGAACTTGGCCCCGAAATAGGCGGCATAGCCCCGGATGGAGCTGAGGGGATTTCTGATCTCATGGGCCACCCCGGCGGCCAGATTGCCCACGGCGGCAAGCTTCTCCCGGCGTCGCACCTCGGCTTCCAGGCGGCGGACCTCGCGCAGGTCGCGCAGCACGACAAGGGACCCCACCGGCGTCCCCTCATCGGTGCGTACGGCCGAAACCGATACCCCGTGGGCCACAACCGGGCCGCCGGCCAGGGAAATCTCCATTTCGCGCTCATCAGTCGGCGGATTTTTAAGCACCTCCGGCGGCAGCACCGCAGACGCCTCCCGACCGATCAGCCCGCCCTGGGCCACGCCGGCCAGACTCTCGGCCGCGCCATTGGCCATGGCCACCCGGCCGTCAGGCCCGACCAGGACCAACCCCGCCGGCATGGACGCCACCACTTCCGAAGCCAGGGCCGTGGTCTGTCGCAAGGCCCGACGCTGGGCCCGGTAGCTCTGGGCCAGAAACAGGCCCAGGACCCCGCCAAGGCCGAGAATGAGCACCACCGAGGCCGTCACCAGCATGTTGTAGAGGTCGGCCCGACGGGCAGCCTCGATGGGAGCCACGTCCAGGCCCACGAAAATATCCAGCGGCACGCCCCGAAGCGGCCGGGGCATCCCCTTGGCGTCGCAGTCGTCGGTGCACAGGAAATCCCGGTCCTCCATCGGAGGGTGGGCTCTCAAACCGTGCGGCCCCCGGCCCATGGCCGAAGGGACGAAGCGCCGATAGACCAAAAGCGAACGCCGTCCGTCCTCTTCCTCCTGGGCCAGCCGCCACTTCTCCGTGATGTCCGGAGCCAGATCGGCCATGGCCTCAGGCGAAAAAAGCGTCTGGCCGATGCGCGAGGCATCACTGTGGGCCAGAATACGGCCGCGCTCGTCCGTGACGGCGAGATAGAAGATGCCGGGTTGGTTGGCGGTTTCCTCAAGCAGGTGCTGCAGGCGGACCTCCGCGCCAAAGGCCCCGCGCATCCCGGTCCGGGTTCCGGCCTCGAAGGCCTTGATGAGGGCAGCGCCCTTTTCCAGTAAAAGCTCGGTCACATATTGCTTTTCCCGGCCGATATCGATGACGGCCATGACCGTCACCACAGCCGCCAGAATGCCGGCGGCACCAAGAAACAGCAGCGGGGAACCACCGCCGCGAAACGACCATCGTTTGATTAGCTGCAACACGCCTTCGCCTGCCCGCGCCTTTCCGGCGGCTGGTGGATAGAAACGAAACACTGCGTCATTTTTTTATACGCCTCGCCACTGACACTGTCTATAAATCATACACGACAAGACCTGAACATCCCTGGATGCCGGACCAGACCGGAGCTGTGCATGGCCCGTTCCAAGCGCTCCCGGTCGGTTGCCGGACATTTCGGCCGGACCGGGCCTCTTGGCACACCCGTTGCTTGCAGGCCAAAAGCCTACCGGCCTGGTCATCTTTACCCCTGGCCGGTCCAACCCGGACCGCAGCCCCCTACAAGGAACTCCCCATGTCCGTTAAAACTCCGGATTATCTGACGCGTATCGCCTGCGCCTGCCTGACCCTGGCCTTCCTTCTGACCTTGGCCCAACCGAGCCACGCCCTGCTCGGCCTGTTTTCCGGCCCGACCAGCCTGACCCCGGCCGACGGGGCAGTGAGCTTTCCCCTGGCCGACTTGCAGGACGGCAAGGCCCATTTTTATGCGGTCGCCACCGGCGGCAAGGAAGTCCGTTTCTTTGCCGTCAAAACAGCCGATGGCCGGGTGCGCACCGCTCTTGACGCCTGCGACGTCTGTTATCCGGAGAAAAAAGGCTACCGCCAGGAAGGCGACTTCATGGTGTGCATCAACTGCGGCCGGAAGTTCCATCTGACCATGGTTGGCGACGTGCGCGGCGGCTGCAACCCCTCGCCCCTGGCCTCGCACGTGGCTGGCGACGCTGTCCGGGTGAACGTGGCTGACATCGCGGCCGGAGCCGCTTTCTTTTAGCCTTGGCCGGCCATAAACCGTCTGGCTGCAATTCCAGCGAGGTGTTGTGAATATCCTGACCATTCCGCTGCGCAACCTGCGCCGCAAGCTGCCCCGCACCCTGCTCATGGTGGCCGTCTTTTCCATCGGCGTGGCCTCGGTGACGGCCCTGGTCGAACTGTCCAAGGCCGTGGGCGAAAGCCTTGAGGCCAAGCTTGCCGCCTATGGGGCCAACATCCTGGTCAGCCCCAAGACCGAGACCTTGTCGGTCGGCTACGGCGGCCTGACCCTTGGCGACGTGTCCGTGGACATCAAATACCTCAAAGAAGACGAAACCCTGGCCGCCATCACCGGCATCCACCACAAGGACCGGTTAAGCGCCGTGGCCCCGAAATTCGTGGTGCTCACCCGGGTGGCCGATGTGCCTGTTGGCGTGGTCGGCGTGGATTTCACCCAGGAGCGGCTGATCAAGAGCCACTGGTACGCAACAGCAGGGAGCCTGCCCGGCGACCCCTCGGCCCTCCTGGCCGGGTCTGAAGCGGCCAGCCGCCTGGGACTTGCTCCCGGGTCCACTATTGTGGTGGAGGGGAAGGACTTCACGGTTGCCGGGGTGCTCGGCGTGACCGGCTCCGAAGACGACCGGTTGCTCTTTGCCGATCTCCATGCCCTGCAAGGGGCTGCGGGCAAGGAGAACCGGGTCCATTTCGTGGAGGTGGCCGCCCTGTGCTCGGGCTGCCCCATCGAGGAGATCACGGCGCAAATCGCGGCCGGGCTGCCCGGGACCGACATCAAGGCCATGCAGCAGGTGGTCAAGAGCCGGATGATGACCGTGGATTTCGTCAAGCATCTGGCCCTGGCCGTTTCCGGAGTCATCTTGCTGACGGCCTGCGTCATGATCGGACTGTCGGTATTTTCTTCGGTCAACGAGCGCAAAAACGAGATCGGGCTGCTGCGGGCCTTGGGGTTTTCCCAGGCAGCGGTTTTTTTCCTCATGAACCTCGAAGCCCTGGTCCTTGGCGCGGTGTCCGCCGTCATCGGCTATCTGGCGGGCTTTGCCGCCAGCGGCCGACTCATGGCCCTGCTCGACCTCGGGGAGCAGGCTGCTCCGGCCTTTGACCCGATCCAATTTGGGCTCATGTTTGTCGGCGTGGCCGCCCTGTCCAGCCTGGCCTCCCTGCCGCCGGCCCTGGCCGCCGCCCGCATCGAGCCGTCCCAGGCCCTGGTCATGCTGTAATCATTGGAGAATATATGACCATGCTTGTCGCAGACAACGTCGTCAAAGCTTTTGCTACCGATGCCGGCAACGCCCCGGCCCTTCGCGGCGTGTCCCTTGGCATCGCGGCCGGGGAGTTCGTGTGCATCGTCGGCCGCTCCGGCTCCGGCAAATCCACCCTGTTAAATGTCCTGTCGAGCCTGCTTACCCCGGATGCCGGACAAGTGCTCTACCAGGGCCGGGATGTGGCCGCGCTCTCAGCCCGGGAGCGGGACCGGCTGCGGGCCACGGATTTTTCCATGGTCTTTCAGATGCACCACCTGCTCCCCTACCTGACGGCCTTTGAAAACGTGCTGGCCCCGTTTCTCTCGACCATTCGCCCGGTCTCGGCGGACAAGCGCCGCAAGGCCCTGGAGTGTCTGGACCGGGTGGGGCTGGCGGACAAGGCCGAACGACTGCCGGGCCGGCTTTCCGGCGGCGAACAGCAGCGGGTGGCCATTGCCCGGGCGCTGGTGACCGAACCCCGTCTGATCTTTGCCGACGAACCGACCGGCAGCCTCGACGGCGATACAGGGCGCCACATCATAAGCACCCTTGGGGGACTCGTCACCGAGGGCATAAGCGTGGTCATGGTCACCCACGAACCGGCCTACGCGGCCATGGCCGACCGGGTGGTGGAAATCGCCGACGGCCTGATCAGGGGCGAAGCGCGAACCGACGCCCGGAACACAGGAGTATAGCCTGACCCATTTGACAAATTCCGAGTTACGCCCTTAGAAAACCACTGATTTGGCCGATAGTACGGGCCAGGACCTAAGTCGTGGGAGTAACTGCATGCGCAATCTGAAGCTCGGGGTCAAATTGGTCGGCGGATTTCTGATCACCGCCGTCATCACACTCATCGTCGGTCTGGTCGGACTCTCCGGCCTAAACACCGTAACCGATCACCTCCAAACAGTGACCGACGTCAACCTGCCGTCTGTACGCGATCTCCAAGCAATTAAAATTGCAGGAGAAGCAGTTCGAGTCGCCCAGCGTTCCCTGCTCATCCCGGGACTTGACGCCAAGGATCGCCAACGCCAGTACGACAATATCGCCAAGTTGCGGGACAGTTATCGCAACTCCTGGGACGAATACGAGAAACTGCCCAAGTCGGCTGAAGCGGAACGGTTGTGGCGCGAGTTCGTCCCGGCCTGGCAGGAATGGGTCAAGATCAACAATACGACGTTCGATCTGGCCCGCCAGTGGGACAAGTCCGACATCGCCGACCCTTCGGCCTTGCGCCAACAGATCGATCTGTTTCGCGGGGACCACTTCAAGCTGTTGTCTGACGCCTACAATCTGGCCCTGAACGGCAAGCCTCTGGCCGGCGGCGACAACGCCGAGCAATGCAACTTCGGCAAATGGCTCGGCTCCACCGGCCGGGCTATAACCAACCCGGCGTTTAAAAAGGCCATCGCTGATCTGCTCCCGGTCCATGAGAAACTCCACCATGGAGTGGCCCGTCTCAAGGAACAGGCCGCCAAAAACGCGTCGCGCGAAGAGCTTCTCGGCACTCTTCGCACAGAGATCCATGATCCCGTGGAACAGACCATCACCCAATTCGCCATCATGAACCAAGAGGTGGCCCGCATCGAGGACATCTATAGCCAGATGCGCCAGGATGCCATGGTCACCGTGCGGGACAAGCAGATCCGCTGTTTCGACCTCCTCGACAAGCTCATGGCCGTCTCTCTGGCCGATGCCGAAAGAGGCCAGGCCGAGGGCGAAAGCGCATCCGCCAGGGCCAGAATCATCTCCCTGTCCGGCATCGGCTTTGGCGTGGTCATAGCCCTGCTGCTTGGCATCTTCATTTCCCGCATGATCACCCGGCCCATCCTGGTCGGCGTGCGCGCCGCCGAAGGCCTGGCTGCCGGCGACCTCAACCAGACGATTGATATTGAGCAAAGAGACGAAGTGGGCGCGCTGGCTGCCGCCCTGCGGCATATGATCCAGAAACTGCGCGAGGTGGTCGGCGAGGTGCAGTCCGGGGCCGAAAACGTGGCCTCGGGTTCCGAAGAACTCTCGGCCACCACCCAGAGCCTGTCCCAGGGGGCTACGGAACAGGCCGCCAGCGTCGAGGAGATTTCCTCGTCCATGGAAGAGATGGCCGCCAATATCCGGCAAAACGCCGACAACGCCAAGCAGACCGAACAGATTGCCCTGAAAACAGCCGAAGATGCCCAAAGCGGCGGCGATGCCGTGGCCAAGACCGTGTCGGCCATGAAACAGATCGCCCAAAAAATTGGCATTATCGAAGAAATTGCCCGCCAGACCAACTTGCTGGCCTTGAATGCCGCCATCGAGGCGGCCCGGGCCGGGGAACACGGCAAGGGTTTTGCCGTGGTGGCGGCCGAAGTGCGCAAGCTGGCTGAACGCAGCGGCAACGCCGCCGGGGAAATCAGCGAGCTGTCTTCCTCCAGCGTCGAAATCGCGGAAAAGGCCGGCGACCTCCTGGCCCGCATCGTCCCCGACATTCAGCGCACGGCGGAACTCATTCAGGAAATCACCGCCTCAAGCGTTGAGCAGAATTCCGGGGCCGAGCAGGTCAACCGGGCCATCCAGCAACTCGACCAGGTGGTGCAGCAAAACGCCTCGGCCTCCGAGGAAATGGCTTCCACCGCTGAAGAGCTTTCCGGGCAGGCCCTGCAGCTTCAGGATACCATCTCCTACTTCCGCCTGGACAACATGGTCCGTCGCCAGGCTGCGCCCAAGGCTCTGGCCGCGTCCGGCCGGCCGTCCCGCCCCGCAGCCCGGAGTCCCCGGCCCGCAGCCGGCAAGAAAAACGGCATAGCCCTGGACCTTGAGGCCGACGACAACGCCTTCGAACGCTTCTAGACTCGCGTTCGTTACGCCAGCGGCCCGCGAACGGGCCAGACCAGGAACTCCCTGGCGCTTTTGATGCCCACGCCCACTGCTCCCTTCTGGAGATAGAGGGCGTGGGCCCAATTGTTTTCAAAGGCGCTGGTGGTCGAGGACCAATAGGCCTCGCCGACGCCGGAAAACGGATGCCCGTCAGGCAGGGCCGGATGGCTGCGCCCGGCGTCAACCAGGGACTCCAGCTCGTTTATCGTGGGCAAACGCCACCCCCCGTCGCCCAGTTGGCGGCAATGGGCCAGGGCCTGTTCCCAGGTAGCCACCCCGCCGGTGCCATCAGCCCGCGCCGCCCAGATAAGGCCGGTCAGCCGGTCGTGGACAGCCTCTCCCCGGGCCTCGAAACGCGGACTGGGCCACGGCGTCCCGGATCGGATCTCACCGTCCTGGCCCGTCCCGGCGCACGGGACTTCCCGGCCAAGACTGTCGTAGCAGCGCTCCTGGCCGGTTTGCGGCAGGCGAAAACGGCCGGCCACGGGCCAGACCAGACAGTCCTGGTCCTTTTTCCCGTAAAACATCCGCCCGCCTTCCAGATGGACGTACCAGGCATAGGCCGGAGCCGGGGCGGCCGTGGTGGCGCTCCAGTACCAGCCGGTAAAAACATGTTGGAAGGGATGCCCCGGCGGCAGGGCCGGCCGGGCCGCGCCATACGAGATGAGGCTGCGCAGTTCCCGGCGATTGGGGAGCCGCCAGTCCGTGCGGCCAAGCAGGCCGTCCCGGGCATAGCCGGCAACCAGGGCCAGGGCTTCGGACCAGGGCCGGGGAAAGCCCGCCAGACCGGCATCGACCGGCCACAGCAACCCTGTGGCCTGATCCCTGGCCAGCCCTTCGGATGCGAGCGCAAACCGGGGACCTCGGCCCTCCGGCCGGGCCGCGGCGAAGGCCGCGTCCTGGCCGCTGCCCGGGCAGGGGACAGACGTGCCTGCCGTGTCATGGCACTGCGTCTGGCCGGTGGAGAGCACGGCAGTGGCCGGCCAGACAATGCACTGGGTCATGAAAGGCCTCCTCCCCGCCTTTTCCGGCAGGCCGTTTCGGCGGAATGCGGGACAGCGCCTCCCGGACCGGCGTGATCCGCACCGGTCTTTCAGCTTTTCAGCATAATCTCCAGGATGGCGGCGGCATCGCTGACGAGTTTGACGCATATCGTCTCAAACCGCATCTCCCGGCGGGCCTGTTCCAGACCCTCGGGGACCGACGGATCAAGGCCGATCAGGTCGCGGCAGATCAACGATCCATGGCGGTCGATGAACTGGTCGTAAAATTCCCTGGCCCGGGCATAGGTCGCCGCCTTGGCCGCAGCTGCGCCCGGCCCGCCGCCGCCGCCAGCCAGCCCAAGGACCATCACCGCGCCTGAAACAGCCCCGCAGGCCCCGCCCCGGGCCATGCCCACGCCAAAGCCGGTGCCCAGGCGAATGGCCGTTGGCACGTCGAGTCCCAGGCCCTCGGCAAAACCGGCCAGCACGGCCTGGGCGCAGTTGCACCCCGAGGCAAAGTGAGCCACGGCAATTCTGGAGACATCGGAAGCATCCTGAACCATGGTGTATTCTCCCCAGGCGGTGTGCCTTCAAACGGTCACACCCGCACGTTGTTGCCGCAGTACCCGACTCCGAGGCCACTCGGCAATGGGCAAAAGGGGCCACGAGGAAGACCGTGGCGGACACGATACAAAAAAACCGGCCGCCACAAGGACGACCGGTCATGTTTTCGTAGGAAAATGGGGAGGCCCACCGGCTGCAGGGACTCTACAACGGCGTGACAGTGATAAAGTCGGCCTCGCTGTTGCGAAGCGTCAGCGTGAAGGCTTTGAGGCGCAAGGCCACCGGATCGCGAAGCGGTGCACGGCCGATGATGGAAATATCGGTCCCCGGTACGAGGCCCATGTCGCGAATGCGCCGGCCCAGTTCGCCTGCAGCACCCACGCTGCAAATCGTGGCCCGCTGCCCGACCTGCAACTCCCGCATTCCGATGCACTTCTGGGGCGTCTGTTCCATAGTGCTCCCTCCAAACCTTCGCCAAATCCGACCGCCTGAAAATCAGGCTGCCGCAATCTCACCCCGGTCGAGCCGGCCGAAGACCTTTTGCGCCAGACCGTTGCCCAGCGTGAAGCTGCAGCCTCTGGCCCGCAGACACACCGGCCCGCCGCAGCAGGAGGTGATCTCCACCACCGTGCCCGGGGTGATGCCCATGGCGCACAGCCGTCCCCTGGCTCCGGGACAGTCGCACAGTGACTCGACACGCACGCGGCTGCCGACTGGAAATGTGGAAAGCGATCCGAGCGGGGCCATGGCTTTCTCCTTGCCTGTCCCCTAGGTAATGGAATTGAGAATGATTGTCAAGCTCTGGCATTATTTTTTTGCCATGCTCGACACCAAACCGTCATTTGGAGGGCGATCTGTAGCGGATGCGGTCAGCCTTTCCCGGTACGTTTGAGCAGAGAGGTCAGAAGCAGGGAGACGCCGGCCAAAAGACCGGCCAGGAATCCGGCCCGGCCGTATTGGCCGGAGAAGACTGCGTTGTATATTTCCAGGGAAATCGTGTTGGTGCGCCCGATGATGTCCCCGCCAAGAAGCAAGCTCACGCCGACCTCGCCCAAGGCCCGGCCCGTGGCCAGAAACATCCCGGCAGCCACGCTTTTGCGGCAATGGGGTAGAACCACCCGGAGAAAGGTCGTTGGCGCGGACTTGCCAAGCACCGAGGACAGTTCCACCAGCAGCAGCAGATCCCCCCGCACCGCTGCCTGGACCGGGCGCACCATAAGCGGCAGCCCGGAGACCACGGCGGCCACCACCAGCGCCGGGAAACTGAAGATGAGTTCGACGCCGGTCAATTGGCGCAACGGACCGCCCACAAGCCCGTTTCGGCCAAGCAGCAACAACAGAAAAAAACCCACGGCCATGGGCGGCAGGACCAGGGGCAAGGAAACCGCCACATCGAGCACGGCCACAAACCGGCCGTGTCCCCGGCCCAGCAGATAGCCCAGGGGCACGCCGATGAGAAACAGGAGCGGCAGGGCCACGGCCATGACCCGAAGCGTCAGGACAATGGAAAAGGCCACTTCAGGATTGGCCGCTGCCGCTGCAAAGGATTCGGGCATTATCCCTCACCCAAACAGATACGCATCCGTCTGACGACGAGCGGTGGTACAGCGGCCCTGCCCGCGCCGGAGTCCGGCTTCTGCCACGAGCAAAAGCAGTCCACTACAAGCCGTGCCGCCCGATGATGCCCCGAGCCTCGGGACTGGTCAAAAAGGCTGCAAACGCCTTGGCCCCGGCAGTATTTTTGGCCCCGCCGAGGCTTACGGCCACGATCTCGATGGGGGCGTATTGGGACGGGTCGATTTCCAGAAAGCCGCCGATGGAAGCCCCGGCATCCAACACGTCGGTGCGGTTGACAAAACCGGCGTCCACCTCGCCGCTTTGCAGGTAGGCCGTGACCTGGGGAACGGTGGCGACCACCAGGAGCTTGCCGGCAACCACCTTGTCCAGACCGGACTTTTCCAGATACTGGCTCGCCGCCTTTCCGTAGATGGCCTTGGCCGGGTCAGGCATGGCCAGCCGGGCCACACTCGGTTTGGCAATATCGGCCGGCGCGGCAAGGCCGTTCCCCTTGGGCCAGGCCACCACCAGCACGCCCCGGCCAAGCGGCGACAGGCTGTCGATGGGCAGGCCCATAGACTCCAAAAAACCCTTCTCACCAACGATAACGTCAACAGCCCCGCTGCTTTTGGCCTGGGTGGCCACCTGCCCCATGTTGCCGAAAATAAGTTCGGTCTTCATGCCGCTGGCCGTTTCAAAGGCCTTGGCCAGTTCAGTCACGGGTTTCTTGTAGCCGGCCCCGGCGGCAATGGTCAGGGGTTCGGCCAGGGCCGGAACAGCCAGGGTCAGGGCAAGAAGACACATCCAGACAATACGACGCATGCCATACTCCTTGGTGATTTACGGCGGAGCCCTGCCCCGCCCCTGTCATGACTCCAGGCCCGGCCGGGCGGCCGGGGGACGAAGCGTGAGAAAAGAGCAAGAGAGCCTCCCGGGCGGCCGGGGGACGGATGATCCCCCCGGACCCTGCAAGGGAG
>NZ_MLBG01000098.1 GCF_001936595.1 Desulfovibrio sp. DV
GCGGCCCCAATTCCAACCAACCATGCGGCAAAGCCGCCAAGCGCTCCCGCGCCAACAGTCTTCCCGTGCTCCCATTCCCGCCGTAGCCCCTTACCTCGTCCAGACCATGCGCCCCCATCCAGGGGGTCCGGGGGGGATGATCCCCCCCGGCGGGTGCAGGGCAGCGCCCTGCCAGGGTCCGGGACAGCGTCCCGGCGGGGTCTGGGGCAGCGCCCCAGTAAATTACTCAGCCGCTGCTGCCGCTGCTGCCGCTGCTGCTGCCGCGCGTTTGTGGCGGATGTATTCGATGACGCCGGGCAGGACGGAGATGACGATGATGACGAGGATGGCAATGCTGAAGTTCTTTTTGATAAACGGCAGGTTGCCGAAGAAGTAGCCGGTGTAGACGAAAAAGGAGACCCAGACCACGGCTCCGACGACGCTGTAGGTCAGGAATTGGGCGTAGGACATGCGGGCGATGCCGGCCACGAAGGGGGAAAACGTCCGCACGATGGGGACGAAGCGGGCCAGGATGACGGTTTTGCCGCCGTGGCGTTCGTAGAAGGCGTGGGCTTTGAGCAGGTATTCTTTTTTGAAGAAGCGGGTTGTTTCCCGTTCGAAGACGGCGGGTCCGACCCGGCGGCCGATCCAGTAATTGAGGTTGTCGCCGATGACGGCGGCGGAGACGAGCAGGCCGAAGATGATATTGGGGTCAAGGACGCCGCCGCCGCACAGGGCGCCGGTGGCAAAGAGCAGTGAATCGCCGGGCAGAAACGGTGTGACGACCAATCCTGTTTCACAGAAAATGATCATGAATAGAATGAAGTAGGTCCATGTGCCGTAATCGGCGGCGATGGCGTTTAGGTATTTGTCGACGTGCAGGACCATGTCGACGAGCTGCATGATGATATCCATGAACGCTCCTTGGGCTCTTTTGGGGGTTGGCCGGAAATACCTATGCAGGGGGGCGGCGTTTGGCAAGGGCGATTCGCGGGGCGGGCGCGGGGCTTTTCAAGGGATGGCCGGCGGGATAGGGTGGGGCCATGGCAGTATGTGATGGCGATGGCGCAGTGGCGCAGGCTGGGGAGAGTTCGGGCCGCAGTTTTCGGCTGGTGTGTGGGCCGGGCGAGCGGGAGCTGGTCGAGGCGCTTTTGGCGGCCACCGGGCATGTGGCCGAGGTGGAGCCTTTTTCGCCGTGGTGCCGGCGCATAGTAGCCGAGCCGGTGGCCCTGGGCTTGTCCATGGCGGCGCGGTTTGGCTACATTCATATTCAGGACCGTTCGTCGATGTTGCCGCCGTTGCTGCTTGCGCCGCCGCCGGGGGCGCGGGTGCTCGACATGTGTGCCGCTCCGGGCGGCAAGACGGGATTTTTGGCCCAGTTGGTCGGGCCTACGGGGTTTGTCATCGGCAACGAGCCGTCCCCGGACCGATTGGCGACGCTTCGCCAGACGCTTTTTCGGGAAAATCTGGCCAACACGGCCACTTGTTCGTCGGCGGATTTGTCGCCGCTGTTGCCGGCCGGGTCGTTCAGCCATATTCTGCTTGATCCGCCGTGCAGCGGCTGGGGGACGCTCGATAAAAATCCCCAGGCGGCCAAGATCTGGGCCGGGGACAAGGTTGCGCCGCTGGTGGCCTTGCAGCGAAAGCTTTTGGAGACAGCGGCCGGGCTTTTGGCTCCGGGCGGGCGGGTGCTTTATTCCACCTGCACCACCAATGTGGCGGAGAACGAGGACCAGACGCGTTTTGCCCTGGACCATCTGCCGCTTCGGGCCGTGCCGCTGGAGGCGCCGGCCGGGTTTGTGTTCGAGGCGGCGCGGCGCGGGGATGTTGCCGGGGTGTTGCGGGTGGACAGCGCGGCCTCGGCGGCCCAGGGTTTTTATATGGCGCTTTTTGAGAAGGCCGGGGGCGAGGCCTTTGCGGGCGACGGCGGCGGGCTGCCTGGGGAGCCTGTGCCGGAGAAGGCCTTGCTGGCGGCCGGGTGCGGCCTGTCCGGGCTGCCGCCGGGCGTGGTGCGGGCGTTTGGCGAGAAGGTGTTTTTTCTCCATGCCGGGGCGGCCGGGTTGCCGGCCGGGTTCCGCTACCAGGGCTATGCCCTTGGCGCCTACCGGTCCGGGGTGTTTCGGCCCCAGGCCAGGGTGCGGCTGCTCATTGAACGGGACGGGCCGGGCTTGAACGAGGAGACGCTTTCCCGTATCGAGGCCCTGCTTGCCGGCCAGAGTCTGCCGGCCGGGGATCTGCCGGCCCGGTCCGGGCTTTTCTGGCGCGGGCTGCCGCTGGGATTTTTGACGCGAAAAGGTGCGCGGGCCTTGTGGTCCGACCGATAACGACTGTTTTTTTTGGAGGATGCATGCACGGGAGCGATCGCAAGCTGGCACGGCTTTTCCACCCCCACACGGGCAAGGCAGTGGTTGCGCCTCTGGACCACGGGGTCATGGAGGGGATGTTGACGGGCCTTGAGGAATTGCCGCGGCTGTTGGAGATGGTCAGTCATTTTCCGGTGCAGGGCGTCGTGCTCAACAAGGGAGCCATGCGGGCCCATGTGGCCGCTGTTCCTGTGGATGTCTGCGCGGTGGTGCAGCTTTCCGGCGGTACGCGGCATTGCCAGCCGCCGTATGCCCGAAGCCTCATGTGTTCCACGGTCGAGGCCCTGCGCCTGGGGGCGGACATGGTGGCGGTGCAGGTCAACATTGCCAATGAGTTCGAGGACCGGATGCTGGCCGACATGGGGGCCATTGTGGACGAGGCCCATGGCCTGGGCGTGCCGGTGCTGGCGCTCATTGCCCCCAAGGGCGAGCGGGTGGTCAACGAGATGGACCCGAGCCTCATTAACCACTGCATCCGGCTTGGGGCCGAGCTTGGGGCGGACGTCACGGGTGTGCCGTATTCCGGCGACGCGCGCAGTTTTAGCCGGGCGGTGGCTGCGTCATCGTCTCGGGTGCTGGTGACGGGCGGCCCGTCGCGGTCGGATTTCAAGAGTTTTGCGGCCATGGTCGAGGCGGCCATGGGCTGCGGCGCGTCCGGGACGTGCATCGGCCGCAATGTGTTTCAGCATCCCAACCCGGCCGAGGCCATGCGGCGCATTGTGGAGATCGTGCATGGGCGGGAGATGTTGGAGCTGGCCGAGGAGGCCCTGCGGATCGTGGAAGAGGCTGATCTGGCGGCCGAGGAAGCGGTCCGGGACACGGCCGGGGATTAGCCTGCGGCAACGGGCATGGATTTTCCAAAGGCCGGGGCGACCCGGCCTTTGGTCTTTGGGCCTTACGCCGTGGCCTTGATGACCACCAGGGTCACGTCGTCTTCCAGGGGCAGCCCGGCCTTGAAATCGCGCAAATCGGCCACCAGGGCGTTGACCACGGCCGAGGCCGGGCCGGCCGCTTCCCGACGCACCACCGCTTCCATACGCTCCTTGCCGTACATGGCGTCGCCCGGGCTCCTGGCCTCGTGGATGCCGTCGGTATACAGCACCAGCACCTGCCCCGGCGCGATCCACGGCCGGCGCATTTCCTCATACGTCCAGTCCGCCACCGCTCCAAGCGGGATGCCCGTGCCTTGCAGCTGCTCGAAACTGTCGCTTGGCGGATCGTAGAGCAGCCCCGGGTCATGCCCGGCCCGGCACCACAACAGCTCCTTGGACGAACGGTCCAGACGCAGGAAAAACAGCGTGATGAACCGGCCCGTCAGGTGGGTGTCCTGGCACAGCAGGGCGTTGACCTCGGTCAAAAGCGCACCGGGTCCGGGCTGGCCCACGGCCCGGCCGCGCAACAGCGCCCGGCCCGTGGCCATGAACAGGGCCGCCGACACGCCATGCCCGGTGACGTCGCCAATGACGATGTCGGCATGGGTGGCGTCGTCCTGGGAAAATTCCAGGAAATCGAAATAGTCGCCGCCGGTTTCGTCGCAGTACAGGCTCAAGGCCGCGATATCCATGCCCTCCATGGCCGGCGGCCGGCCCGGGAGCAGGTGCTGCTGCACCTCCATGGCCAGGGCCATGTCGTTTTTAAGCTTCATCCGTTCCAAAAGCTGCGGGGCCATGTCGTTAAACGATAGGGCCATCTCGCCCAACTCGTCGCGTCCGCACGGGGCGACCCGGGCCGAAAAATCGCCGGAGGCCAGTTTGCGGGCCGCCTCAGCCAGTTCGCGCACCGGCCGGGTGACGGTCTTGGAGGCCGGCACGGCCAGGGCAGCCACCAGCAGGACCGCGCCGCCAAGGAAAAAGCCGATCTGGCCGGCCAGCCCCGAAACCGCCGTGATGACCCGGGCCTCGGCCTGCTCGGCCGCAGCCACCACCTCTTCGCGCGGCGCAGCCAGCACCACGGCCAGCCGCTTGTTGGCGACGGGGGCAAAAGCCAGGAAGGTGTCCTCGCCCCGGTAGGTCAGCCGGCGCACGCCGCTGCGCCCGGCGGCAAGTTCATGGGTCACTTCGGCCAGGGTGGCCGTGTCCGGGGATTCGATGCGCTCCAGTTCCACCGGCGCAGTCCAGTCGCGGCTTTTCTGGGCGTAGTCACGGCAGGCCACGATGACCAGTTCCGGTTTGCCCGCCGTCCCCTGCGTGTCCAGGGAAACGACCATGGACCGCATTTTATCGCTCCAGGTCCGGGACAGGTCGCTTTGCAGGAACAGCTTGGCCATGGGGATGTCCAGGGCGGCCACGCCAAGCACCCGGCCCTCGGGCGTGCGCAGGGCCAGGGCCATGGAGGCCACGACCTGCCGGGTCGCGGCGTCGGTCATGACGTCCCAGGTGACGCCGGGCTTGGCCGCAGCGTTTTGGTACCAGGGCCGCCGCCTGGGATCGTAGTCGACGGGATAGCCGCCGTGGCCGGGATAGGCGCAGTGCAGGCCCGAGGCCAGTCCCACGTAGCCGAATTGCATGAGGCTTTTGTGGTGGGCGAAAAGCGTGCGGTAAAAGGGAGTCAGGCCGGACATGGCCCGCATTTCCGGCAGGGCGGCTTGCCTGGTCAGCCCCGGGGCGAGATGGAAGACCATGTGGTCGTAACTGGCGTGCACGTCGGACCCGCCGATGGGGGTGAGGACGGCGTCGGTGACGGTCCCGGCGTCGAAATCGCTGTCCATGGGCATCAGCGGCGGCGGGGGCGTGGGGCTTTGCACGTCGAGCTGGTGCATGGCGGCGTCGGCAGTCAGCGACAGGGAGGTTTCCAGCAGATCAAGGGTGGCAGCGCAGTGTTCGCCGAACATGTCGGCGGTCTGCACCAGCTCGCCAGCGGCGTTGGCCTCCAGGGCTTCGGCGGTTTTTCGGCCAGCTCCTGGCCGAGGATTTCAGTCTGCCGCCAGGCGTACAGGCCCAAGGCACACAGGGGCGTTATGACCACCACCAGCAGGAAACACAGCAGCTTGGTCCGTATGCGCATGGCCGCTCCGGGAATCTGTTTTGGGATTGCCCAAAAGGCATAGGCTGGAAGCGGCCGGGGGGCAAGCGCCCAGGCGATTGCGGGCAGGCGGTTGCCGGGGCGGGGTACCAGCCTGGACGCGGGCCTGCCGGGGCGGCCAAGGGACAACAATCCCTTGGCCGTTTGGGGACTCCCGCCGGTGGCGGGCATTGGGGCCGCGGCCGGCTTTAGCGGCGCGCCGCCGGCAGGGCCGGGCGTCGGCTGCCGGATGGCAGCTGCTTGGTCCCGGAGCCGCCGCCCTGCATCTCGTCGATCAGGCTGCGTAATATCTGGGTCTGCTCCGCCAGTTCGGCCACGGACCGGGTGGACTGCTCCAGAGCCATGGCCGATTCCTCGGCCAGCCGGTTGATGTCGACGATGCTGCGGTTGATTTCTTCCGTGGTGGCGGACTGCTCTTCTGCTGCCGTGGCGATGCTGCGGACCTGATCGGTGGTGGCGTCGACCAGGGTGACGATGGCCCCGAGGGTTTCGCCGGAATCCCGGGCCAGGGCCGTGGCGTCGTTGATCTTGCCGGCGGCCAGTTCGACGTTGTCGATATTTTTGCGGGTTCCCTGCTGGATGTCGCGGATGGCCTGGCCGACTTCCTTGGTGGCAGTCATGGTCTTCTCGGCCAGTTTGCGGACCTCGTCGGCGACCACGGCGAAACCGCGTCCGGCTTCGCCGGCCCTGGCGGCCTCGATGGCGGCGTTTAAGGCCAGCAGGTTGGTCTGGTCGGCGATGTCGGAAATAACGCCCAGAATCCGGCCGATGCCCTCGGCCTGGCCGCCAAGGACGGTCATGTCCTCCTTGAGCTGCCCGGCCCGGGTTTGCACCTCGGCGATGCTTTCAATGACGCGCGAGACGATGTCCGAACCGGCATTGGCCTTGTGCCGGGCGTCGTCGGCGGTCTGGGCGGCCTTGGAGGCGTTCTGGGCCACTTCCAGGACCGTGGCGTTCATCTCTTCCATGGCTGTGGCTGTTTCGCCCACCCGGTGGGACTGGTCGCGGGAGCCTTGGCTGGAGTGGCTGAGCTGGGTCGAGATTTCCTCGGAGGCGTCAGTGACGGCCGTCACGATGCTTTCAAGGGTGGCTGCGGCCTGGAGCATCCCCTGTTCCCGGGCGCTTTCCGCCTGGGAGCGGGCGCTGACAGCGTCTTCCATGGCTGTTTGGGCCTTCTCGGTTTCCTTGGCGGCCACAGCGCTTTGCTCCTCGGCCTCGCCGATTTTCGCCTTGAGGTTGACGACCATGGCGGCCATGGCCTGCTGGAGGCTGCCGATTTCGTCGCGGCGGTCGGTGTTAAGGGGCGTGTCGAGGTTGCCGCCGGCGATGCTCTTGGCAGCGGCGACCAGGGCTTCCACCGGGCGCAGCACATTGACGGTGAGGATGATCCAGACGCCAAGGCCGAGGAACAGGGCCACGCCGGCCGAGAGCCACACAATGAGAAGACCCAGGCTGCGGGCCCCGGCAAAGGCCACGGCCTTGTTGACGGACATGCCGAGCATCCAGCCCGTACGCGGGGATTTTTCGAACAGGATGAGTTTTTCGACGCCAAGCGAGACGACGTCGAGGACGCCTTTGGACTGTCCGGCCATCTGGCGTCCGAAGTCCGCGTCGGTAAAGACGTTGAATTTGCCGACCAGTTCGCGGTTTGGATGGGCCAGGGCCAGGCCGTCGGGGGCGGTGATGAAGGCGTAGCCGGCAGGCGTGTCCAGGGGGGCGACGAACTGGTCGGTGAAACGGTCGATGCGGACCCCGACGGAGATGATGCCGACGATCTTGCCTTCGCTGACGACCGGGGAGGTGATGACAAAGACGAATCTATTGATATCTTTGCTGAAAATTGGTGAAGAGATGAAGGTCTTTCCGGTGATGGCCTTTTGGAAATATTCCCTTTCGCTGCGGTTCCCCCCGACAAAGACGGGATTTGTGGCCAGGGTGACGATGCCCTGGGGGTTGATGATGAGCACGCTGTCAAACGACGGGTTGCGGGCGACGACGTCCTGGGTCAGCGCGAGGGCGCGGGCCTGGGAGGCTGCGTCGCTGGCAGTCAGCGCCCGGGTGATATCTTCGGTCTTGGCGAGGGTAACAACTTCGTTTTGTGCGCCGTCAACCCATATTTCGACCAGGGAAAGCAGGGATGTAAGGTTTGTCGCCGCCTGTTGTGTCCCCAATGCGGAGAGCGCCTGGGTGCTTCTGGAATAGGTCACCCATGTCGTGACAGCCATCCCGCAGATGATAAGCACAAGTGTCGGGATGATGAATTTCGCTTTAAGTTGCATGGGTTCTCCTGTCGCGGTATCTCGTCGTCCAAGGGCGGTGCATAAGACAAACTATGAAACAGTCCAAGGGTTGTTCACAATGATTTGCTCGGCCGCGCCGACTGCAAGGGCAAAACATTTGCCTGCCGATTGGCTAAGAAAACAGCACACCTACTGTACAGATCATAAGGGGGTGCCTTGCGGCCTGTCAAGCACAGACGCGCTGCAGCAACAGGAGCGTGGGATCAGTCTTCGCTTGTCAGGGCCTTGAGCGTACTGGAATAGGCGGTAAAGACATGGCGGCGGTCAAGCAGGCCGAGGACCGTGTCCGGCTGTTCGGCCTCGACCACCGGCAGTTGGCCGAGGTCGGTTTCGATAAACAACATGAGCGCGTCATAAAGCGACATGTCCGGATGGATCACCACCGGCGGGCGCATGAGGTCGCGCACCAGCACCAGTTCGTGCAGGCACGACTCGAACAGCACCCGGCGAACGTCCTGCACGGCCAGGATGCCGGTCAGCGCGCCCTGGTGGTTTTTGACCGGAAAGACAAAGGCGCTGGTGCCGGCGATGACGTCGGCCAGGGCTTTAAGCGTCACGTTTTCTTCGAGGATGGTGGGCCGGCCCGGTGTGAAGACCGAGGCCACGGGCACGGATTCGAGGATGTTGTTGGTGGCGTCGGCGGTGTGGGCCGGGGAGGCGAATTTGTTGTCCACCTGATTCTCGTACAGGTGGATGTCGTCGCAAAGAACCAGGGCCACGGCGGAACAGAGCATGAGCGGGGCCAGCAGGCCGTAGCCCTGGGAGATCTCGCAGACCATGATCAGCGGTCCGATAGGGGCATGGGCCACGCCGGCAAAAAAGGTGGCCATGCCGACCAGGGTATAGCCGCCGGGCTGGGTGACGATGTTCGGGCGAAGCAGATGCCCGACCTGCCCGACCAGACTGCCGGCCGCGCCGCCCAGAAACAGGGCCGGGGCGAACATGCCGCCGCTTAAGCCCGAGCCGATGGTCAGGGAGGTGGCGAGCAGCTTGCCGAAAAAGAGCCCGACCAGAAACAGCATATCCAGCCGGCCGTTGGCGGCCAGTTCGATCCAGCCGTAGCCGCCGCCGCACAACTCCGGAAAACGCCAGCCAAGAAGGCCCATGCCAAGCCCGCCGAGCACCATGGGCAGGGTCGGGCCGAAGCGTTTTTTAAGCGGTCCGAACAGTTTGAATTTGAAGGTGAAAAAGGTGCGGATAAAAAGCCGGGCCGCCAAAGACACGACCACGGCCAGGGCCAGGTAAAACGGCAGTTCGAAGGCGTTGGAAAATACGTAGTTCGGGGCTTCGAGGATGGCCTTGCCGCCGAAGACAAAGGCGAAAAGGGTATAGGCCACCACCGACGACACGACCGCCGGCAGCATGGCCTCGGCCTCGAAATCTTCGGAATAAAGGACTTCCACGGCAGTGATGGCCCCGCCAAGGGGGGCGCGGAAAATGGCCCCCAGACCGCCGGCCGCCCCGGCCAGAAGCAGGATGCGCCGCTGGCGGGCGGTCAGGTGCAGCTTCTGGGCGATAAGCGACCCCAGGCCGGCTCCGAGTTGGGAGATGGGGCCTTCCTGGCCGGCGCTGCCGCCGGCGGCGATGGTCAGGATGGCGGTGGCGCTTTTCAGCGCCGGCACGGCCGGCCGGATGACGCCGCCCTGCTGGTGGAAGGCCCGGATCATGGCGTCGGTGCCGTCGGTGACGCCTTCCAGGGACTCGGGGATGAAGCGGGATACGAGCAGGCCGGTGACCAGCCCCACGGCCGTGGTGAAAACCGGAATGAGCCAGGGGCGGTAGGGGCCGGCCGGACCGCCGGCCATGGCCTCGCCCGAGGGATGGGGCAGGGTCAGGCCGGCCAGCTCGACCTGGAGCAGGTGGGTGAGGCTTTCCAGGCCGGCGTGGAAGGCGATGGCCAGGGCGCCGGACCCGAGGCCGGCCACGATGCCGAGCACCAGCCAGCGCATCAGCCCGATCTGGGTGTAGCGCCGGGACAACTGCCGCCAAAGCGCCCGGGGACGCCGGAAAAAGGACGGTTTGGAGCGTTGGCGCGAAGCTCGGGTTCCCATGGCTGTTACGGCCTGGAATCAGGGGCGGCCAGGATCATGCGGGCCAGACCGACATCCTCGCGGATGCGGCTGATGAGTTCCTCCGGTCCGGAGAATTTTTTCTCGGAACGAATGCGCTGGACGAAATGGACCCGGATGGGCTGGTCGTAGATCTTGCCTTTGAAATCGAGGATATGGGCCTCGACGGACAACTCGAAGTCGCCGAAGGTGGGATTTTTGCCGATGTTGGCCACGCCCGGCCGGATGGTTCCTTCCACCTCGACCCACACGGCATAGACCCCGGACAGGGGGACGAGTTCGTCTTTCACGCCCACGTTGGCGGTGGGAAAGCCGAGCTGGCGGCCGCGTTTCTGGCCGTGGACCACGGTGCCGCGCACCTGATGGAAGCGGCCAAGCAGGGGCCGCACGTCCCAGACATTGCCGGCCTGGACCATGTCGCGGATGCGGGTGGAGGAGACCACCGCCCCGTTTATGATGACCGGGTCTAGGCGCTCGACGCCAAAGCCGTATTTCTGGCCCAGGGCCGAGAGCAGCTCGAAATTGCCCCGCCGGCCTTTGCCGAAGGCGTAGTCGTAGCCGATGACGAGTTGTTTGAGGCAAAGGCCCTCGACCAGGGCTTCGCGCACGAAGTCTTCGGGTTCCCGGGCGGCCAGTTCCCGGCTGAAGGGCAGGACCACGCAGACCTGGATGCCGCTGGCCTCGATGCATTCGAGCTTGTGCTCGAGCAGGGTGATGGACGGCGGGGCGGCGTTTCCCAGGAGTACGCGCCTGGGGTGGGGGTCAAAGGTGAGGGCGACGCTGACGAGCCCGGCGGCAGCGGCCCGGTCGCGCACGCGCTGGAGCAGCTTGGCATGGCCCATATGCACGCCGTCGAAGTTGCCGATGGTGAGGCAGACGCCGTGCAGGGCTTCGTGAATTTCCTCGACGCGGGTGACGACAATCATAATGTGAATGGTCCGATGGGCGAATGGGTGGCGGGTAAAAGCCCGTTTCGCCCATGGTGCTATCCCAAAAGACGACGGGCTTCAACCGGCTGGAATTGGGGGGTCCGGAAAAAAAATGTGGTCCGGATGATTTTTTTCTTGCCAAGGCCGGGGGTGTTGTATAAACCCCTTCTTCTGCACCGCACTGCCGAAGTGGTGGAATTGGTAGACACGCTAGGTTCAGGGTCTAGTCCTCGCAAGGGGGTGGGAGTTCGAGTCTCCCCTTCGGCACCAAGATTTCAAAGGGTTCAAGCTGGATAGCTTGGACCCTTTCTTCTTTTTCAGGAGCTGGCTGCGTCCTTTCGTCTGGACGAAGCGGCTGCGCCCGGGCGCTGGCAGGTTGGTTTCAGGCATGATCCGGGTGGAAACAACAGCCGATCTTGCCCCTGCCTGTCCAACCATTCCTCTGCAACACCGTTGCCGCTCCTCTGCTGCTGCCCACTGTCAGATCATTCGTGACGCCGGTCCTCCCCTGCCGCCCCGTGTGCGAGGCTGCCCTGCTGTTTGTCCTGTCGCTGCTGTTTTCTGTCCATCCCAATCACCCGTGGCCCCTCCCTGCTTCCAGAGTGCCCGCTGGCCGTCCGCGGGCGTGCCTATTTGCGACGGTCCGCGCCAGTGCCCTTGTGCCCTGGCGAACGGGGACGCTTTGCCCCGCCGGCGGTTGGCGCGCCACTTGTCGTGTCAGAATCGTGTTGAGAATTTTATAATTTAGGGCTTGTTGTGGAGCGAGCCTCTCTGTACCTTGGGGAGCGAATTGGATGCTTTCGCCGCGATATGGTGTTGTCGCCTTTGTTTCTCTGCAAAATATGTCGATAAGTCTCTGGTGGTGTTGGAGACGGTGGATGCCGTTGGCTTGTTTTTGTTGGGTCTTGTCGGGTTGTTGCATTACTATTGCATCAGAAAAAGAAAATGCAGAAAGGAAATGTGTCGATATATTTGGGAGTATTCGGTTTTGTTCGCAATATTGTATGTCTAAGAAGTGAAGTTTGTGAACATTCTGGCTGTTTCGTTCCTATGGGAATTGAACCGGAAAGGAGGGTGTTGCGTTGAAGGAATGTCGTGTCACCACAACCGGAAAATGCATTTTCAAAGGGTATCCCGTGAGTAGCGTCCACATTGTTTGTTCGTTTGTCTGACGCCGTGTTCATTATTTGTTGAAATAATTGGGACAGTGCGCATGTGCAATGCGCAAGGAGGCGCCCTATGCAATGGTTTCACGATATGAAAGTCGCAACAAAGCTTGTTTTGGCGTTTATTGTTATGGCAATCATGACAGGCGTTGTCGGATACATAGGTATCGATAAGATGGGTCGTATCAACGATCTGGCCAGCGACATGTATGCCAAGGAGCTGCTTGGTATTTCGCATATAAAAGAAGCAAATATTGCACTTGTGTACATCGATCGAGCCACAAAAAACCTTCTCCTTTCAAGCAATGCTGCAGACAGAACCAAGTATATAGAGCGCATCAATAAATGGAAGCTGGAGTACCAAGAACAATTGGATAAGGCCCGGCCCCTGTTTTACACGGATAAGGGCAAAGAATTGCTGGGCAAGCTCAGTCGCGCCTGGGAGGACTTCCAACCGGTGCTCAACCGGGTGGTCGAAATCGCCAAAACCGAGGATCTTGCAGCCAAACGGGAATCTGTGGACCTGTCCATGGGGCAGGGGCGGGAGAAGATTGATATCATTGATGATGTATTGACCGAACTGTCCAGGGTCAAGGAAGCCAATGCCAAGGATTTTGCCGATACCACTGACAAGCTCTACGAAAGCAGCCGGACGCTGCTGATCTCCATTGCGCTCGCCAGCGTGGTGCTGGGACTGGTCCTTGGCTTTTTCATTGCCAGGGCCATCAGCCGGCCCCTGGTGCGCGGCGTGGCCTTTGCCAATGCCCTGGCCGCAGGCGACACCGGGCAAACCATGGACGTCCACCAAAAGGATGAAGTGGGCCTTTTGTGCGATGCCCTGCGCAGTGTGGCCAAGGCCGAGGCCGATGTGGCCGGCACGGTTTCGCGCATGGCCCAGGGCGACCTGGAGGTGGCCATAACGCCCCGTTCCCCGGCCGATGTCCTGCTTTCCTCCCTGGTTATTTTGCTCCAGGCCGACCGCAATGTGGCTGAACTGGCCGGGAAACTGTCCGAAGGCGACTTGCAAGTGGATGTGCGGGAACGCTCCGAGCGCGACGGGCTCATGCAGGCCCTTAAGGAAATGGTCAACCGGCTGACTTCCGTTGTCCAGGAAGTCCAGTCCGGGGCCGAAAACGTGGCGTCGGGTTCCCAGGAGATGAGCGCCTCGTCCGAATCCCTGTCCCAGGGCGCTTCGGAGCAGGCCTCGGCCGTGGAGGAAAGTTCCTCGTCCATGGAGGAAATGAGCGCGAGCATCAACCAGAATGCCGACAACGCCCGGCAAACGGAAAATCTGGCCCGCAAGGCGGCAGAGGATGCCAAGGAATCGGGTGAAGCCATGGCCCGGACCGTGTCGGCCATGCGCGACATCGCCTCCAAGATTTCCATCATCGAGGAAATCGCCCGGCAAACCGATCTGCTGGCCTTAAACGCCGCCATCGAAGCCGCCCGGGCCGGTGAGCAGGGCCGGGGATTTGCCGTGGTGGCCTCGGAAGTCCGCAAACTGGCCGAGCGCAGCCAGGCTGCCGCCGCTGAAATCAACACGCTTTCCGCCTCCAGCCTCGGCGTGGCCGAGCGGGCCGGCACACTGCTCGAAAAGCTGGTTCCCGATATCCTGCGGACCTCCGAACTGGTCCAGGAGATTGCCGCCTCCTCGCTGGAGCAGGGGGCCGGGGCAAACCAGGTCAACAAGGCCCTGCAGCAGCTCGACCAGGTGGTGCAGCAAAATGCCTCCGCCTCGGAAGAACTGGCCTCCACGGCCGAGGAACTGTCCTCCCAGGCTGAACAACTGCAAAGCACCATAGGGTTTTTCCGCCTCGACGGAGGCCATCGCGGAATTCGCGCCGCCCTGCCGGCCGGCCGGGCCGTGGCCGGCGGCAAACCCGCCCCTGGCCGGTCTTTCGCTGTCAAAACCCAGACCCCTGCCCGGGCCGCCGCCGTCCGTCTGGACATGTCGGATCATGCCGGCGTCGATGACAACCAGTTCGAGCGGTTCTAGCCGTCCGAACAAGGAGAAGACATCATGGCGGAAACAAACAGGCAGCAATCCAGGCGATATCTGACGCTCACCCTTGGCGGCGAATTTTTTGCCATCGAAATCCATATGGTCCGGGAAATTCTCGATTTCACCGAGATAACCCGCATTCCCCAAACCCCGGCCTATATGCGCGGCGTGGTCAACGTCCGGGGCAGCGCCGTGCCGGTGGTGGACCTGGGGGTGAAACTGGGGCTTGGCGAGGTGGTGCACACCATCCACACCCGGATCGTCATTGTGGAGATTCGCCACGGGGACACGGTGTCGCTGATGGGGGCGCTGGCCGACTCGGTCAAGGAGGTGCTGGAGCTGGATGCTGCGTCCATTGCCCCGCCGCCATCTTTGGGCGCGGCCGTGGAGGTCGCCTGTCTTGATGGGATCGGCCGGCATGAGGGCCGATTCATCCTTCTGCTCAATGTGGACCGGGTGTTTGGCACAAGCGAGGTTCTGGATATCGCCAGGGCCATGGCAGACCCGGCAGCGGCCTTTGGCGACGCGCAAAGCGCCGCCTGAGTCAGGGGAAAGCAGGATATGGCACTCGATCACACCCAGATGTTTCGTGAGGAGGCCCTGGAACTGTTAGCGGAAGTGGAACAACTGCTTTTGGAATTGGAGGTTGATCCCGACGACGGAGAGAAGGTCGCCCGGCTTTTTCGGGCCATGCACACGGTCAAGGGCTCCGGGGCCATGTTCGGTTTCGACGATCTGGCCGCCTTCACCCATGAAGTGGAAACACTCTGGGATCTGGTCCGGGCCGGCCAACTGGCCATCGGCAAGGAGCTGCTCGACGCGACCCTGCAGTCGCGGGACCACATGCTGGATCTGCTGGCTGCTCCGGGCGACATCCCGGCAGACGTCTCAAGCCGGCTGATCGGCCAACTGCGGGCCTTGGCCGGGCGCGAGGAGGGGGCTGCGCCGCCGGCCGGCGCCACTGCGGCCGCCTCCCCGCCGGCCGCGCCGACCGGCGCTCCTGCCGCCTGGTGGCTGCGTTACCGCCCGGCGTCCGATTGCTTTTTGCACGGCGTCGATCCGATGATGTTTCTTTCGGAACTCGCCGAACTCGGCCAGATGCACCCCATCCTGCACTGGGAAGCCGTACTCCCTCTTGCGGACCTGGACCCGGAAGCGGTTTCGGTCTGGTGGGACGTCCTGGCCGTGACCCCGGCTGAGGCCGGCGTCTTGCGCGACGTGTTTGTGTTTGTCGAGGACGAGCACGAGGTGCTTCTCACCGCCTTGGCCGAGGAACCCCTGCGCCAGGCGGATATCGACGACTTCAAGACACGGCTGGCCGCCTCCGGCTGGGAGGACGGCCCGGCCCTGGCCGGGGAATTGGCCCGGCGGGTGGCGGTTTTTCTGGCTGCCCGGCAGGCCGCTCCCGAGGCCGGGGAGGGGCCGGCTGCCGCGTCCCGGCCTCGGGAGGCCGGCGACGGCGCGGCCAGCATCCGGGTGGAATCGGCCCGGCTGGACAGCATGGTCGATCTGGTCGGCGAACTGGTCATCATCCAGTCCCGGCTGTCCCAGACCATCGGCAAGGGCGACAGCTTTCAACTGCGGGCCATTGCCGAAGAGCTCCAGCGCCTGAGCAATCAGTTGCGCGACGAAGTCCTGGGGCTTCGCATGGTGCCCATCGGCGGGATCTTTGGGACCTTTCGCCGGCTGGTCCGGGATCTGGCCGACAGTCTTGGCAAGTCGGCGGTCTTTATCGGCGAGGGCGGCGACACCGAACTGGATAAAAACGTCATCGACCGTCTCAAGGACCCGCTGGTCCATATCCTGCGCAACAGTGTCGACCACGGCATCGAAGCGACGGAAAAGCGGTTGGCGGCCGGCAAACCGGCCCAGGGGACGGTGCGCCTTTGCGCCGAGCATGTCGGCGGCGAGGTCCGTATTGGCATCAGCGATGACGGCAACGGGGTGGACCTGGAGCGTGTCCGGCAAAAGGCCCAGGCCCAGGGGCTTTTGGCCGCCGGGGAAGAGGCCGACGAGCGCAGGCTCCTGGATTTCCTGTTCTCGCCCGGTTTTTCCACGGCCCGGGCGGTCAGCAGCGTCTCGGGCCGGGGCGTTGGCATGGATGTGGTCAAGCGCAACATCGAGGCCATGAGCGGCGGCGTGATCCTGGAAAGCCGCCCCGGCCAGGGGTCCACGATCACGGTGCGCCTGCCGCTGACCCTGGCCATCATCGACGGCCTGCAGGTGCGGGTGGGCCGTGAGGACTACACCATCCCTCTGGCCGCCACCCGGGCCTGCCTGGAGCGGTTTCTCGACGGCTCGCCGCCGCCTGTGGGCACCATTGTCTGGCGCGACCGGATGGTCCCGTGCCTGAGCCTGCGCCGGCTTTTCGGCGTGGCCGGAGCGCAGCCCGGCTATGAGCGGGTGGTTATGGTCGCGGTGGGCGATATGGAAGTCGGGTTGGCCGTGGACGTGGTTGTCGGGCAGCGCCAGGCGGTGATCAAACGCTTAAACGACGTTTACCGGGATGTGGATTTCGTGTCGGGCACCACGGTCAACGGGGATGGGACCATTTCGCTGATCCTGGATGTCGCCAAGCTCGTGCAGTTTGCCGGGGCGTCCCCGGCCGGGGGCCGGGCCGAAGCCTGAGGCGCGTTTCGGCAACACACGGCGTTTCCCCGGCCGGAGCGCCGGCCGCTCGGGCGGATCAGTCGGCCAGTTCCCACTGGGCGGCATCGGCGCTTTTGCGGGTGGCCATGGTTTTCCTGGCTCCGCAGTGGCGGCAAAAGACCTCAACCGTGCGGGTGGCCTCGGTTCGGGCCGCTTCGGAGGACACAAGGGCCGGTTTTTCGCAAAAAATGCAGTCGAACCGGGGCTCTTCAGTCGCCGGGGAAGGGGTCTGGACAGTAAAGCTCATGGCTGCTCCTTGTGGAGGTCTTTGCACAATTCAGGTTCTTGGGACATCAGGCTTTGTCTGATTTGCAACGAGCAAAAAGTATTGTGGGTTTCCAAAGGGCATTGCTCTTTGGCCGCCGGAGGCATCCCCCTCTCCGATTGTTGCAAAAGGCTCCCTGGCTTGCCCTTACCGGTCAAGGACGTGGGCAGCCGGGACAAAGCAGGTGAAGCTGCCGGTCAGCACGGTCTCGGCGGCCCGGCGCACCACCACATCCACCAGCCGTTTCTTGCCGGCGGTCTCCCGCAGGACCGCCTCGGCCTCAAGGACATCGCCCACCCGGGCCGGGGCCGTGAACCGGACCTCGGCCGCCCCGAGCACCACGAGCGGATCGTTGACCGCCAGCATGGCGGCATAGTCGGCCAGACCGAAGACGAAGCCGCCATGGACAAGGCCCCGGTCATCGGCGGCCATGGCCGCTGTGGCGGTGAGGCGTACCACAGCCTGTCCGGGGCTCAAGGCGATGGGCCGGCCACACAGGTCGGGATCGATGCGGTGGTGGGTGTTGACATCCATAAGGCGACACTCCTTGAACCCAGGATGCCAAAAGGGCCCTTTTCCGGCAAACAAAAAGGCCGTCTCCCGCGGTGGGCGACGGCTTTTTGCCTGTGGGGCCGACCGGCTAGGGGCTGATCGTCTCGGCGATATTTTGGTAGATCGTGGCCATGGAGACACCGATGGCGGCGACAACGATGACGATGGCCGTGGAGATCAGCGCGACCATGAGGCCGTATTCAACAGCAGTGGCCCCTGTTTCGTCGCGGATGAAGGCGGTGACGGCGGTCGGCATGGCGTTTCTCCCGGTTTGCCGGGGCGCGTGCGCCTGGCATGGCCCCTTGAAGACGAAAGCATAGGCCATGCCAAGGCAAGGACACGTTGTAACGGGCTTGATATGCAGGGGAACGAGAATGTGTGGGCCGAGGCGATCCAGAAACGATGGACTCCGGCCGGGGCGTTCTCCAGGAACTGGAGCGGGACGGCCGGAGGCGGGCGGGGTTTGGGCCGTGCCTGGCCGGCAGCAACCGGCCAGGGTCCGGCCAGGGACGGACCGGTGGGGCCTTTGCCCGGCCGGGGAGCTGGCTGGGGGGCGGTTGTTGGCCGGGACACATGTGTCCGACCGGCAAGGCCCGGTTAACCGGCGTGCGTGCCATGAAAAAAGGCCGTCCCGGTGCCGGGGACGGCCTTTTTGCTTCGCGAAGCCAAGGGCTGGCTAGGAGCCGGCGGCGGTGGTCAGGGAGGTGGCGATCTTGTCGAAGAGGCCGGACAGGCTGGTGCCGACGGAGGTGACGGCGGTGATGATGACGGCGGCGATCAGTGCGGCCATAAGCCCGTATTCAACTGCCGTGGCCCCTTCTTCGTCGCGGATGAAAGTGGTGATGGCGGTCAGCATGGTGTCTCCCGGTATGTAAAGTTGTTGTGGGTTCCCTGTGCGTCTCTGGGAACAAGACAAAGCATAGGCTGTGCCAACCCGCTGCATGTTTTTAACATACTTGAAATACTGGGAATAATGAATCGGG
>NZ_MLBG01000099.1 GCF_001936595.1 Desulfovibrio sp. DV
AGCAGGGCAGGCCGAGAATCTCCGAACGCCGGGCCTGGATGAGCAGGTCGGCCAGCCGGATGGCGTCGAGTTCCCGGAAGATGCTCTCCGTGGCTTTGGCCCAGATCTGGCGGGTCACACAGTCCGTAGCGATCAGGCACACGTCGGGGTTGCCGACGCATTCCGTCAGTTCCGGGCGGCTTTCCAGCGCCCGCACCACGTCGCCGACCCGGATCTGGTCAGCCCCCACAGCCAGGACATGCCCGCCCTTGGGGCCGCGTTTGCTGTTGATGAAACCGGCTTTCTTGAGCGCCCGGATGAGCTGCTCCAGATATTTGACGGAGATATTGCGCCGTTTGGCAATATCCTGAATGCGGACCGGACCGTCCTCGCCGTGCAAGGCGATGTCTAATAACATGCGCAAGCCGTAACGGCTTCGCGTGGTGAGCTGCATGGGCCGATTTCCCCTTGTCCCGATTTTGTGCAAAAGCGAACAAGAGGGACCCTAGCAAATTCATTTACGAATAGCAAAACCGGACTGCCCCGCTCGGCAATCAGCCCTCAACCAGGGCAAAGCGAGGCGCGGCGGGCAATTCCCGCCAGCGGCCGCGGTGCAGGGTCTCGCGCGAAATGCGCCCGGAAACGGGAATTCCCCGCGACAGCACGCACCGGCTGCAGATTTTTCCCTGGGCCCGAAGGATGAACACATCCATATACTCAAGCTGCTGCCCACATACGGCGCAATGTCTGCCATCCATACCCGGCCTCCCTGGGGCAATCCTGCCCCCAGGGAGACACCATCAAGATTCATGCCGTCGCCTCAGGGCTTTTTTGGGTCCTCCCCACCAGGGCTGACCGGCCCGCTCGGCCCGTCCCCGGGCCGGCCCCGCCCCGGCAGCCGCACCGACACCGTGACCTTGCGCCAGCCGCCGCCGGTGGTCAGGCTGTCAAAGCCCCAGCGCAGCCAGCGCAAAAGCGACCAGGCCAGCCACAAGGCACACAGGAGCATCACCCCGCGAAAGACCAGCATCGGCACGGTTACGGCCGTGCAGGCCGGCACCAGCCCGGCCACCCGGTCAAAGCTCCAGGCCAGCATGGTCGCCGTGGAACCGTTGCCCGCCACCTGCATCCGCGGCACCCCCAGAAGTCCTGTGCCCAGGGTCTCGTAGAGGGCCTCGAAGCCGGCCAGGGTGAGCAGCACGAGCAGCACCTGGACGATGTTGAAAACCACTGCCCCTTCGGTAATGGGATGCCGCCGGCGCCACCCCAGGGCCGCAATCCAGGCCACGGCCAGCAGGAAATTGGCCGGTGTGGCTTGGCTGAGGCCCAGGGCGTACACCAGCCAGCCCAGGCGGGTCAGCGGGGTATCGCCAAGGCAGGAGAGCCCCAGGCCCATGGCCACGACTGCCGCCAGCCAGCCCCAGTACAGGACCGCCGGGGCAAGGGGCGTGGCCCCGTGGGCAGCCAGCAGCCAGCGGTCGGCCGGCAGTTCCAGGCTGACGGCCACGTTGGTGCCGGGGAGCCCCAGGTCCACGGCCGGCGTCCGGACGCTTAAGGAAAGCGGACTGTGCTCCCGGAAGTTGAGGACGACTTCGGTCACCCCCGGCGGCAGGGCAAAGCCGACTTCCTCGGGCCCGCCTGTCGGCAGGGTTTCGCGCCCGCCCACGGCAAGCCGGGTCACCTCCGCTCCGGCCGGCAGCTTCACGGCATGGCGCGCCCCCTTGGCCAGACGGAAGGCCATGGACAAAGTGGCCTCGCGCATTTGCAGCCCCTGGCGCACGCTAAGCCCGGCCCGCTCCAGAGTGAGGTATTCGCCCGGGGCGATTTCCGGCCGGGTGACGTCAATGGTCAGGCTCTCGCCGGGCCAGGGCACAAACCGGGGGGCATAGCGCCCTTCAGGAGACAGCCAGGCCACCGGCGGCAGGCCCGTGAAGGCGACATCGTAGAGGGCGGCGGCGGAAACGGTCCAGGTCTCGACCAGAGCGTCATTTGCCGGCGCGGTCAGGACCAGCCTGGGCGCAGCCGGCAACTTGGATCGCCAGGAAACCCGGTCCTGGCCCGGGGCGAAACTGACTACGGCCTGCCCGTCCGCGACCGACACCCCCGAGGCGTCCGGCAACTCGCCGGCCACCAGCGGCACCGAGGCCACGGCCGCGCCGCCAGTCGGCGACCGGCGCACCACTTCGGTTGCAATTTCAAAGGTGAGGCCGAAATCCAGGCTGCGCCGGACCTCGAAAAAGGCCGGCACATCAACTCCGGCCGGGCCGGAACGCCTCGGCTTGCCGGCTGCGGCCGTCTCGGCCCGGGTCAGTTCCAGGGGACCGGTCATCACCCCGCGGTCGTCCAGGCCGCGCACCCGGTAGCCGGCTGCCGCCACCCGCACCCGGCCCGGGGCAAGGGGCGCGGCAATGGTGAAGGACACCGCCTCCGGGGCCGGGCCGGACAGGACCAGGCTGTGGCTGCCCGGTTCGAGCAACACGCCCAGTTCCGCCCCCTGGCGCACCAGGGCCGAGGCCGGCTTGCCGTCCACGGCGACCACCGCCGGACGCCAGTCCTCGGAGACGACCGGCAGCGGCGCAACCGACCGGACCGCAGCGTCAAGGGCAGTGGTCAGGGTCAGGACGCCGCCCTCCAGGCGCACATCGAGCCCGGGGCTGCCCAGGCACTGGGGCAGGCAGCGCGGCGGTTCGAGAAGCCGTTCGCGCAGGCTGTCAAGCAGCTCCCGGGGTGGGAAATCCGCCGCCAAAGCCCCGGCCGGACTGCCGGTAAGGACCAGCAGCGCCAGGGCCGCCGTCGCTGCCGGGCCGGCCAGACGGCGCACCCGCTCCCGGTCAAAAAGCAGCAGCAGGGCCAGGCCCAAAAAGATGACCCGGGCAAACCCGAGCAGCATGGTGGCAACCGGCGGGAGAAGCGTCACCCGGAAGGTCTCGCCAACGGCCACCGGCCCGCGCCAGGACAGGCCGACGGCGGCAAAATTCCAGGTCGGCATGGCCGGCCCGGTCTGCACAAGGGCATTGGGGTCAAATTCCAGCCGCTGTGCCGCAGCCGCCGGTTCAGCCGCAGCCCCGGCCATGGCCCGCATGGGCATGGCATCTTTGGCCCTGGCCCGGGGGGCCGGGGCGGCCGGGACCGGCATGGCCTCGTTGGCAACAGCCTGGTGTTTGAAATCGGCCAGAGGGGCAGGCGTCCCCGGCCCGATCTGCGGGGCCACGGCCAGCCGCAGTTCCCGGGCCACAAACGGCACAGCCATGACGACAAGCGAGAGCATGGACAGGATAAAAAGCGTCAGGGCCAGGCGGCGGAAGGTCGGATGCCCGGACAGACGCCCCACATCCCCGGCCGCCCGCAACAGGCCGAGGCCGGCCAGGACGAAAATCCACACCGTGGTTGGCGCGGCCGGTTCATGCCAGGACAGGAGCAAAAAAAGCCCCAAGGCCACGCCAGCCAGGGGACCGCGCAGGGAAAAGGCGGCTACGGCCAGGAGGAAAACCAGGAACAGGTCCAAAAGCGTCCAGGGCGACAGCAGCCCGCCGGTCACCGTATCCGGCCCGCTGGCCGAAAGAAGCGACCAGCCCGGCGGCAGATGGAGCGTTGCCGCCACCCGCTCAAATTCCCGGTCGTAGCCGCCGGCCGCGATGGCGGCCGAAACGTCGGGATAGCGGGCCCTGGCCACGAGATTGACCTGGGACTGGCGCAACTCCACGCCGGCCAGCCCGCCCTGGCCCAGGCGCACCACAGGCTGGTCCTGGCCCGAGGCCGTGACCCGGCCGAGTTCCCCGGGGGCAAGCATGGCCAGGGTCCAGGTGCGACGGTTTTCCCCGACCACGGTGTCGCGCACGGACAGGCCCTGGCCGGAAAAATCGAGCCACAGTTCCCGCGACAACGTCAGGGCGTCGCGGCCAAGGGGCGCGCCCCGGCCCAGTTCGGCCAGGGTAAGGGTCGTCCCGGCAGTGGCGGCAAAGGCCGGGTAGGCCTGCCATCCCCCGGGCACGTCAGCGGTCTTGGGATCGATGCCGGGCAGGCCCTCGGGCCGGACCTCGCGGACCGTGCCGGCTTGAAACGACCAGATCTCCCGGCCATACGGGCAGGCCGCCGGCCCCACCTGGGCGATTTTTTCGGGATAGCGGGCCACCACCTCGACCTCGTAGCGCCCCGGACCGGCGTCCAGAACCACCGACCCGTCCGGCCCGAGGCTTGCGGCCACCGGGGCGCGCACGGCCAGGGGCAGGCTGCCGGCCGGCACAGCCCCGGCCAGGGTGACGCTGCGGGCCAGCCCGGAAACCTCCAGGCGAAAAAGCGTGGTCACGGTGACGGGGACCCCGTCGCCAATAAGTCGAAACACCCGCACCGTCTCCCGGTTTTGCACCGGCTTGGGGGCTTCGGGAGCGGCCAGGCGCAGCTCGCCGGCCGGAGAAATGGCCACCGGCCCGGGCACGGCCTGGCGGGACAGATGCACCACGCCGACATCGGGCGGCAGGCTCAGGGCGGCCGGCTGGCTGTTCCAGGCGATGCGGCCGGTTAAGACATGCTCCCCGGCCGGCAGCCAGACCTGGGGTCCCGACGGGCCGGCCGTGACCGGCACGACGGCATGGCCCAGGCGCACCGCCTCGATCCAGGCCCCATCGGCATGCGGCAAGGGCACCGCCCCCTCGTCAAAAAGGCGCACAGCCAAGGTCATGTCCGCGCCTGCGCCGGTCACGTCCAGATCGAGGCGGGTGGGAAAACGGCAGATGCGCGCATCCGCCCGGTTGCCCTGGGGCGGGCACAGCTTCTCGCCAGCCCCGTGGAGGGCAAAGCCCGTCCAGGGGGCCAGGGCCGGCGGCACTTCCGGCCCGGCCAGGGCCGGGGTCGAAAGGCAGCAAACCAGACACGACATCGCCAGCCCAAACAGGCTGCGCCACAACATTCCCATGCGTTCCTCCCGGACGGCCGTACCCGCCAGTCTGTCTGCTATGGGCCAAATCCGCCCCAAAGGCAACGCGCCCGCCCTTCCCTCACGGCACAATCGGCATTATGGCAAGGACGCAACCGGGCCGGCGGACTCGCCGGCCGGCAAACGAGGGAAACATGTCCGACACTGCCGCTTTCGTCCCGCTTCTGCTTGACTGGTTTGCCGCCAGCCGCCGCGATCTGCCCTGGCGGCGCGACTACGACCCCTATGCCGTCTGGGTATCGGAAATCATGGCCCAGCAAACCCAGATGGACCGGGTGGTGCCCTATTTCACCCGCTTCATGGCCCGCTTCCCCAACGTCGCCGCCCTGGCCCGGGCCGATGAAAACGACGTGCTCAAGGCCTGGGAGGGCCTGGGTTATTACAGCCGGGCCAGGAATCTGCTGGCCGCGGCCCGCATCCTTGCCGCCAAACATCAGGGAACGCTGCCGGCGGCCTACGAGGCCATCCTCGCCCTGCCCGGCATTGGCGCGTATACGGCCGGGGCCGTGGCCAGCATCGCCTTTGGCCTGGACGCCGTGGCCGTGGACGCCAACGTCATGCGGGTGCTGGCCCGGGTGTGCGACATCGATGTGCCGGTCAAGGAACCGGCCGGCAAGGCCCGGGTGACGGAACTGGCCCGGGAGCTTTTGCCGACCGGCCGGGCACGGGAGTACAATCAGGCGCTTATGGAATTGGGGGCGCTGGTGTGCCGGCCCAAAAATCCCGATTGTGCGGCCTGCCCGGTGGCGGCCGTGTGCCAGGCCAGACATCTCGGCATCGTGGCCGACCGGCCGGTCTTGAGCAAAACCCCGGACATCACCCCGCTTTTGGTGGCCACCGGCGTGCTGGCCCATGCCGGCCGGGTGTTCATCCAGAAACGCCTGCCGGTCGGGGCCTGGGGCAATATGTGGGAATTTCCGGGCGGACGCATCGAAGCGGGCGAAACCCCGGAAGCGGCCATTGTGCGGGAATTTGCCGAAGAAACAGCCTTTACCGTCGAGGCCTCGGCCAAGCTGGCGGTCATCCGCCATGGCTACACCACCTACCGGGTGACGCTCCACTGCTACTTGCTGCGCCTGCCCGACAGCTACGATCCCTGCATCACCCCGGTTCCGACGCTGACCGCTGCCCAGGAGAGCCTGTGGCTTAGGCCGGATGCACTCGCCCGGTATGCGTTTCCGGCCGGCCACCGGAAACTCATCGACCAATTGGCCGGCAGTCTCTGGCTGGCGTAGAAAAAGCATGACGCTTCACCGGTTCATACGTCTTGACTCCGGGCCAAGAGCTTGCAATGACGCCCAAACACCTGCAAAACGGGAGCTTCATGAGCGATTCTCTGCACGCCCTGCGCATTTCCGGCGACGACAAGGCCGTGTCCGGCGGCCCCCGCCGTCGCCGCCGCCGCTGGCCCTATGTCCTGGCCCTGCTCGTTGCCGCCGGCGTCGCCTACTGGACCCTGTCGCCGCGCACCTTTGTGGTCGAGGCGGCCACCGTCGGCCTGGCCTACCCCTCGCGCACCATCACCACGCTGACCGCCAGCGGCTATATCGTGGCCCAGCGCAAGGCGGCGCTGGCCACCAAGGCCACGGCCCAGCTCGTCTGGCTGGGTGTCGAGGAAGGCAGCCGCATCAAAAAGGGCGAGATCCTGGCCCGCCTGGAAAGCGCCGACGTGGAAGCGGCCCGCAAGCTGGCCGTCCATGAATTAAGCGCCGCCCGGTATCAGATCGCCTCGGCCGAAGCCGAACTGGCCGATGCCAGGCTCCATAACAACCGCATGAAAAAGCTTGCCGCCGGCGACTACGTGGCCCGCTCCGAGCATGATGTTGCCAAGGCCCGGCTGGACAAGGCCGAGGCCGCCCTGTCCCAGGCCAAAGCCACCCTGTCCGCCCGGGCCGAAGCCCTGCACAAGGCCGAGGCCGAACGCGGCTACACCGACCTCGAAGCCCCGTTTGACGCGGTGGTGCTGACCAAAAACGCTGATATCGGCGATATCATCTCGCCCCTTGGAGCGTCCTCCACCTCCAAGGCCGCCGTGGTCACCATCGCCGACATGGGGTCGCTGGCCGCCGAGGTGGACGTCTCGGAATCGAGCATCGAAAAAGTCGCCGTGGGCGAGCCCTGCGAGATCATGCTCGACGCCATCCCCGGCGAACGCTTCCCCGGGGCGGTCCACATGATCGTGCCCACGGCCGATCGCACCAAGGCCACCGTGCTGGTCAAGGTGCGCTTCACAACACTTGATCCCCGGGTGCTGCCGGAAATGAGCGCCAAGGTGGCCTTCCTGTCCCGCCCCCTGGCCGCGTCGGAAACCGCGCCCCGGGTGGCTGTGCCGGCCACGGCCGTTATAAGCCGCGACAGTGTCGATGCGGTCTTTGTCATGAAAGACGGCAAGGCCGTGCTGACGCCGGTGACCCTGGGCGAAACCCTTGGCGACATGCGGGCCGTGGCCTCCGGCCTGGAGGTGGGCCAAAAGGTCATCGTCTCCCCCCCGGCCAAACTGCAAAACGGCGACGCCGTGGCCCTGGCCGAGGGCTAGCCCATGGACCGGCCGCTCATCGAAATCTCGCACCTGTCCAAGTCCTATCAACGGGGCGATCAGGTCATCCCGGTCCTGACCGACATCACCTTCGACATTGCCTCTGGGGAATTTCTGGCCCTCATTGGCCCGTCCGGGTCCGGCAAATCGACGTTGCTCAACTGCATCGCCGGCATCGATTCCGTGGACGGGGGCAATATCGTGGTATCGGGCACGGATATTGCCACCTTACGCGAAGGCGAGCTGGCCACCTGGAGAAGCCGGCATGTGGGATTTATTTTCCAATTCTATAATCTCATCCCGGTGCTCACTGCCCTGGAGAACGTGGAACTGCCGCTGCTTTTAACCACGCTTTCAGCCGGACAGCGCCGTGACCACGCCCTGGCCGCCCTTTCCGCCGTGGGCCTGTCCGACCGCACCGACCACAAGCCCTCCCAGCTTTCCGGCGGCCAGCAGCAGCGCGTGGCCATCGCCCGGGCCATCGTCACCGACCCGGACATCATCGTGGCCGACGAACCGACCGGCGACCTCGACCGCCAGTCCGCCGCCGACATCCTGGCCCTCTTGGGACGGCTCAACGCCGAACTGGGCAAGACCATCGTCATGGTCACCCACGACCACCGGGCCGCCGAGGCGGCCCACCTCGTGCGGGAACTCAACAAGGGCGAACTGCGTGCTGCTTCTTAGGCTCATCATAAAAAACGCCTTCCGCCACCGCTTGCGCTCGATCCTGACCATCGTCGGCATCACCATCGCCCTTTTGGCCTTTGGCCTGCTGCGCACGGTGCTCGACGCCTGGCATGCCGGGGTGTCGGCCTCCTCAGCCAATCGCCTCGTCACCCGAAACGCGATCTCGATGACCCAGCCCCTGCCCTACGCCTACAAGGGCCGCATCCGGCAGGTGACCGGCATTGACATCGTGGCCGCCGGCAGCTGGTTTGGCGGCGTCTATCTGGACGAAAAGAACTTCTTTGCCAATTTCGTGGTCGAAGCCGACGATTTTTTCCGGCTCTACCCGGAACTCCTTGTCAGCCCCGAGGAGCAAAAGGCTTTTACCGCCGACCGCAAAGGGGCGATCATCGGGCGCAAGCTGGCTGATCGGTTCCGCTGGCGCATCGGCGACACCGTGACTCTTCGCGGCACCATCTATCCCGGCCAGTGGCCGCTGACCATCCGGGCCATCTACAAGGGCGCGCGCCCGGATACCGACGAGACGGTGCTCTATCTCCATTGGGGCTATCTGGACGAAACCATGAAAAAGCGCGCCCCGGACCGGGCCGGGCAGGCCGGCTTTTTCATGATCGGCATTGCCGACGCCACCCGGGCCGCGGAAATTTCCAAGGCCATCGACGCCCTGTTCGTCAATTCCCAGGCCGAAACCCTGACCGAAACCGAACGCGCCTTCCAACTCGGGTTCGTGTCCATGAGCGAGGCCATCCTCCTGGCCATCACCGCCGTGTCCTACGTGGTCATCCTGATTATCCTGGCCGTTGCCGCCAACACCATGGCCATGTCGGCCCGGGAACGGCTGGGGGAATTCGCCGTCCTTAAAACCCTGGGCTTTCGCGGCCCGACCCTGGCCGGTATGCTTGTCGCCGAATCGCTCATCCTGTCCGTGTCCGGCGCGGCCCTGGCCATGGCCCTGCTCCCGCCCCTGGCCCAGGGCTTTGCCACGGGGCTGGCCCAGTATTTTCCGATCTTCTTTGTCTCCCGGGAAACCGTCATGCTCGGCTTCACCTTCGGTGTCCTGGTCGGGCTTCTGGCCGCCGTCATCCCGGCGGCCCGCGTCAGTTCGGTGCGCATCGCCGACGCCTTCCGGAGGATCGGCTGATGGCCGTCCCCCTGTCCTATTCCTGGCGAAATCTCAAAACCCGCCGGCTGACCACGGTGCTGACGGCCGGGGGCATGGCCCTTGTCGTCTTCGTCTTCACGGCCACGCTCATGCTGGCCGAGGGACTTCGCCAGACGCTCGTTTCCACCGGCTCGCCCGGCAATGCCATCGTGCTGCGAAAGGGCTCGGAGACCGAGGTGCAAAGCGGCATCGAGCGGGTGGCCGCCTCGGCCATGACCACCCGGCCGGAGATCGCCCTGGGCGGCGACGGCCAGGGGCTCTACGCCCGGGAATCGGTGGTGCTGATCGGCCTGACCAAAAAATCCACCGGCAAGGTGTCCAACGTGGTCATCCGGGGCACCCAGCCGGCCTCCCTGGCCCTTCGGCCGCAGGTGCACCTGCTTTCCGGACGTCTGCCCCGTCCGGGCACCCCGGAAATCATGGTCGGCAAGGCCGTGGCCAAGGGCTTTGCCGGGGCGGAAATCGGCCAGAGCCTGCGCTTTGGCAAGCGGCAATGGCCCATTGTCGGCATCTTCGACGCCGGCGCAACAGGCTTTACCTCGGAAATCTGGGGCGACGCCGACCAGCTCATGCCGGCCTTTGGCCGAAACGCCTACTCCATCGTGCTGGCGGGCCTGCGGGAGCCGGGGCTTTTTGCCGCCTACAAGGAAGCCATCGAAGCAGACCCCAGGCTCCAGGCCGAGGTCTGGCAGGAGACGCGCTACTACGAGAAGCAGTCGGATATGATGCGCAAATTTTTAACCGTACTCGGCGTGTCGCTGACCCTGATCTTTTCCCTGGGAGCCATGATCGGAGCCATGATCACCATGTATTCCTCAGTGGCCGGCCGGGTGGCCGAGATCGGGACGCTGCGGGCCATCGGCTTCACCCGCGGGGCCATCCTGGCCGCTTTCCTCATGGAATCGACGCTCCTTGGACTGCTCGGCGGGCTGGCCGGAGTGGGACTGGCGGCAGGACTCTCTTTTGTGACCTTTTCCACCACCAATTTTCAGACCTTTTCCGAACTGGCGTTCCAGTTCTCGCTGACGTCCTGGATCATCGGGCTGTCCCTGGGATTTTCCGTCTTTATGGGCGTGGTCGGCGGTTTCCTGCCGGCGGTGCGGGCCTCGCGCATGAACATCGTCGAGGCCTTGCGCGAAGCGTAGGGGGAGAGAGAAAAAAGGCAGAAGATGCCTCCGGCGGCCGGGGGGATGATCCCCCCCGGACCCCTGCAATAGAAGAAGTTTTGAGGGGGACTGTGTTGCAGCGGGACGAGCGTCCCCACAAACCCCTTGCCTTCCAGGTGGGATTCCAAAGGGGTCACCCCTTTGGCCGCCGGAGGCATCCTCCCCGAAGGGACAGCACAATCAGATGGCGCTGTCCCCGGTTTCCCCGGTGCGGATGCGCACGGCTTCACCCATGTTGACGACGAAAATCTTGCCGTCGCCCATCTGCCTGGTCCAGGCAGCCTTGCGGATGGCGGCAACCAGTTCGGCCACGCGGGAATCCTCCACCACCAGGGTCAGCTTCACCTTGGGCACGAAATCCACCGTGTATTCCGCTCCCCGGTAGACTTCCACATGGCCGCGCTGCCGGCCAAAGCCCTTGACCTCGTCCACGGTCATGCCCCGGATACCCAGCTCGGCCAGTCCGGCCTCAACATCTTCGAGCTTATGCGGCCGGATGATCGCTTCAATACGTTTCATAACGCTCCCGGATTCCCCGCTGCCGCCTCTGCGGCGCGGCAGCGGGAAATATGGCCGGCCGGCTATTCGCCGTAGGCCGCTTCGGTGTGTTCGGACAGATCAAGTCCGACGGTCTCGGCCTGGGGCATCAGGCGCAGGCCCATGACCGCCTTGACCCCGGCCAGAATAAGCCAGCTGCCGGCAAAGGCAAAGACGCCGACCACGGCGATGGCCAGGAGCTGCACGCCAAGCTGGCCGGGATTGCCGGCCAAAAGGCCGTCGGCTCCGGCCGGATTGGCCAGTTTGCTGGCAAACACGCCGACCAGAATCGAACCCAGCACGCCGCCGACTCCGTGGATGCCGACCACGTCCAGGCTGTCGTCAAAGCGCAGCCGGGCCTTTAACAGCACCGCCCCATAGCAGATAAGCCCGGCCAGCAGGCCGAACACAACGGCCGATCCCGGCGAGACAAAGCCCGCGCCCGGGGTGATGGTGGCCAGTCCGGCCACAGCGCCGGAAGCCGCGCCGAGGGTGGTGGGCTTGCCACGATGCCACCATTCGACCCCGCACCACATGGCCATGCCGGCCATGCCGCCGATATGGGTGGCGGCAAAGGCCCCGGCGGCCACGCCGTCGGCAGCCAGGGCGCTGCCGGCATTGAAGCCGAACCAGCCAAACCACAAAAGCCCGGTTCCAAGGAGCGTCATGGGCAGGTTATGCGGCACGATCTGGTGTTTGCCATGGTCCTTGCGCGGCCCGGTCAGCAGGACGGCGGCCAGCGCCGCCGCACCGCAGGTCAGGTGGACCACGATGCCGCCGGCGAAATCCAGCACGCCCATGGTCTTGAGCCAGCCGCCGCTGCCCCAGACCCAGTGGCACACCGGGTTGTAGATGAGGATGGTCCAGGCCAGGGAAAAAACCAGGAACGGCCCGAAGCGCATCCGCTCGGCCACGGCCCCGGTAATGAGCGCCGGGGTGATGGCCGCGAACATGCACTGGTACATGGCAAAGGCGATGTGCGGGATGGTCGGGGCATAGTCGGCATTGGGCGCGGCCCCGATGCCACCAAGCCCGGCCCATTCAAGCGACCCGATCAGTCCGCCGAGATCCGGCCCGAACGACATGGAATAGCCGAGATAGATCCACTCGAAGGTGACCAGCGAGATGAGGATGAAGCTTTGCATGATGGTGCCGAGCACGTTTTTCTTGCGCACCATGCCGCCGTAAAAAAGAGCCAGTCCCGGTATCATGAGCAGCACCAGGGCCGCGCTTATAAGGACAAAGGCTGTATCGCCACTTTGCAACATGGATCGCCCCCCCAAAAAAGTTTGGCCGGCACTAGCACGGGATCGGGGCTTGGGCAAATGTACCGGATTGTAAATTCGACGACTCTTTGCGCCGTCCCTGCCCCTCCCGGCCGGCTGGCCCAAGGCCTGGACGCTCCGGCCAGCCCGGTCGGCCGAGGCGGTGGGACAGGCTGCCGGCCCAGCCAGTGCCCGACCAGTGCCCGGCCGGCCCGGATGGGCCGGGGCGGGCAGCGGCCTCAGGCAGGGGAGCGAGCGAGTGGCCTTGCCGGCTCGAACGGCCGATCGACCGGAAGCTTCGGCCGGACCGGATGGCCCGGACAATATTTCAGACTTGTAATGATTCACGGGCAAATCTGCTTCGTCCCGGCTGCGCCGCCGCCGCCAGGAGGACCGGGAGCGGGAAATCCGCCACGGATGACAAGCCACCCCGCCCGTTTTCAGGCCGGGACACAGCCGGAGGGCCACTTTTGCCCAAAAATGGAAAATGGGGGCCACGGATCTGCCGCTTTCGGTCCCACCTGGCACGGCCCTAGGCAGCAACACCTTTAAATACCGCCCAAAAAAAGATCGCACCAAAACCGCCCGAGACCGCTGTGCAGCCGCCCTTCCCCGCCCCAAGGCAGCCGGCAGCAAAAAGGGCGGCAGGGCTGCAACTGCCCCGCCGCCCCCAAAAGCGGTTGCCCAGGTGGACGGTCGCCCTAGCCGGCGGCCAGAGTCCCCCGGTACGCGTCCAGATTCTTGATGCCCAACTCGTCCATAAGCGCCGGCAGGCGCTCGGCAATGCGAAAGGCCATGTCCGGGCGCATGAAATTGGCCGTGCCGATCTGGACGGCGTGGGCGCCGACCAGAATGAACTCCAGCACGTCCTCGGCGCTCGATATGCCGCCAACGCCGATAACCGGGGCCGATACCGCCTGGCAGACCTGCCAGACGCAGCGAAGGGCCACGGGTTTTATGGCCGGGCCGGACAGGCCGCCGATGACGTTGGCCAGCCGGGGCCTGCGGCTGCGGATGTCCACAGCCATGCCAGTGAGCGTATTGATGCAGGTGAGCACGTCCGCCCCGCCAAGGACCGCTGCCCGGGCCACACCCACGATGTCCGTGACGTTGGGCGAGAGCTTGACCCACACGGGCTTGTCGCCGGCCCGTTTTTTCACGGCTTCGGTCAGTTTGCCGGCCATGGCCGGGTCCTGGCCAAAGGCGATGCCCCCGGCCTTGACGTTGGGACAGGAAATATTGACCTCAAGGGCGGCCACGCCCTCGGCAGCCGAAAGGACTCCGGCCAACTCGGCAAACTCGTCGGCGTCGCAGGCATAGAGGTTGGCCACGATGGGCGTCTCCGTAAACGGCAGGCGCGGCAGCTTGTCGCGCAAAAACACCTCGACCCCGCAGTTTTGCAGGCCGATGGCGTTTAACATGCCGCACGGCGTCTCCGCGATGCGCGGCATGGGATTGCCGGTGCGGGGCAGAAGCGACAGGCCCTTGACCACGATGCCGCCAAGGCCGCGCAAATCGCCGTAAGGGGCAAACTCCATGCCGTAGCCAAAGGTCCCGGAGGCGGTCATGACCGGGTTTTTGGCGTGCATCCCCGGCAGGCGCACGGAAGTGTCGGCGCTCATGCGTCCTCCGAAAGGGAAAGTTCCTCGACCCAGAAAACCGGCCCCTCGGTGCAGGTCTGGACATACTGCCCAAGGACGTTTTTCTCGACGCAGCCAAGGCAGCCGCCCACGCCGCAGGCCATGCGGTTTTCCAGCGACACCTGCGCCCTGGCCCCGAAACGGCGGGCCAGACGGGCAACCGTCATCAGAAATGGCCGGGGACCGCAGGCCACGATCAGCCCGCCGGCATACTCGGCCACGGTTTTCTCCAGAAGTGCAATGAAGCGCGGCAGGTCGTCCGGCGTTTTCTCTTCAAAGGCTTCGGCCCGGGCCACGACCTGGGACAGTTCGGAAAAGGGATAGCAGGACAGGGGCTGGCGATGGCCGAAGACCAGGGCCAGATTGTGCGGCGCCGGATGGGTGGCGGCATATTCCACAAAAGGTGCTATGCCCACGCCCCCGGCCAGCATCACGGTGGGCACGTCCGGCTCCAGGCCAAATCCCTGGCCAAGCGGCCCCCAGACCGTCACCGCATCGCCGGGCTTAAGCCGGCAAAGGACATCCGTGCCCCGGCCGCAGGCCTGGACAAACAGCGTCAGCCGATCCGGGGTCAGCCGGCAGATGGAAAACGGCCTCGGCCAGACCGGGTCCGAGCCGAAACAGGCCGGCCGCACCATGACAAACTGGCCGGCCACGGCCGCAGCCAACCCGGGATTGTCGAACTCCAGATAATAACAGCCATACTGCCCGCCGACCGGTCCGGCCGGCGTCACGGACAGAATGGTCAGATCGCGGCATGCGCCGGAAATACCCACAATCCACCTCGCGTCAGGAAAGATGCGGCCATATACCGCCTTTGCCGTTTCTTGTAAAACGGACCGGGCGGTCCAAAGATCGACCGGTTCGGCCCGCGGTCCTTGAACTCGGCCGGTCTTGGCCGTAGTGTGGGCCGCAACCGGCGCAAGAGCGCCCCTACGAGGATGTGTGCATGGCCCAGGATATCGACCGCTTTGACGACGACACCGATTCCGCTGTCCGGACCTTCCCCAAGGGAACCACAATTTTCCGGGAAGGCCAGGCCAGCGACGTGGCCTACATCATCAAGAAGGGCCGGGTATCCATCTACCGCGTCTTAAACAACAAGCGGGTGCGCCTGGGCGAACGCGGACCGGGCGAGATGGTCGGGGAAATGGGCGTCATTACCGCCGATCCCCGGGGGAGCAACGCCGAAGCCCTGGAATACACCGAGGCCCTGGCCTGCGATAAGCGCCTGCTCCAGACCATGCTGCTCAAAAGCCCGCGTCCGGTCCAGTTGCTGACCGGCTACCTCGCCGACCGCGTCCGGGCGCTTTCGGGCCAGATCACCGACCGGCCCTCGGGCGATCCGTTTCTGGCCGTGTGCCGCGTCACCCACCTCGCCTGGCAGGCCGTGGCCCGCGGCGAGAAATCCCAGCTCGACTATGCCGAGCTTTCCCGGACCATCAAGGACATCCTGCTGCTGAGCCAAATCGAAATCGACGCCATTTTCGAGCGGCTGGCCAAACTCCATCTCGTGGCCATCACCGACATCAAAGGCAATTTCCCCCGCAAAAACATCCTCGGCGCGACCAAGCCCGGCCCGTCCTTCGTCAAGGAACGCTCGGTGCGCCTGCCTGATCCCGACAAGTTCCTGGCTGTGGCTAAAAACGTGTCCCGCGACAGCCGGGACCGCCAGGACTTCGGCGTGGACCTGGAATTTTGCGACCTCGGCGACTTCGCCCGGGAAGCCGGCTCGTCTCCCGACGTCATCATCAAGAAAATCGGCTACGGCGAAATCCCGGAAAAACTCTTCTTCTTCCACAAATCCGCCAGCCGCGAATACATCGACGCCATGGGGCCGGAGTTTTTCCGGCAGGCCCGCCGGCCGCGCCTGACCGCCGGCGATCTCGAACGCATCGACGACATCACGGCCGTGGACAACGCCACGCTCCAGGAAGCCTTCTCGGTCCTGGGCTTTCACAAGGTGGCCGTGCTGGCCGCCATGGCCGGAGACGCCGCCCGCGACAAGATCTACAAAAATCTCTCCAAGAAAATCGCCGGGGTCGTGCGCGAAGAAGCTGCCGCCCTGGCCAACCTCGACGATGACGAGGCCAGCGCCGTGGAACAGGAACTCTTGGAACGCGTCAAAACCATCAAGGGACTCGTCTCGTGAATATCGCCACCGTCATCGGCATCGTCTTTGGCATCGCCATCCTCGGTTTTGCCACCTACCTCTCCACCGACAGCGCCGGCGTGTTCGTAAACTTCCCCGGACTGGCCATCGTCCTTGGCGGCACCCTGGCTTCCACCTTCATCTGCTTTCCGCTCAAGGAAGTCATGCGGGTGTTTAGCACCTTCCTCATCGCGCTCAAACGCGAGGAACTCCCCACCGACCATTATATCGAGGAAATCGTAGCCATCGCCCGCGAAGCCTCGGCCCGGGGCAAGATCCATCTGGAGACCGCCCTGCCCGGCATTGAAAACGAATTCCTCCAAAACGCCATCCAGATGCTGGTGGACGGCTACTCCCGGGAAGAAATAAAGGAAATCCTGGAAACCCGGATCGAGCAGACCTACCAGCAGGAACTCTCCTCTGCCGGCATCTACCGCACCATGGCCAAACTCGCCCCGGCCTACGGCATCATCGGCACATTGATCGGCCTCATTGGCATGATGCAGTCCATGAGCGTCGGGCTTGGCAACCTCGGGGCCCACATGGCCGTGGCCCTGACCACCACCCTCTACGGTATTTTATTCTCCAACCTCATCTTCCTGCCCATTGCCATCAAGGTCGAAAAACGCATCGAGGAACGCGTCATCCTCATGTGTGTCATCCGCGACGGCACGCTGTTTATCAAAGACAAGACCCCGGCCGCCATCGTGCTCGACAAACTCAAGGCCTACCTGCCGCCGCGCCGCTGGGCCTCCATCGAACGCCACGAAACCCAGGGTGAAGACGAGGCGTAAATCCGCCACAGCGTCCTTCGGCCCGATCCCGGCCCCCGGTCGCGGATCGCCCCCGGCCGCCGGATGGCCACCAGAAACCACAGGACCACAACGCCGTGCTCAAATTGTCGGATCTGCGCAAAAACCGCCAGGAAGATGACGACCTCTGGCCCATCTCCCTGGCCGACATGATGACGCTTCTGCTCTGCTTTTTCCTGCTCATCGTGGCCGTCTCCAACGTGGACCTCAACCGCTACGAACGCGTGGCCGACTCCATGCAGCAAGCCATGGTCCAGGACAAGCCCGCCGCCCGCAAGACTCCCGGCCAATCGCCGCCCGTCGTCGAAAAAACCGCTCCGGCCCCGCCTGAAAAACCCATGGTGCGCTCCAAAATCAACCGCACCACCCTGACCAGCGAACCCACCCCGCCACTCGAAGCCCCGGCCGCCAAACCGGCCCAGCCCGAACCGCCCAAAACAACCGACCCGTCCAAACCCGCGCCCGCAGATCAGCCCAAAGCAGAAACGCCGGCTGACAAAGCCGCGACAGAACGCACCGGCCCCACCCGCAAAAGCCTGGACGACATCCGCAAGGAACTCTCGGCCAAACTCGACATCACCGCCGGGGCCGTGGAAGTCAAACCCCGGGACAACGGCGTGGAACTCAACCTGCGCGGCGCCGCCTTCTTCGATCTGGCCAGCGCCGACATCAAACCCGGCGGCATTCCCCTGCTGCGCGACATCGCCGCCACCCTGGCCGGCACGCCCTACAAGATCACCGTCGAGGGCCATACCGACAACCTGCCCATGGAATCCTGGCTCTACCCCTCCAACTGGGAACTGTCCTCAGCCCGGGCCAGCCGCGTGACCCGCTTCCTCATCGACCACGGCGTGCCCCGCGACCACATGCGCGTCGAAGGACTGGCCGATACCCAGCCCGTCGCCCCAAACAACGACCCGGCCGGACGCAGTCTCCCGGAGAATCAGGCCAGAAATCGACGTGTCGTCATTTTGGTCAGTCCGTAGCAACGGGGAAGAGACGCGGGAAGATGGAGAGGGGGAGATGGAGAGAAGGGAGAAGAGCC
>NZ_MLBG01000100.1 GCF_001936595.1 Desulfovibrio sp. DV
GGGCAGCGCCCTGCCAGGGTCGGGACGGCGTCCCGGCGGGGTTCGGGGCAGCGCCCCGATTATCCTCCTACGCCGGCTTTAAAAACACGGCGCCAAGGGGCGGCAGGGTCAGGGTCAGGGAATAGGGGCGCTCGAAACTGCCGATATTCTCGGCCATGACGGCCCCGGCGTTGCCGAGTTCCGAGCCGCCGTAGATTCGGGCGTCGCTGTTTAAGAGTTCGCGCCAAAGGCCCGGGGTGGGCACGCCGACGCGGTAGTTTTCGCGGGGGACCGGGGTGAAATTGAGCACCACGAGCACCATGTCGCCGGGGGTTTTGCCGTGTCGCAGGAAGGCCAGGACGCTGGCTTCGGCGTCGCGGTAATCGATCCACTCGAAGCCTTCGGCCTTGAAGTCGCGTTCGTGCAGGGCGGTTTCGTTGCGATAGAGGCGGTTCAAGTCGGCCACCCATTGCAGGATGCCCTGGTGGGGCGGGGACTCGAGGAGTTCCCATTGCAGTTCCGCGTCGTGGTTCCATTCCTGCCATTGGCCGAATTCGCCGCCCATGAAGAGCAGTTTCTTGCCGGGATGGCCGTACATGAATCCGTAGAGCAGGCGCAGGTTGGCAAAGCGCCGCCAGTCGTCGCCGGGCATTTTGGAGAGCAGGCTGCCTTTGCCGTAGACGACTTCGTCGTGGGACAGGGCCAGGACGAAATTTTCCGTGAAGGCGTACCAGATGGCAAAGGTGAGCTGGCCGTGGTGGTATTTGCGAAAGATGGGGTCGTAGGCGAAATAGGCCAGGGTGTCGTGCATCCAGCCCATGTTCCATTTCATGCCGAACCCGAGGCCCCCGAGATAGGGCGGGCGCGAGACCATGGGCCAGGAGGTGGATTCCTCGGCAATGGTTTCGGTGTCCGGGAAGCGGGTGTAGGTCATTTCATTCAAGCGGCGCAAGAATTCGATATTTTCGAGATTCTCGCGGCCGCCGTGGATGTTGGGAATCCATTCGCCGTCGCGGCGGGAGTAGTCGAGGTAGAGCATGGAGGCCACGGCGTCCACGCGGATGGCGTCGATATGGTAGTTTTTGAGCCAGAAAAGCGCGCTTGAGATGAGAAAGGCCCGGACTTCGAAGCGGCCGGTGTTGAAGATGTAACAGTTCCAGTCCGGGTGGTAGCCCTTGCGGGGATCGGCGTGCTCAAAGAGGTGGGTGCCGTCGAAAAAGGACAGGCCGTAACCGTCGGCCGGGAAGTGGGAGGGAACCCAGTCGAGGACCACGCCGATGCCGTTTTGGTGCAGCCGGTCGATGAGCGTCATGAAATCCTGGGGCGTGCCGAAGCGGCTGGTCGGGGCGAAGTAGCCCAGGGTCTGGTAGCCCCAGGAGCCGAAGAAGGGGTGCTCCATGATGGGCAGGAATTCGACATGGGAAAAGCCGGCCCGCAGCACGTGTTCGGTCAGGTGGTCGGCCATCTCGATATAGGACAGGGAGCGGTAGCGGTCTTCGTGGACGCGGCGAAACGAGCCGAGGTGGACTTCGTAGATGGAGATGGGGGCGGCGAAGCCGTTTTTCTCCTTGCGCGCGGCCATCCACTGGGCATCGTTCCAGTCGTGGTCGAGGTCCCAGACGATGGAAGCGGTATTGGGCGAGGTTTCCCAGTAGAAGGCAAAGGGGTCGCCCTTGTCGGCCCGGTAGTCGCCCACGCCCGAGGTGATGTGGTACTTGTAGTGCGCGCCTTTGCCCAGGCCCGGGATGAAGCATTCGTAGATGCCCGAGGCGTCGTGGCGCACGGCCATGGGATGGCGTTCGGGTTCCCAGCCGTTGAAATCGCCGACCACGGAGACGGCTTTGGCGTTGGGCGCCCAGACCGCGAAATGGGTGCCGGGCTGGCCGTCCACGGTCATGAGGGCCGAGCCGAGCTTGTCCGGCAGATCGAAATGGTTCCCCTGCTTAAACAGGTAGATATCGTGGTCGGTTAAGCGCGAGATATCGTGTCGAGGCGAGGTGACGTCCCACATGCAAGACTCCTTGGACCGGCACAGGCCGTGGCCGGCCCGGATACTATAAGCCAAACGGCGTCTTGGGGCAACGCAGGGAAAATTCAGGAGAAAGAGAGACGAAGCCCGGAGCCGACGTCATGGAGGGGAAGGGTCTTGGCCAGCGCCAGTTTGGCGGCCAGACCGGTGCAGTGGCAGGGGTAGAGGGCGGCCAGGCCGGTCCGCTTCAGGTAGTCGGCCGTGGCGGCAAACAGCGCCGGGTCCGGGGCGAGCAGGTGCAGTCCGCCGATGATGGCGGCCACCCGGCGCAGGCCGGTGACGCGGCGGGCATGTTCGGTGATGTTGCAGATGCCGGCGTGGGAACAGCCGGTGATGATGACCAGCCCGTCGCCGCCGCAATAGGCCAGGGCGGTGTCGTCGGGCAGTTCGTCGGGCACGAGGCCCTGGGGGCCGTGGCGCTGCCCGATGGGCCGGGCGGTCTCAAAAGGGAGCAGGCGGGGGATTTCGCCCAAAAAAAGCAGCCGGTCGGTGAGTTGCACAGGCTCGCGGGACAGGGTGACGGTAAAGCACTGTTCCAGGGCTTCGCGGCCAAGCAGCGATCCGATGGGTTCGCCGGGAGCGATCTGGCGCGGGGCCAGGGCCTCGGGATGGGCCACCAGCCGGGGCTTTCGCCCGGGAGCGCCGGTGGCGGCCTTTTCGGCCAGGCAGGCCATGAGCGGCACAAGGCCCCAGGTGTGGTCGTTGTGGCCATGGGACAGGGCCACGGTGTCGATGGCGGCCAGATCGATGCCAAGCCGCGAGGCGTTGCGGCTGGCTGCGTCGGAATAGCCGCAATCGAGAAGCACGCTGGCTCCACCCTCCTCCATATAGAGCGACAAGGCCGGCTCGCCGAGCAAATAGCTGTCGGTGAGCGTGTTGTTGTCAATAAGGACGGTGAGCTTCATGGACGCCGAGTGGACCCAACTTGCCGCAAAAGTCAAGGTATTCCTGGACAAGGCACCGGACATCAGGCACATTGTTGAAGAAAATCCATGCTCTGTTGCAGAAGGGGAACTGTATGAGAATGCGTCTGTTGCCGGCCTTTGCCCTGTTCCTGCTGCTTGCCGTCGCCAGCATCGGCTGCAGCGTCTCCATCGATCTGACGCCGCCGCCGGCTGCCGGCTATGTCCGGGTGGTCAGCGTCGAGTCGGTGTACATCCGCAGCTGCCCGTCCACGAGTTGCGATGTGCGCACCGTGGTGTTTCGCGGCCAGGCTGTGCGGGTGTATGAATACCAAAGCGGCTGGGCTCGCGTGACCCTGCTGGAATCCGGGGCCACGGGCTGGATGGATGCCCGCTATCTGCGCAATCCGTAAGCATTTTTCAGGCACACCGGACAACACAAGAGCCGGGCGGATTGTCTCCGCCCGGCTCTTGCGTTGTCGGGTGCCGCCGTGTGCCTGGGAGCCGTATCCGGCCAGACAGCCGGCGGCCGGGCCTTACAGCACGTCGAGGCGGGAAAGGCCGGGCACTGCCGTGCCCAGGGCGTCCAGGGACGGGGCCGGCCCCAGCACCACCACGGCAGCGTTTTCGGCCGCGGCGTTGAGCGCCTCGCCGTATTGCCGGAAGCGGGCCATGCCCGCGCCAAGCACCTGGGCGCGCAGGGCGGCCCGACGCTCGGCCGTGTCGCCGGTCAGCCGCCGGGCCAGGGCGACATGGCCCTTGGCGTCGGGCAGCATGTGGGCATCAATGTCGCCGATGGCCCCGATCACGGCCCGGGTCATCTCTTCGTCAGAGAAGTCCGCGTCCATGAGATAGCGTCCGGCCTGCCGGAAGATCTCGATGGTGGCCTCGGTGTTGGGGTCGCGGTAGGAAACGAAGACGGCCTGGCCGGCGATGCGGTCCAGGGAGCAAAACGCACCGTAGGCGCCGCCGCGCACCCGCACCCGGTCCCACAGGTAGGCCATGCGCAGGTAGCGGCTGGCCACCAGATCCGCGCCGTCAAAGGTCCAGCCGGTGGGGGTCAGGTCGAGTCCGACGCCGACATAATGGACCTGGGCCGGGATGGCGATGCCTTCGGCCGCGGCCAGGACCGGGCGGGTCCAGGCCTTTGGCGCGACCGTGCCGGCCGGCAGGCCGGCCAGGAAGGCGGCCAGGGCGTGTTCCATGGCCGGCATGGCCGCTTCGGACACGGTCAGCCCGGCCATGGCACCGCTTTGGGTCAGGATCAGGTCGCGCAGGGTTTCCAGGTCGCGGCGAACGCCGGCGTAGTCGTCACCCAGGCGGCCCACCAGTTCGCGTAAATAGAACAGCTGGGACACGCCGCGCAGCCGCTCGCCCGTGGCTCCGGCCAGGGTGTAGCGGGCGCGCAGCCGGGAACCGGCCGTGGCATGGCCGGCCGGGGCCAGCCGCCGCTCCAGGCGCGACTTGGCCTCCACCGCCATCTGGGTGAACCGCTCGCGGTTGCCGAAGTCAGTTTTTGTAAGGATTTCTTCCAGGATATCGTAGAGTTCCGGGGTTTTCTCCACTGTGGCCTTGGCCCGCAGCACCAGCCGGGCAGCCACGATGTCAGGGCCGGCGTCCACCAGCCCGGCCACCAGAACCTCGCGGGAAATGCCGCCGGTTTTGGCCGCGATGCGCCGGGTCAGGGTCACGGCGTCATAGCGTTCGGTGCCCAGTTCCAAAAGCGCCCGGCCGAAAAGCGGCACCAGCGGCACCAGATGGTCCGGCACGCCGGCCAGGGGAAAGGCCAGATCAATGTAGGCAATGCCCGAGGTTTCCAGGGGATGGAGCAACAGCTCGGCCTTGCCGGCGGCAACGATGCGCTGGGGAATGGGCGTTTCGTCCCGGGGCAGGTCGGCCAGGGCCAGACTGGGGATTTTGGCCAGATCCTCGGCTGTGTCGGGCGTGTCCTGGAACTGGCGCAACAGGCCAAGGTCGGCCTCGATGGCGGTGCGGCCGGCCTCGTCGAGGGCCGCGGCCACGGCGGCCAGTTCGGCTTTTTCCTCGGCCAGACGTTTCGTGTCGAGTTCGGTGTCCGGGGCCAGGGTCAGGGATACGCGGTGGGGATTGTCCAGCAGCCACAGGCGCAGGGCGTCTTCCAGCACCCGCTCGCCAGCAGCCAGACGGGCTTTCAAGCGGCCAAGCGGTCCGGAAAAACGCAGGGGCGTGAGCGGATCGCCATCATGCAGCCAGGTGGTCAGGGCGCGCAGCATCATGGACAGCCCGCGCGGGAACGACCCGGTGTTGTTTTCCCGCAGGGAAAATTCCAGGGCGTTGACCCCGGCCTCCACGGCGTCGGCCGGCAGGCCTTCGGCGGCCAGACGGGTGAGCGTGTCAACGATGAGTTGCTCCACCTGGGCCGACGTGCCGGGCTTGATGCCCTTCAAGCCGACCGAGAAAAACATCTGGCGCAGTTCGGATTCGAGTCCGCCGCCGGCCAGATCCTCGCCCAGGCCGCTGTCGAGCAGGACCTTTCGCAGCGGTGAGGACGGCAGGCCGATCAGGACATGCTCCAGGACATCAAAGACCATGACCAGATCCTGGTCGGCCACGTCAGGGAGCAGCCAGTTGACGGTGACAAAGGCCCGGTCGGCCTGTCCCGGGGCGGCGGCATAGGGCATTTCCACGACCTTGGGCGCGGCAAAGGGCTGCTGGCGGGCTACGGAAGCGGAGGCCGGCCGGGCCTCGAAACGGCCCAGATAGTCGTCAAGAAGGCGCAGGCGTTCGGTGGGATCGTCGTCGCCGGAAAAAAAGAACCGGCTGTTGGACGGATGATAATAGGTGTCGTGAAAGGCCTTGAAGGCCTCGTAGGTGAGGCTGGGGATGACCCTGGGGTCGCCGCCGGAATCGACGCCGTAGGTGGTGTCGGGAAAGAGCAGGCGCTGGGAAAATTCGCCCAGGACCGAATCGGGCGAGGAATACACGCCCTTCATTTCATTAAAGACCACGCCGCTGCGAATCAGTTCGCCGGCCGGGTTCCATTCGAAATGCCAGCCCTCCTGGAGAAAGACGGCCCGGGGGATGCGCGGGAAAAAGACCGCGTCGAGGTAGACGTCCACCAAGTTGTAAAAATCCCGGAGATTGGTCGAGGCCACGGGATAGCAGGTTTTGTCGGGGTAGGTGAAGGCGTTTAAAAAGGTATTGAGCGAGCCTTTGAGCAGTTCGACAAAGGGCTCCTTGACCGGGTATTTGCGTGAGCCGCACAATACGGAATGTTCAAGGATATGGGGAACTCCGGTGGAGCACTCGGGCGGCGTGCGAAAGGCTGCGCCAAAGACCTTGTTGGCGTCATCCAGGACAAGGGAAAGGAGTTGGGCCCCGGTGCGGTCGTGGCGCAGCACTATTGCCCGGGCAGCGTATTCGTCGAGGGATTCGTCGCGAAGGACGGAAAAACCATGGTTTCGGGACATCGTGGCTCCTGCGTTGGTCGTTACCTGCCGGGACATGGCCGGCGAGGTTTTTTTGTACACACTCAGGAAAAATATGCTATAGGCACGAACCGGCCGGGGACGAATCGGCCTGCGGCAGAGGAAACGGGGCGCATCCACTTGCGCCTGGGAGAAAAATGAACTATATTTTAACTGGAGAACAGAGGGAAGCGCCTCAAATCTCGTTAATTCCAACGAATTAAGCGACTTGAGGGGCTGGGGACGCCTCGCCCACACGGGCGGGGAATTCCCGTTCTAGACTACTGAGGGTGATTCTTTTGGCAAGGGTGATCTCATTCACATCTCCGAGGAGGGAGTTATGAACAAGAAATTGCAAGTTTTATTGGTGGCCCTGGTCGCCCTGCTGCTGGGCTTCAGCGGCCCGGCTATGGCGAAAAAGCAGGTCCCGAAGGTCGATAACTTCATTTATTTTATCGACCACTCCAGCTCCATGGCGTTTTCCTACAAGGGACAGCGTTATGTGCAGTTTGGCGGCGTCTCCAAGATCATGATGGCCAAGTCCCTGGCCCGTGAACTCAACAAGATGACCCCCGAGCTTGGCTACAAGGCCGGTCTGTACACCTTCGCCCCGTACAAAGAGTACGCCGCGATGGCCCCGTTCAAGCAGGCCACCATGGCTCCGGCTATCGAAAAGATCGTGACCGACTACACCGTCTACGGCCGCATGACCCCCATGGGTCAGGGCCTGGAAGATCTGGACAAGCTGCCCCTTTCCACCCTTTCCGGAAAGACCGGCGTGTTCATCTTCTCTGACGGCGATTCCAACTGCGGCATCGACCCCGTGGCCGTTGCCCAGTCCCTGAAGGCCAAGTACGGCGACAACCTGTGCTTCTACATCATCGACCTGTCCGACAGCAAGCATGGCCAGCAGGTTCTGAAGGCCATTGCCGCTCTGGGCAAGTGCAACTGCATCGAGCTTGGCGAAGAGCTGCTTCGTAACGAAGCCGCCCGCGAAAGATTCCTTGAGTGCGCTCTGTACGAGTGGATCGAAGACGAAATCGTCGTCTTCCGCAGCATCTACTTCGACTTCGACAAGTACAACATCAAGCCCGAGTTCGTGCCCGTTCTTGAAGAAGGCACCGCCATCATCAAGTCGAAGACCGGCATGAAGGTCGTCCTTGAAGGCCACACCGACTCCATCGGCTCCGAGCAGTACAACATGAAGCTTGGTCAGCGCCGCGCCGACTCCGTCAAGGCTTTCTTCGTCAAGAAGGGCATTGATTCGAGCCGCATCGAGACCATCAGCTTCGGTGAGTCCGACCCGGTCGCCACCAACAAGACCGCTCAGGGCCGCGCTCTGAACCGTCGCTGCGTCATCAAGTTCAAGTCCATGTAGTTGAGACTCCAGTCTCACTGGCCAGACGCCCCTCGGGGCGTCTGGCCTTGTATTTTGATCGGAGAGAACACCCCATGCCCACCTCCAAGACCCTCGTCTCCCTCGCTCTCCTGATTTTCGCCGTAACCAGCGTGGCTTCCGCCGGATTATCCATCTATCCTGCTGACGGGCCTGCCCCGAAAATTGTCGTCGAACAGCCCAAGCCCCTGACCTACAAGGTCGAAAAGGGCGATTCCGTGGCTGTCATCGCCAAAAAATTCGGTGTGGACGCCAAAACACTGCTTGCGGCAAACGGACTGGCTGACGCCAAAAAGCTCAAAGCCGGCCAGACCCTCACCATTCCCGGAAAAACCGCTGCACCGGCCCCTGCGCCGGCCGCCTCCGCAGCCGCGCCTGCGCCGGCCGCCAAAGCCGAGGCCAAGACGCCCGCCCCCCTGGCCGCCGCTCCCGCCCCGGAAGTCGTCAAGCCCGACGCCGCGGCCCGCAAGGCCGGAGGCAAGGAAGCCATGGACCCCGGCGTGGTCGAGGAAAAGCCGGTCAAAGGCAAGAAAGGCAAAAAGGGCAAGGACGAGCCGGTGGCTGTCCCGTCCCCGACTGTCGAAGTCAGCGACAAGATGCGGGCCTCCTTCGGCAAGGTCGGCGTCATCGGCAACACCACCGACGTGCCCCAGCCGATTCGCGACGAGTTCTGGCGCTATGCCCAGAAATGGATCGACGAACTCGACCGCCTCGGCGTCGGCACGGCCCAGAACAAGAAAATCCGCCAGTCCGGCAGCCAGTGGGAAGCCTCCTACCGCGTCATCATCCGCGATTCGCTCGGGGCTGAGGTCAAGCGGGTCGAGTACGACCACACGCCCTATGTCGGCCACATCACCTACACCCAACGCGTGTACACGTCGGTGGGTCCGACCAAGGAAGCGGCCCTGCGCGGCCCCTGGACGGAAAAAGACGAAGCCATTCGCGAGATTTTCAGCTATTCCGGCAAGGCCAAAGCCTGGCGCTAGCGGCTCGATTTCATGGCAAAGCCCCCTGGACTGCGGTCCGGGGGGCTTTTTTAATGGAGCGCGCGGTAGGGCACGGGAGGGGCACGCACAAGTGGGAGAGGGGAAATGCCTCTGGCGGCCGGGGAGTGCGAGAAGCGGGAAGAGCGCCGCGGCGGCCAAAGGGCGATGCCCTTTGGAATCCCTTCTGGGGTGCGTTTGAATGGACCGGGCGCGCTGCCGGGTCGATACGAGAAAGTTGCCCTAGAAAAGCCGATGAGGTTGTCAGCCAGCACCAGCCCGGTGGAAAAACGGCCCTTTTGGCAGGGGTCCGGGGGATCACCCCCGGCAGCCGGAGCAACGGTGGTTTTCGTTAATCTCAACTGGGCTGCTTTGCCCGCCCAAAAGCAATTTCTTCTCCCACACCTGCCCATCGCCACGGCACCCCCGTCCCCCTTAACCCATTGCAGGGGTCCGGGGGGATCATCCCCCCGGCCGCCGGAGGCATTCTTCCTCTTCTCTCAATGCTTTTTTTCACCCTAAAAAAGCGGTTTCGGGACGTCGTGCATTGGTACGATTGTTCCGTCGGACGGCGGCGCCGCTTCGGGTTGCGGCTGGGCCTGGGGCTGCGGGGCCGGCTTGGCTGCCGGTGCTGGCTTGGGCGGTTCACCCTTGATGACGCGCTTGCCCTTGGCTGGTTTGTGCGGCGCATCGCGGGCCGGCAGAGGTTTGAGATTCGGGTTCTTGGCCGGCAGCCGGAAATCCGGTCCCACTGGTTCGCCGTGAAATTCCTTGATCTTCCACAGCAGGTTTTCGTCGCGCACCAGCCCGAAATAACAGCTCATGACCGCTTGTTTTGCCTGTCCGGACTGGTTCCAGGCCAGATCGGCCACCACCCGCACACTGGCCTTTTCACCCTTGGCCTGGATGTCCATGGGTTCGCGCCAACTCAGGCGCAGGCCCAGCCGCTTTTCCTCGGCCATGACGGCGGGGAGCTGTTTGGGCAGTTCGCCGCCGCGGATGGGGCGTATGGCGTTGCCTAAAAGCGGCACGTAGCGGGCGTCCTCGGTTAACAGGCGCAGCATGGCCTTGCCGTCGCCGCTGGCGGCAATGTCGGGATAGCGGGCAATGAAATCGTGGACATTTTTGGCGTCGGCCGAGTCGAAGCCCGTGGGTTTGGGGGCGTCGCCGGTCTTGCCCTTGGCGGCGCAGCCGGCCAGCAGCGCCAGCAGGCAGCAAAGGACAAGGGGCAGCAGGCGGCGGCAGGCCGCAAACGCTCCCCGGTGGTCATTGCCGGACAGGTCCTGTCGCGCACGGGAGGCGTCGTGTCGGGCCATACGTCCTCGGAGGTTATGGGTGCAGGGCCGGTCCTTTGGCTCGGGGCAGCAGCAGCCGGTAGGAGCGCAGGCCGTGGACCATTTCGCCAAAGAGCCGTCCGCCGCAGCGGACAAAGCACAACAGCGGCAGGAAGCCCCAGGACTGGCTGGCGTAGAGCACCCGGCGCAGCCGGTGCGACCAGATGAGTTCCGGCAGGATGTCGCGGTTAAGCCCCTGGCCGTAGACCAGGGCTGGATCGGCGTTGCGGGTCAGCGCGGCGCAGACCGCCTCGCCGGCCAGTTCGCCGCTTCGCAGGGCGTAGTAGATGCCTTCGCCAAAAAGCGTCTCGACCAGCCCGGCCGCGTCGCCGGCGAGCAGGGTGCGGCCGTGCCAGGGGGTTTTGATGTAGTTGCCATAGGGCAGCCCGTGGCCTTTGGCTGCATCGGCCAGACTGGCGGGCAGTCCGAGGAAGGTGACGAATTCCCGCAGTTTGGCCCGAAATTCCCGGCCGTGGCGGGCGCTGTGGCCGCCGATGCCGATGATGAGCCGGTCGGCGTGGGGAAAGACCCAGCCGTAGCCGGCCCGCAGGAATCCGGCATAAACCGTGGGATGGGCGGCGGCAAGGTCGGCATGGACCGCCCCGGCCAGAAGCGGATCGGTGCGGGACAGGGAAAATTCCAGCGCTCCGCCCATGCCGGCCTTCCAGGCCGCGCTGTCAAAGGGGCAGGCCCGGCGCACCAAGCTGGCAGCGCCGTCGCAGCCGATGACGTAGCGGCCGCGAAATTCCTGGCCGTCATCGAGTCGCACCACCCCGGCCAGGGGATCGACAAAGGCGACGTGCTGGCCCAGGCGCACGTCGGCCCCGGCCCGGACGGCCTGATCGAGCAGATGCTTGTCAAACACCCGGCGGCTGGTGAAATGAAAGGGATAAAACGTCTCGCCGCTGGCAATGATGCGATCGCGAAAACGGATGGCGTAGCCGGGTTGGGCGGCGTTGAACACTCCCGACGCCAGGAGCCCGTCGGCCGTCTCGCCGTAAACCCGTTCCAGCACATCCACGGCCTTCCAGGTGAGCAGTCCGGCGCACAGCTTGTCGCGGGGGAATTCGGCCTTGTCCAGCACCAGGACGCGCACGCCCTTGCGGGCCAGCACATGGGCGGCGGTGGACCCGGCCGGGCCGGCTCCGACAATGATCACATCGTGGGTTTCAATCATGGGGGTTTTGCGGCTACAGGTTGCGGCGGCACAGGACCGGGCCCGTTGGTTGCCAAGGGGCGGTGCCCCGTCTACAAAGAGGGATCATACCTGTGACGCGCCCGGCGGGCAATCCGCCAGCAAGGTCAATTCGTGATGCAAAAGCCCCTGTTTGACGCGGCCGTGTTCGATTTCGACGGCACCCTGGCCGAACTGGTTCTGGATTTCACGGCCATGAAGGCCCGCGTCGGCCGCGTGGCCGCGGTCTTTCTGCCGGACGTGCCGACGCCAAACGGCCTGCCTGCCCTGGAATATGTCCGGTTTCTGTCTGCGGCCATCGGCCGGGATTCGGCCGAGGCCGCTGCCCGTTTTGAGCTGTTTGCCGCCCGGGCCATCATGGACCAGGAAATCGAGGCCGCCCGCGCCGCCCGGATTTTCGACGCCACCCGCCCGGCCCTGGCCGCCCTGGCCCGGGCCGGAACCAAGGTCGGCATCATCACCCGCAACTGCCGGGCTGCTGTGGATATCGTCTTTCCCGATGCTGCCGATTTTGCCGGGGTGATCCTGGCCCGCGACGACGCCCGCCACGTCAAGCCCGATCCCCGCCATCTCCTCGACGCCCTGGCCGTGCTGGACGTGCCGCCTGCCCGGGCGCTCATGGTCGGCGACCATCCCATGGACGTGGCCACCGGCAAGGCCGCCGGCACCCGAACCGCCGCCCTGGCCAGCGGCCGCATATCCCTGGCCGATCTGGCCCGTCACGACCCGGATTACCTGGCCGACGACGTGGCAGCCTTGGTGGCTATGCTGCAATAACGGCAAAGGCACAAAAAGAAAGGCAAATCGGGGCGCTGCCCCAAGCCCCGCCGGGGGATTATCCCCCCGGACCTCTGGTAATGGGGATGGCGGCGGGACCAGCAATGTGCGGGCCCGGTGGCGTTGCCGGCGCTGTCGAGCGACCCGGCTCGTTTACTGCGCACCGCGGCCGTCGCCGCAGACCTTGAAGCGCTCGCGTTTGCGTTCCACCACTTCCTCCCAGGTCGGCTCGGCCCAGGGGAGGGTTGTCTGGCGCGAGGGGGTGACGATGACCGAGCCTCGGGACCAGCCGGCCACATCCACCCGCACCGGGCCGGCGATGGCCTTGGCCTTGGGATTAAACGAGGCCATGAACGCGGCCGCGTCGATGACGGCCGCGTCGTCCCAGACCGCGCCGGGCAGGCGACGGGACAACGCCAGCGGCCCCGGCAGGTCGCGCACTTTAAAGAGCATATCGTCCGGGCCGACCAGGGCCTCCAGGGCGTCGTTGTCGGCCCGGTTGCGGCCAATGGCCATCCAATGCTCCCCGGCCCAGTATTGCCGGCCGATGTTGGCCAGATCGAAATCCGCCGGCCGGGGCGCAGTGCTGTGCAGGAAAAGCGGCAAAAACCGCCGGGCCGAGGCCTGTTCGGTCAGCAGGCAGCCGCCGGCCGGGGTGGGAATTTCCTTGAGGCCATAGACATCGGCCAGATCGAGTTGGTCCTTGCGCCCCCGGCCGTTCATGCCGAACAGTTTTTCCCGGTTAACCAACCCCGAGGTTTCCGGCTCGGTTTCGGCCAGCCGCTTGGCACACAGCGGCCGCAGCAGGATGCCCTTGGTGCCGGAGTCGCGCAGGATGATATTGAGCGCATCCACCCGCTGGGACATGGGCCGCTGGCCGACCACTTCGCCGGAAATGAGGAAGGTCGCGCCATACTCGCTAAGCATCTCCTTGGCCCGGCGCAGCATGAGCACCTTGCAATCGATGCAGGGATTCAAGCACTTGCCAAGGCCGTGGTCCGGGCCGGCCGAGAGCATGTTGACGTAGGCCTCGGACACATCCACCGGGATGATGTCCAGGCCGTAGATGGCTTTCCAATGCTCGATCTTGTGCGGTTTGCCGAAAAATGGGCTGACGAAGTGCAGGCCAAGGACCCGAAGTCCCTGGGCGGCGATGGTCTTGGCGGCCAGTATGCTGTCGAGGCCCCCGGAGAAAAGGGCCAGTGCGTGGTATGGTTTCATAGGGGCGTAGCTAAAGCCTCCGGGCCGTCGTGGCAAGGGGGTGAGGGACGCCATCGAAGTTGCCGGGCGGCAGGCTTTTTGCTAAGTGTTCTCCTTTGTGCCCCAACAATCAACGCCAGGAGCATGGCGATATGGCCCGTAAGCCCGCGTTAAGCCCCGAAGATTTTCGCAACGAAGCCCTCGCCACCGCGCTCACCACCATCGAACGCAAGCACGGGGCGGGCGCTGTCATGCGTCTGGAAGATTCGGCCCATGTAAAAATTGCTTCCATTCCCACCGGTTCCATCGGCCTCGATCTGGCCCTGGGTATCGGCGGCATCCCCAAGGGCCGCATCACTGAAATTTACGGCCCGGAATCCTCGGGTAAAACAACACTTGCCCTGCACATCATTGCCGAATCCCAAAAACTCGGCGGCACGGCCGCCTTCATCGACGCCGAACACGCCCTGGACGTCAACTACGCCCGGCGCCTTGGCGTCAACACCCCGGAACTGCTGATTTCCCAGCCCGACTACGGCGAACAGGCCCTGGACATCGCCGATCTGCTCGTGCGCTCAAGCGCCGTGGACGTGGTGGTCATCGACTCAGTGGCCGCCCTTATTCCCCAGGCCGAACTCGAAGGCGAGATGGGCGAAACGCAAGTCGGCGGACAGGCCCGGCTCATGTCCCATGCCATGCGCAAACTCACCGGCACCATTCACAAATCCAACACGTCGGTCATTTTCATCAACCAGATCCGCATGAAGATCGGCATGACCGGCTACGGCAGCCCGGAAACCACCACCGGCGGCAACGCGCTCAAGTTTTACGCCAGCATCCGCCTGGACATCCGCCGCATCCAGACCCTTAAGGACAAGGAAGAAACCTACGGCAGCCGCTGCCGGGTCAAGGTGGTCAAGAACAAGGTCGCCCCGCCGTTTCGCGAAGCCCTGTTCGATATCCTCTACGGCACCGGCGTGTCCCGCGAAGGCGAACTCATCGACATGGGCATCGAGGCCGGCATCGTGGACAAATCCGGCTCCTGGTTCGCCTATGGTTCCGAACGCTTAGGCCAGGGCCGCGACAATGTCCGGGCCTTTTTGCAGGAACATACCGACATCCGCGACCAGATCGAAGGCAAGCTGCGTGAACACCTCGGCTTTGCCGAATACACCCCGCCGCCGACCCCTGAGGTGATGGAAGAAGAAGACGGGATGTAGAGAGAGGGAGAAGAGGAAGAGTGCCTCCGGCGGCCGGGGGGATGATCCCCCGGACCCCTGCAAAGGGGAAGCTTTCAAAGGGTTTTTGGGAGTTGGCTGGCAATCCGGTCGGTTGCGGACTGGACGGGCGAAGCGGATATTTGACGGAAGGCACCGAGGCTGCGGCGGACGGTGCAGGCAGTGTTCTAAAATTGACACCCCGCCCCGTCGAGGGGGTTTCGGGGGGATCATCCCCCCCGATGGGGAGGGTCCGGGAGGGGCAAAGCCCCTCCTGGCTCTTCGTCTTTACTTTTCGAGGAAGATGCGGGGGATGTGATTCCTTTGGTCTTCCATCCCCATGCGGAGGCATAAAAACAATGATGACGGCTACCGAGATTCGCGCCAAGTTTCTGGAATTTTTCGCGTCCAAGGGACATCAGGTGGTGGCGTCGTCGCCGCTGGTGCCGCGCGAAGACCCGACGCTTCTTTTCACCAACGCCGGTATGGTCCAGTTTAAAAAGGTCTTTCTCGGCCAGGACAAGCCGGGCTACACCAGGGCCACCACCTCGCAGAAATGCCTGCGCGTGGGCGGCAAGCACAACGACCTGGAAAACGTCGGCCGCACCGCTCGTCACCACACTTTTTTTGAGATGCTCGGCAACTTTTCCTTTGGCGACTATTTCAAGGAAGACGCCATCACCTATGCCTGGGAATTTCTGACCGAGGTCATCGGCCTGGACAAGTCGCGGCTCTACGCCACGGTCTACCTCGACGACGACGAGGCCCACGGGCTGTGGAAAAAGATCGCCGGCCTCACCGACGACCGCATCTTCCGCCTGGGCGAAAAGGACAATTTCTGGTCCATGGGCGATACCGGCCCCTGCGGCCCCTGTTCCGAGATCATGTTTGATCGGGGCGAGGCTGTGGGCTGCGGCCCGGACTGCGGCATCGGCAAGTGCGACTGCGACCGCTACCTGGAAGTCTGGAACCTCGTCTTCATGCAGTACGACCAGATCGAGCCGGGCAAGCGCGTGTCCCTGCCGCGCCCGAGCATCGACACCGGCATGGGCCTGGAGCGCATTGCCGCCGTTGTCCAGGGCGTGCATTCCAATTTCGACATCGACCTGTTCCAGACCATCATCAGCTCGGCCGCCACCATCGCCGGGGTCACCTACGGCGACAACGACGAGCACGACACGGCCCTTCGCGTCATCGGCGACCACAGCCGCTCCGTGGCCTTTCTCCTGGCCGATGGCGTCATGCCCTCCAACGAGGGCCGGGGCTATGTCCTTCGCCGGCTCATTCGCCGGGCCTTGCGCTTTGGGAAACTCATCGGCCTGTCCGATCCGTTCCTCTACAAGACCGCCGGCGTCGTGGTCGACGTCATGGGTGAGGCCTTCCCGGAACTGGTCGCCAGCCGCGAATTCATGGAGCGGGTGGTGCGCGAGGAAGAGGAGCGTTTCGGCGTCACCCTCGACAAGGGCCTAGCCATCCTGGCCGAAGAGCTCGACCGCATGACGGCCGCCGGCGAGACGGTCATCACCGGCGACTTCGCCTTCAAGCTCTACGACACCTACGGCTTCCCCCTGGATATCGTCAACGACGTGGCCGGCAAACGCGGCATCACGGCTGACGAGGCCGGCTACAAGGCCTCCATGGCCGAGCAGAAGGCCCGTGCGAAAAAAGCCTGGAAGGGTTCGGGCGAAACCGACCCGGCCGTGCTTTTCCTGGAGCTGTTGGAATCCGGTATGAAGTCCCGTTTCGTGGGCTATGACCAGTTGACGGCCTCAAGCCGGGTCAATGCGCTCATTTCCGCCGAGGGGCAGGCCGTCGAGCGGCTGGTTGCCGGCGAAACCGGCTACATGGTTTGCGCCGTCACGCCCTTTTACGGCGAATCCGGCGGTCAGGCCGGCGATGTGGGCACGGTGACGACGCTGACCGGCGACGTGGCTGTCCTTGGCACAATCAAGGCCGGGACGGAACTCACAGCCCACCATATCGAGGTCAAAACCGGCGAAATCCTGCTCGACCAGGAAGCCGAGCTGGCCGTGGACGCCGCCGTGCGCGCCGCCTCCGCCCGCAACCACACCTGCACCCATTTGCTCCACAAGGCCCTTAAAAACGTCCTTGGCGGCCACGTCAACCAGGCCGGTTCGCTGGTGACGCCCGACCGGCTGCGGTTCGACTTCTCCCATGTCTCGGCCATGACCGCCGAGGAACTGTCCCGGGTGGAGGACGAGGTCAACGCGGCCATCCTCCTGGATGCCCCGGTGGTGACCGAAGTCCTTGGCCTCGAGGCGGCCCGGGCCAAGGGGGCGACCGCCCTTTTCGGCGAGAAATACGGCGACGAAGTGCGTGTGGTCGATGTCCAGGGCGTGTCCATGGAACTGTGCGGCGGCACGCACATCAAGGCCACCGGACAGGCCGGTAGCTTCTACATTTTGTCCGAGTCCGGCGTGGCGGCCGGCACGCGCCGCATCGAGGCGGCCACGGGCGTCAATGCGCTCAACCATGTTCGGGCCATGCGCGGCGAGCTCGACGAGACCCTTAAAGCCGTCAAGGCCAAGCCGGGCGAACTGGCCGGCCGGGTGAAAAAGCTCCTCGACGAGATCAAGGCCCTTGGCAAGGACAAGGAACAGCTGGCCGCCAAGCTGGCCTCCGGCCAGGGCCGCGACCTCATGGCCGGCCTGGAAGAGGTCAATGGCGTGCCGCTTCTGTGCGCCCGGGTGGACGCGCCAAGCGTCAAGGCGCTTCGCGAGGCCATGGACGATCTGCGCAGCAAGCTCCCCTCCGGCGTCATCGCCATCGCGGCCGAGCAGGAAGGCGGCAAGGTCAGCCTCATTGTGGCTGTGAGCAAAGACCTGCACGGCCGGTTCACGGCCCCGGTGCTGATCAAGGACGCGGCCGTGGCCGTGGGTGGTTCCGGCGGCGGCCGGCCCGACATGGCCCAGGCCGGCGGCACCAACCCGGCCGGCATCGACGAAGCCTTTGCCAAGGTCAAGGCGGCTGTGGCCGGGGAGTGAGGGGAAAAAGAGAAAGAATGCCTCCGGCGGCCGGGGGGATGATCCCCCCGGACCCCTGCACTGGAAGACGTTTGTAATGGGTCGCGTCGCTGGCTGGCCGTGTTGGCCGGCGGTGGACCGGGACAGCCAAAATGGCGCGTGCCGGGAACAACCGTTGCGGCGGCCAAAGGGACTGCGTCCCGTTGGAATTCCTTCCTGGGGGCAGGGAGTGAGTTTGCCGGGCGGTGCGGATGATCAGGGATTTTTAGAGCAAGACAGAAAGGCGGTTCCGTGCCGGGGCCGCCTTTTTTTGCGCCCTCCGGGCGACGGGAGGCCTGTCCCGGAAGACGGAGGCACCGCGTGCCTGGGGCCTTTT
>NZ_MLBG01000101.1 GCF_001936595.1 Desulfovibrio sp. DV
TGAGCACCGGCACGCCCCGGTCCTCGTGGTAGCGTTTGGCCTGCTCCACCACCCGCCACATGGCTTCGGAAAAAATCCCCACCTCGGCCAGTCCGGCCTTTTCGGCCAAAAGCGCCCGCAGCCGGCCAAGCTCCGCCCGGGCGTCGGTGGTGGCGGCGGCAACCGCCTCGTCAAAGCGGTTGGTCAGCCGGTCGTTTTCGGCCAGAAGGCGCTGATGCTCGGCCACCCGGTCGAGCACGGCCCCGAGTTCCTCCAGGTTGATGGGCTTGGTCAGGTAGTCATAGGCCCCGGCCCGCAGGGCCCCGATAGCCAGCCCCAGATCGCTGTGGCCGGTATAGAGCACCACGTCGGGTTTCCGGGCCCCGGGCAGGCCGGCCACGGCGCGCACCAGTTCGATGCCCGAGGTCCCGGGCATGTTGATGTCGGACAGGATCAGGTCGAAAGGCCGGGAGCGGGCCGCTTCCAGGGCGCTGGCCGCCTCGGGCCGGGCGGTCAGGCCGTGGCCAAGGAGCGTCAGGTAGCCGGCCAGGGAGCCACGGGTGGCGTCGTCGTCATCGACCAGCAAAATATCCATGCGTCAGCCCGCCTCCCCGGCAAAGGCCGGCAGGGAGACGCGAAAAAGCGCGCCGCCGCCGGGCCGGTTTTCTGCTGTTACGCTGCCGCCGGCCGCGTCCACGATGGTGCGCACGATGGACAGGCCAAGGCCCATGGAGCTGCCGGCCGGCTTGGTGGTGAAAAACGGCTCGAAAAGCGTGGCGGCCAGGGCCGGATCAAAGCCCGGCCCGGTGTCGGCCACGGTCAGGGCCACCCGGCCGGGCCCCTCACGGGCAACGGCCACGGTAATCTCCCGGTCCGGCCCGGCGGCCCGGGCCAGGGCCTGCCTGGCGTTGTCCACCAGATTGATGACCAGTTCCTCGATGCGGATGGACGGCCCGTCCACCGGCGGCAGGTCCGCCTCGATGCGGCTCGTGAGCCGGATGTCCCTGGCCCGGACCTGGGCCTCAACAAGGGCCAGGGCTGCGGTCACGGCCGCGCCTGGGTCGCACGGACCGGCCGGCAGGGCGCTTTGGCGGCGCAGATGCTGGCGCAGATGGTTGACGATGGCGTCGATGCGGTCCACCTGGGCGGCTATTTCGCCGAGCAGCCGGGCCATCTCCCCGGGCGGGGGACTGCCGCGCTCCTCCAGGATGCGGGCCGAGGCGGCGAGCAGGCGGATAGCGCTTAGGGGCTGGTTGATCTCATGGGCGATGCCGCCGCCAATGACTGCCAGGGTGGTCACCCGGGCGGCCCGTTCCATGGCCCGGCGGGCCTCGGCCAGGGTCAGCTCGGCTTCCTTCTGGACCGTGATGTCGCGCCCGACGGACTGATATTCCACCACCTCGCCGGCGTCGCTGAAAATGGCCCGGGTGACGTACTGGAGAAAGCGTACCCGGCCGTCGCGCCCGGTATAGCTCGGCTCGGTGACGACTTCCGGCTCGGCCGGCGTCAGGGCATAGATGCGCGAAACCACGGCCTCGCGCTCGGCAGCGGGCAACAGTTCGCTAAAATGGCTGCCGAGCAGCTCAGGGCGGGTCTTTTCGTAGAACCGGCAAAACGCGCCGTTAACGAACGTCAGGCGGCCGTCCGGCCGGAAGCGCCGGATCAGCTCGGTCTGGTCCTCGACCACGGCCCGGTAAATGGAATCGGCTGGCGTCACGCGATGCGTCTCCTTAACAGAGCAAGGGAAGAGGCCTCCGGCGGCCGGGGGGATGATCCCCCCGGACCCCTGCACTTGGGAAAGTCTTTAAGGGTGCGCTCTCACCCCTGAGGCTGTGGCAATCCCAGAGCGGCGAGGCGTCGCCGGTCGGCGGCCAGACGGGCTAACGCGGCCGGTTCGTAGAGGGTCAGCGCCCCAGCCGGGCACACAGCCAGACAGGCCGGGCCAACCGAATCGGGCGGCCGGCCCAAACACAGGTCGCACTTGCCGGCCACCAGCCGGGCCGGCCCGGCCGCAGCCGGCAGCATGTTCATGGTCCCCACCGGGCACACGGCCAGACAGGCCTTGCAGCCGGTGCAGGCCGCTTCGGCAATAGCCACCGACCGGCCCTCGGATGTGATGCAGCCGGAAGGGCAGACCCGGGCGCACGGGGCATCCTCGCACTGGCGGCACTGCACCGGGACCACCAAGCCGCCCTGGCGCACGATGGTGAGGCGCGGGGTAAAATCCGTCCCCTGCTCCATGGCCCGGCCCGGATCGCAGCCGGGCGGAAGATGGGCCAGGGAACAGGCGATCTCGCAGGCCCGGCAGCCGATGCAGCGGTCGGGATCGGCCAGGACAAAGGCGTGCATCAGTCCCGCCCCTCCTTCACGGCCCCGCCGTAAACGGTGTGGAGCAATTCGTGGGAGCGGTGCGAAAGCGGTTTTTCCAAAAATTCGGCGTAGAGTTGGGCCACCGCCGGGTTTTGGTGGCTCTCCCGCACCAAAAGCTCCCGGTCGTGGCGGCCAAGGGCTGCGCGCCGGGCAGCCACGGCTGCGGCCACATCCACGCCGGGCAGGAGTTTTGGCGTGCCGCCGCCGGCCACGCAGCCGCCCGGACAGCACATCACTTCCATGAACTGGAAATCGGCCCGGCCCTCGGCCACGGCAGCGAGCAGCGGCGCGGCATTGGCCAGACCGGACACGACCACGGCGGCCAAGGCCCGGCCGCCCAGGGTGAACTCGGCCCGGGACACGCCCGGCCCGGCCGGTTCAAAGACGATGCCGGACTGGGGCGCGAAAGCCCCCCCGCCATCGACCACGGCCACGGCCGTACGCAGGGCCGCTTCCATGACCCCGCCCGAAGCCCCGAAAACGACCCCGGCCCCGGAATAGCGGCCCAGGGGCGCGTCAAAGGGCTCATCGGCCAGACTTGGCAGGTCGATGCCGGCCTCCTTGAGCCAGACGGCCAGTTCGGCCACGGTAATGACCACATCCACGTCGGGCAGGCCCGATTCCGGGGCGCACAGTTCCGGCCGGGCGGCCTCGTGCTTTTTGGCCGTGCACGGCATGACCGACACGCTGGCCACCCGGGCGGGGTCGATCCCGTCCAGGGCGGCGGCGTAGCTTTTTAAAAAAGCGCCCCGGCCATCTGCTGCGGCGATTTGCAGGAGGACAGGTGCGGGATAAGCGCCGGCCAGGCCGTTTCCACATGGCGCACCCAGGCCGGGCAGCAGGAGGTGAAAAGGGGAAGGGCGACTCCGGAGTCGATGCGCCCCAACAGCTCGGCGCTTTCCTCCATGATGGTGACGTCGGCGGCAAAGGTGGTGTCGTAGACCCCGGCAAAACCCAGGCGGCGCAGGGCCGCGGCCAGCTTGCCCGGCGTAAGCGTCCCTGGCGGCAGGCCGAATTCCTCGGCCAGGGTGACGCGAACGGCCGGGGCGCACTGGACCATGGCCACCTTGGCCCCATCGGCCGCAAGGGCCTGGGCGGCCGGCAGGTCGCACCGGCTGTAGGCGGCAAAGACCGGTCCGGCCGTCCCGGACAGGCCGCGGGCCCGGCAGATGGCGGCGACGTCGCGGGGCTCGTCGTCAAAGGGCGCGGCAAAGGCGGTGCACAGCTGGACGCACTGGCCGCACAGGACGCAGGCCGCAGCGTCAATGGTTTTGGCCTGGCCGTCCGGGCCGGCAATGGCCCCGACCGGACAGACCGCGGCACAACGGCCGCAGCCCGTGCACAGGGCCGGGTCGATGGCAATGACGGGACGCGCGGTCATGACGCCGCCCCCCGGTCGTCGCGCACCGGTGTGCCAGCCAGGGCCAGGGCAGCGGCCCGGATGCGTTCCCGGCGCAGCCGGGCCGGGTCGACACACTCCAAGGCCCCGGTCGGACAGGCGGCCACGCAGGCCGGGCCAGACGAACGCTCCCGGCACAGGTCGCACTTGCTGGCCAGCAAGGCCGGCGTCTCCACAAAGCCATCAGGCGTACCCGCATCCACAATGCGGTGCATGACCGGCCGGCCGTTTTCCACCACCTCGGCCAGGGCCATGGCCCCGACCGGGCAGGCGGCCAGACAGGTCTTGCAGCCGATGCAGCGCCCGGTTTCCACCACCACCCCGGTAGCGTCGCAGCGGATGGCGGCGGTCGGGCACACGGCCGCGCACGGGGCGGCCTCGCAGTGGCGGCAGGCCACCGGCAGGCATACCGCGCCAGCGCGCACCAGATACAGGCGCGGCACCACAGGCCCGCCAAGACTCCCCACCGTGGCCCCGCCCGGCACATGGGCCGCGCCGCAAGCCAGTTCGCAGGCCCGGCAGCCGATGCAGGCCTCGGCCCGGGCGGCAATAAACGGTCGAAGCGATTGGTTCATCGCGTTTCCTCGCTGCATTGCACGTTGCCGATGGCCGCCGCGCACGCCTTGAGCGACGGCGTGCCGGCCACCGGGTCGGCCTCGGCCGTGGTCAGGGCATTGGCCGGGGACTCGGTGAAATGAAAGGTCATAAAGACCATGCCCGGCGGCACCCGCCGGGTCACGGCCGCCCGCACCGTCACCTGCCCCCGGCGGGTGCGCACGGTCATCTGTTCGCCGTCGGTGACGCCATAGCGGGCGGCGGCGTCGGGATGGACCTCGGCCAGTTCCTCGGGCGCGACCCCGGCCAGACCGAAACAGCGCCGTGTCATCGTCCCGGTGTGGTAGTGGGCCACCACCCGGCCGGTGGACAGGGTCAGGGGATAGTCGGCATCGGGCGGCTCGGCCCGGCATCGCGCGGCCAGGGGCACGAATTTGCCCAGGCCCCGGGCAAAGCGGCCGACATGGAGGATCGGCGTGCCGGGATGGTTCTCGTCCGGGCAGGGCCATTGCAGGCCGCCGTGCTCCAGGCGGGCGTAGGTCATGCCGGCGTATGTGGGGGTGAGCCGGCGCATCTCGTCAAAGACGGCCTCGGCCGACTCATAGCGTTCGGGCCGGCCCAGGCGGGCCAGCAGATCGGCCAGGATGACCCAGTCCGGCCGGCTTCCGCCAACCGGGGCAATGGCCCGGCGCACCCGCTGCACCCGGCGCTCGGTGCTGGCAAAGGTCCCGTCCTTTTCGGCAAAGCTGGCCCCGGGCAGGACCACATCGGCCAGGGCGGCGGTTTCGGTCAGAAAAATATCCTGCACCGCCAAAAATTCGGCCGCCTTGAGGCAGCGCTCGACATGGGCGATGTCCGGGTCGCTGCGCATGGGGTTTTCCCCGAAGACAAAAAGGCCCCGCACCGTGCCGTGGTGCGCCCCGTCGAGCATCTTCGGGATGGTCAGGCCGGGCAACGCCGGCAGGGCCACGCCCCAGGCCGCCTCGAAGGTCCGGCGCACCGCGTCGTCGGCCACGCTGCGGTAGCCGGTCAGGACATTGGGCAAGGCCCCCATGTCGCAGGAGCCCTGCACGTTGTTTTGGCCGCGAAGCGGATTGACCCCGGTCCTGGGCCGGCCCAGATTGCCGGTGACCAGGGCCAGATTGGACACGGCCAGGACATTGTCCGTGCCGGTGACATGCTGGGTGACGCCCATGGTGTAGTAGAAGGCGGCATTAGCCGCCCGGCCGATGATCCGGGCCGCCCGGCGGATGTCGTCGGCAGCCACACCGCAGACCCCTGCCGCCGCCTCGGGAGCAAAGGCGGCCAGGCTTTGGCAAAAGGCGGCGAAACCCTCGGTGCGGCCGTCGATAAAGGCCGTATCGGCCAACCCCTCGTCCACGATGGTCCGGGCCAGGGCCGAAAGAAGCGTGACGTCCGTACCCGGCGTGAGCCGCAGCCAGACATCGGCCCGGCGGGCCAGATCGATCTCCCGGGGATCAATGACCACCAGGGCCGCGCCCCGGCGTTTGGCCTCAAGCATGGCCAGGCCGATGATCGGATGGCACTCGGTGGTGTTGGAGCCGATGACCACCATGCAGTCGCCCGGCCCCATGGCGGCAATTTCGGCGATGCTGTTGGTCATGGACCCGCTGCCAAGGCTGGTGGCCAGACCGGCCACGGTGGGGGCGTGTCAGAGCCGGGCGCAGTGGTCGACGTTGTTGCTGCCAAGGCCGGCCCGGAAAAGCTTCTGGAAGAGGTAGTTCTCCTCGATGGTGCACCGGGCGCTGCTCAGTCCGCCCACGCACTGCGGGCCGTGGGCGGCGGCCAGGGTCCCGAGGGAGTCGGCGACCAGGGCCAGGGCGTCGTCCCAGGACGCCGGCACCAGCCGCCCCCGGGAGCGGATGAGCGGCGTCTTCAGGCGGTCGGCGTGGGTGACGAAATCAAAGCCATAGCGACCCTTGGAACACAGGGCCGGCCCATTGACCGAAGGAGCCGGCCCGGGATCGGCGGAAACGATGCGTCCGTCGGCCACGCCCAGGGTCAGGGAACAGCCGACCCCGCAATAGGGACAGGTGGTGTTGATGCGTTGCATGGCCTGCCTGCTTAGCACAGGCCATGCCAGAACGCAGCCGTTACGGCAAAGCCCGGCCCAGGCGGTCTGGCGGGCTTGCGGTCCGGGCCGGGCGCGCAATAGCCGGACGCGCAATTGCACGGATTGCGCGCAATTGCACGACCCGCCGGACCTCGCAGCCGGCCCCGGCCACTGCCGGCCGCCACACGGATTCCAGGCCCAGGGCCAGGACGACAGCCAGGCACAACACCTCGGCCGCCAGCCAGGGAGCAAGGTCCAGGCGGACCAGGGCGTGGTGGGCGGCCAGCTCCCGGATGGCCCGGTAGAGGTCGGCCGTGCCGGTCTCCTGGACCACCAGCACGTTGTAGACGCCGTCCATGAAGGCGAGATTAAAAAGCCCGGCCAAAAGCAGCAACGCCCCGGTCCCCGCCCGCCGGCCGCACAGGGCCGGCCCCAGGAGGAGCAGGCCAAAGGTCACGGGCAGGGCCAACATGCCATACCACGCCCCGGTAGTGGGAAAGCCCCAGCGGGCCGCCGACTGCACGGCATGGTAGCCGAGCGCCGCGGCCGTTGCCGCCCATAAAAGAAGCAGCGGCCCGGACGCCCCAGCCAGGGCGATGGCATCCCGCCGGCCGGTCCGGCCAAGCATGGCCGCACCCAAGGCCAGCAGACAGCCCGTCACCGCCGCCTTGAAGCCGAGATTTTGCCAGTCCGGGGAATGCAGATTGGACCAGCCGGCCAGATGGGGCGTGGCGTTATAGAGGATGGGGTTGCGGAAAAAACCGTAGCCAAGATGCCCGGCCGCAGTGAGCAGTTTGCCCGGTCCATAGCCCTGGCGGGCGTTTAAGACCGCTTCCTGCATCCCGGTCAGTTGGCCGAAACGGGCCAGACTGGCCCCGTGGTACCAGCCGGCGACCAGGAGATAGCCGGCAGCCAGGGCCAGGGCGGCAGCCAGGGCGGCCCGGCGGCGGCCAGGCTGCCTCCCCTGCCACAGGACCGCCAGCCCCAGGGCCGGGACCAGGGACAGACTGGTGGCCTTGGCCAGCACGGCCAGCCCCACGAGGATCCCGAGCAGGCCGTAGCGCCACAGCCCGCCCGGCCGGGCCGGGCCGCGCGGACTGATGCCAAGCACGTACAAGGCCAGGGCGGCGCTGCCGAGGCTGATGGCCAGGGCGTCGTTGGAGAAGCGCACGAAATTGAAATACACATAGGAAAAGCTGGCCAAGAGCAGCATGATGCCCTCCGGCAGCCAGTTGAGCCGGCCGGTTTTCGGCACGATGCGGCGCAGGATGGCGTACCAAAGGACCAATGTGGCCAAAAGGAGCGCCCCGTTGGCCAGACGCACCCCGTCGACCCAGGCCAGGAGGCTCTGTGGATCGGAACCGCCGAGAAACGGCGCGGCCAGATGATAGAAAAGCGGCCCATGCTGGGCCTCATAGCAGAACATGTCAAAACGCTTGGCCGGTTCGGCCGAGGCAGCCGGGTCGGTGCCGGGATAGGGTCTGGCGTCGATGCCGCGCAGCATGGACAGCGAGGCCGTGGGATGGGGATGGGCGGTTATAAACGGGACCAGCTCCCGGGGCATGGGCGTGCGGGATGTCGGCATGTGGCCGGTCTTGGCCACGAAATAGGCCACGGCCATGTGCGGCAGTTCGTCCCAGCCGTTAAAGGGCAGCTGGGCCTGGGTCAGGCAGACGACGCGGATGGCGGCCAGAAGCAGGACCATCGGCACAAACAGGCGGCCGGACCGGGCAAAGCCGGCCTGCCGGGAAAAGCGTGCGGTTTCAAACATGCGTTGGCCCCGACCGGCAGGGGGCCTGGCCCGGCTGGACGCCGCGCGTCAGGTCCGTCCCGCATCCGGTCTGATCCGGCCGCGCCATCCGGGCGGTGCGGCCGAACATGCGGAGAAAGGCGGCCGGCCTGTGGGCCGGGTTACGCCATGAACCGATAATATCCCGGCAGGAAGTATCTGATCGAACGCGCCAATTCTGCACGGCCGGGACAGGCCGCATCGCCGCAAGGACGTTTACCCGACGAGCCCAGCCCACGTTTCAGCCAGGTTACGGCGTAGCAACGCCGTGGCCCGGCCTGTCGCAGAAATGACACGCAGCCTTCACCGCTTTGCTGCCGGTGTCACGTAGCAGTGGCGGCAATTCCAGTTCACCCTGGATAACCGGCTTCCTGCGAGACGTGCCATGACACTGAAGTACAAACTCATCGCCTTTTGCCTGGCCATCAGCATCCTGCCCCTGGCCGTGACCGCCGTGGTCAGCCTGCGCCAGGCTGGCGGCATCCTCGGAGAACAGGCCTTTGCCGGCCTGGCCGCGGCCCGGGACAGCCGCAAGGAGGCCCTGGAAGCCGCGGCCGCCACCTGGCTGCGCGAGGCTGCCATCCTGGCCAAAGTGAAGGAAGTCTACAACGGCGTCGGCATGTTGCGCGATTATTTCATGCTCGGCAAACCCGGACAGCGGGTGGAAACGGCCACCGACGAATACAAGGACCTCTACGACTATGTGGCCCCGCCCTTTGCCCCCTTCACCGAGGTGCTCGGTTTCGAGGACGCCCTGGTCGTGGCCGACGACGGCCGGGTCTATTTCGGAGCCAAGGGCGGCAAGGAAGTGGGGGAGGACCTCAAAGCCGGGCCGCTTAAGGATTCCAGTCTGGCCGTCGCCTGGAAGGGGGCCATGGCCGGCAAGATCGTCTTTGCCGATTTCGCGCCCTACGCCCCTCTGGGCGGCGAACCGGCCGCCTTTGTGGCCGCGCCGATAAAAAACCATACCGGCACCATGATCGAGGCCGCCGCCATCCTGCGCGTGCCCAAGGCCGAACTGGGCCGCATCATGGGCCAGGGCGAAGGCACGGGCATGACCCGGGAGTTCCTGCTCCTGGGCACCGACGGCGGCGTGCGCGTCAAATCCGCCGCCGGCCAGGACAACCTCGCCGCCAACGACACCGCCGCCGCCAAGGGGCTGGCCGGCGAAACCGGCAAGGAAACGAGCGAAGGCCCGGACGGCAACGAGACCCTCACCGCCTTTGCCCCGGTCGCCTTCGGCGACGTCGGCTTCGCCCTGCTGGCCCGCACCCCGGCCGACGAGGCCTTTGCCGCGGCCAAGGGCCTGCGCCACGTCTCCCTGGCCGTGGCCGGCGTCACCGCCGCCCTGGTGCTCCTGGCCGTCACCGTATTTTTGCGCCGGGAAATCCTCTCCCCCCTGGCCGGCATCCTCGACTATCTGGCCGCCGTGACCCGCGGCGATTTCGCCGCTTTGGCCCCATCGCGACTCAAGGGCGAAATGGAGGCCCTGCGCACCGGCCTGACCCGGATGGTCGCTGAAATCAAAAACAAGCTCGGCTTTTCTTCAAGCATCTTAAAGGCCATCACCCTGCCCTGTCTGGTGACCGACACCCACGGTCTGGTCACCTTCGTCAACCCGTCCCTCCTGGCCCTGCTCGGCCTTGGTGATGACTACAAGGCCCTGCTCGGCCGGCCGGCCAGCGAGGTGTTCGGAGAAAACACCAGCATTTCCGACCAACTGGCCGGCTGCCTCAATGACCGGGCCTGCCGCCTCGGGGTGGAATCGCTCCTCGATGACCGCCAGGGACGGACCCGGCACGTGCGCCTGGACACCGCGCCGCTTTACGACCTCGACGAGGGCCTTATCGGGGCCTTTGCCCTGGTGGTCGATCTGACCGACATCCGGTCCACCGAGGCCCTGGTGGTCAGCCGCAACGAGACCCTTCGCCGGGTGGCCGGCCATGCCGAGGAAATCGCCCGCCACGTGGCCGACAGCGCCGAAGCCCTGTCCGGCCGGGTGGTCACCGTGTCCGACGGAGCCATGGCCCAGACCGCCCAGCTTCAGGAGACGGTCGGGGCCATCGAAGGCCTCAACCAGGCCCTGGACGCCGTGGCCGCCGGGGCCGACGGCGCCGCCTCCGGGGCCGAAGCCGCCATGGCCCAGGCCAAGGCCGGGCGCGAGGCCGTGGAACAGACCGCCCGGGCCATCGCCCAGGTCAGCGACCTGTCCGGGTCGCTGCGAACCAGCATGGACGCCTTAGGCAGCCGGGCCGCCTCCATCGGCGGCATCATCTCGGTTATTTCCGACATCGCCGACCAGACCAACCTGCTGGCCCTTAATGCCGCCATTGAGGCCGCCCGGGCCGGCGATGCCGGCCGCGGGTTTGCGGTCGTGGCCGACGAAGTGCGCAAACTGGCGGAAAAGACCATGAACGCCACCCGCGAAGTCTCCTCCTCGGTCCATGCCGTGCTGGCCGCCGTGGACGACAGCGCCACCAAGGCCGTCCGGGCCACCGAGGCCGTGGCCCAGGCCGACGGGCTGGTGGCCCGCTCGGGCGCGACCCTGGCGGAGATCGTCTCCAGCTGCGAGGGCGCGGCCCTGGCCGTGCGAGAAATTGCCGCCTCGGCCAAGACCCAGGCCACGGCCCACGACGAAATCAACCGGGCCGTCTACTCCATCGGCGAAGTGGCCGAGGAAACCGCCCGGGACATGGACGAAGCCGCCGGGGCCGTGTCCGATCTGGCCGGACAGGCCGGCGAACTCATGCGGCTGATCGAAGAGATGCGGGGCTAGGCAGGGCGAGGCGTGTGCGAGCAGAGGAAGAGAGAGGGCGGAAAGAGGAAGAGGAAGAGTGCCTCCGGCGGCCAAAGGGACTGAGTCCCTTTGGAATCCCCTCCTGGGGGGAGTTTGCTTTGACAGGGGCGTTGCCGAGCGGTGAGTGGAGTTGCAAAGGGGGGAGGCCTGCCGGGGTGCGACACGAAGACGGGATCAGTCCGCTTCGGCCCTTGGGCGGGCGTGCGCACGCAGCCAGGAGGCCAGTCCGGCCTCGTCGAGCTCGCCGGCTGCCGCAGCCAGGATTGCCGCAGCGGTCTCGGCCTCGGGCGCGCCAAGCACAAATCCATTGATATCGAGAAAAACGTAGGCCGCCAGAAAAGCCGTGCGCTTGTTGCCGTCGACAAAGGGATGGTTGCGCAAAATACCCCAGGCATAGGCGGAGGCCAGCTCAAAAACGTCGGGCTGGCCATACCCGGCAAGCTGGCGCGGCCGGGCCAGGGCCGAGGCAAGCAGCCCCGGATCGCGCACCCCCGGACCACCGCCGTGGGCGGCCAACTGCTCAGCATGGACAGCCGCCACCACCGCCTCGAGCAGCCAGTGCCAGCCCACTATTTGGCCAATTCCTTCAGTGCATTGCGATACCGGCCCATGCCCTGGCGGGCCGACTCCATCTGGGCCTCGAACTCCGGGTCATAGGTCGTGACTGCATATCCATCCGGCGTTTCAGTCAAAAAGACGCTGTCGCCCTTTTTCACCTTCAGCCGGGCCACGGCCTCCTTGGGCAAAATGAGTCCGGTCGAATTGCCGATCTGGGTTACGGTTGCGCGCATGAGGCCTCCTTCTTGTTTAAACATTCGTTATAACCGCCGCCCAAAAGGGTCAAGCCGGCGGGCTGGCCGGACCGGACCGACCCGGACCATCCGCCGGCCGATCTCCCGGTCCTTCTTGATTTCCGTTGGCGATGCGGCTACCTCAAGCCCCGAACGGCTGCTCACGGCAGCCGCATCCTCGTTTGCCGCTCGGGAGTATCATGCGCTTTGCCAAAGCCCTGCTCATAAGCCACATCACCGATCTGGCCGGCCCCTCGGAAGCCCTGGAAAACTATCTCAAATCCAGATCCGACAACCTGGGGGTCATCTACCACCCGTTCCATTACTGCTCGGATCGCCGTTCCATTGCCAAAAAATATACGGCCGGCCGACTGGTCTCGGAGAAGCGTTGCGGCGGCTGGGCCTTGCCCAACCTGCTCACCTACGTCAAAGACGCATTTTTCTCCGTCCTTTTCTTTTTCGGCTTCCTGTCGCGCTTTGACACCTGCGTGGCCTGCGATCCGTTAAACGGCATCGTGGCCGTGCTGCTCAAAAAATGCGGGCTGATACAGCGCGTCATTTTCTACACCATCGACTGGATGCCGGGCCGGTTCGCCAATCCGGTCCTAAATCGCCTCTACCACGCCCTGGACCGGTTTTGCCTGAACAACTGCGACGCCGCCTGGAACATTTCCCCGCGTATCGTGGAGATCCGCCGCGAACAGGGCCTGCCCGATGATCGCAATGTGCTGGTGCCGGTCGGGGTGGATCTGGAAAAGATCGACCTGCCGGACAAATCCACCAAGACCCCGGCCGACGTGGTCCTTTTGGGGGCGCTCTCCCCGTCCAAGGGCGTCGATCTGGTCATCGAGGCCTGGCCGGCCCTTCTGGCCCGCTTTCCGGACCTCCGGCTCCATGTCATCGGCAAAACGCCCAACAACGCCATCGAGGACGGCGTGGTCTACGCCCCCTTCGAGGCCCGCCTGACCGCCCTGGGCTCGAGCGTGACCCTCCACGGCGTGATGAACCACGACGCCGTACTCGACACCCTCCCCGCCTTCGACATCAGTCTGGCCCTGTACCGCCCGACCGACAACAACCTGTCGCGCTGGGCCGATCCCAGCCGGGTCAAGGACTACCTGGCCTGCGGCCTGCCCGTGGTCATCACCGACGTGCCGGAAATCGCCAAGGATGTGGCGGCCCTTTCGGCCGGCGTCGTGGCTGCATACACGGTTGACGGGGTCATCGCCGCCATTGCGGCCATGGTCGAGGCCCCGGACCGCTGGCGGGCCATGCGCCGGGCTGCCGTGGAGTACATGCAGCGCTACCGCTGGTCGGCCATCTTCGACGCCTCTTTCGAGGCCGCCCTGGCCCCGCCGCTTCGCTGACGCGCAAGACCACACCACCGCCGTCGCCCCGGTCAAGAGGCGACACCCGATGGGCAACACCCAACACCCGGCGGGCGACGGACAACCGGAAAAGGACACCATGCGACGAAACACGGCAATCGCGCTCACTGCCATGGCCGTGCTGGCGGCGCTGACCTTGCTGGCCTTTGCCGGGGTGCTGGCCCGGCCGGGCATCGTCGGCCACACCTGGGACTGGGGCATCCCCAATTTCGCCGAACAGTTCCGCGACATGGCCCGGCACCATTTCTCCACCTGGGACGCCTATTTCGAGACCGGCCGCTACCACTATTTCAAGCTCGAACTGCTCTACTGGCTGGCCCTTTGGCCGGTGTCGGTCCTTGGCGGCGAAACCGTCTCCAAATGGCTGCCGCTCCTGCTCGTCTTCGCCTCGGGCGCAGCCATGTGGCCGCTGGCCCGGCGGCTGGAGCTGCCCCCGGTCTTTGCCCTGCTGGCCGCTGTTTTTTACGCCTTCTCGCCCTATGCCCTGAGCCGGGTGGTGGCCGGGCACATGCCCATGCTGGCCGGCTACGCCCTGCTGCCCCTGGTCATCCTGGCCGGAGCGGTCCTGGCCGGGCGCATCGAGGCCGACCGGCCGGGCGTCGTCTATTTTACTGTCCTGACCGGCTTTCTCCTGGGGCTGACCTCGCTGCATCCCGGAGTCGGCATGTCCGCCGCCACCATGCTGGCCATCGGCTTTGGCTGGCGGCTTGTGTCCGGCCGGCGCAAAAAAAATGCTCGCCGCCGCCTTCATTGGCCTGGGCTGCGTGGCCGTGGCCATGAACATCCATTTCATGGCCCCGTTTTTCGGCGACTATTTCGGCAAGGGAGCCATCCGCCACGGCTGGGGCCTGTCGGTGTCGGCCGACGGCGACGTCACGGTTGATTCCGAGCTGCCCCGGCGCGAGGCCTACCACGAATCCACCAGCCAGCCGTCCGACGCCTCGCTGTTTTTGCGCCTGCGCCCGGGCATGGACACCGAATACGTCTATCCGGTGCCGCCGGGCCTGGATCTGCCCTGGAATCTGGCCGCCCTGGCCCTTGGCCTCGGGGTCTTTGCCTATCCCTTCCGCCGGCGAAAAAACCCCGGAGCTGACCGCCCTTTTCGTCACCGCCCTGGTCGGCGTCATGCTGGTGGCCGGTTCACGCACCCTGCCCGGCCTGGCCTTTTACCAGCTTGTCCTCAAAAAGACCCTGCCCATCCTGTTTGCCGCCTTTTCCAACACCACCCGCTGGCTGCCGCTGGTGGTCTTGCCCTATGCCCTGCTCTTTGCCCGCACCGCCGCCGATCTGGCCGCCGCCGCCCCGCGTCCCCGGCTGGCCATGGCCGTGGCCGGCCTGATCGTGCTCGTGTTCGTCTCCCCCTTCCTGGCCGGGGGGCTCACCCGCCCCTTTGACCCGGACCGCGATCCCCAGCCGCTCACCCTCAGCCAGACCCCGATCAACCCGGACGTGGCTGCGGTCTACGGCTTTTTGCGCGACCGGCGCGACGACTTCCGGGTGGCCTATCTGCCGCCCATCGGCATCACCTGGCCCGGCCGCACCGACTTCACCTTCGAGTGGACCTCGGCCTATTCGCCCAAGCCCTTTTTCATGGCCTTTAAGACCCATCCCCTGGCTGAGCCGATTTTTTCCGGCCTCTACGCCGAGCACCCGAGCACCAGCATCGCCCGGCTCATGGCCCTGGGCTCGTGCCGGTTCCTGGTCTATCCGTGCTACGAACACGCCTACACCTACGACGATTTCCAGCCGGCCTACGTCGCCCCGGCCATGGTGGACGGCTACAAGGATTACAAGCCGGTCTTTGACGCCAATCTGGCCCGCCAGCAGGGCTTGACGGCCATCCCCTTGTTCGCTTCGGTGGATCTGTATAAAAATGCCGACTTCCTGCCGCTGGTGCGGCCGGGCGACCGGGTGGCGGCGGTGGAGGCTGTCGGGGGGCCGGGCGGCAGCAATCCGGTGGTGGCCGCCCTGGCCGAAGAGGTGCAGTTGCCGGACTACGACCCGGGCACGGTCTATGTCCGGGCCGGGCGCGATCCGGTCTTTCTCGAATTCGTGGCCGCCATGCAGGGCGACGGCCCGACCACCACCCGGCTTTTGGCCGAGCGGGGCAGCGAGCGCAAGCTGGCGGTGGTGCGGCCCAAGACCAAAATCGACGCCCCGGTGGTGGAATTTCGCCGGCTTGGCCCGACAGCGGTGCGGGTGCGCGTCCATGGGGCCAGGGCCGGCTTTCCGCTCATTTTCCAGGAGACCTTCCACACCGGCTGGAAGGCCCTGCTCGTGCCCCGCCCGGCCGGGGAATTGACCGGCCGGGGACGAGACATGGCCGCGCTCCTGGCCGCCTACCGCCCCTTTTCCGTCCAGGGTCTGGATCAGGCCGGCCCGGCCGAACTGGCCGGCTACGTGGCCAAAGGGCTGGTCACCAGCCTGGGCAGCGGCGCAGACCAGTCCCGCACCGGGTTTCTCTACGGCCAGGGCGGCCGGGTGGCCGGCGAAACCGAGTCGCGCTTTGCCGTGGACTATGTTTCGCCGCTTGTGGCCGGCTCCATCCAAAACGACAATCTGCCGGAGACGCGGCTGACCGAGGCCTTTTTCCCGGCTGCCTTCACCGCCGCCTCGGGACAGGCCGCCACCCGGCCCCAGGACCCGTCCGGCTGGAGCGCACCGGCCGGCGACGGCCTTGTCGCCCTGCCCGAGGCCCTGCACATTGAGGCCTACGGCTTTGCCAATGCCTGGTGGCTGCCGCCGGGCCTGCTCCACCTGCTGCCCAAGGCCTCAGACGACCGGCCCGGCTATTTCGCCCTGCACCCGGACGGCGCGGTGGACTTCGAATTGCTCCTTTCCTTTGCCCCCCAAACCTCGTACCTGATCGGGCTTATGATCAGCGCTGCGGCCTACGCCGCCTGTCTGGCCGTCATCATTGCCGGCCCTTTCCTGGCCCGTCGGCGGGAGTCGCCCCATGCTTAAGGAACACGCGCCGGTGCTGCTGCCCGCCCCGGCCTCCCGGGGAGTCGGCGGAGCGGTCTTTGCCGGACTTTTCGGCCTCCTGGCCGTCATGTCCTGCCTCAAATACCTGGCCCTGCATTCCACGGTCTTCGACCTTGGCGTCTTTCTCTCCAATCTCTATTCCCTGCACGCCGCCGGCCAGTGGTGGCGGGCCTTTCTGGGCCATGCCCAGCCGCTTTTGCCGGTCTATGCCCAGGTCTACCGGCTGGTGCCCGATCAGGCCGCGCCGCTGGTGCTGTTGACTTCCCAGGCCCTGGTCCTGGCCCTGCCGGCGCTTCTGGCCGGACGCCGCCACGGCATGTTGGCCGCCGTGGCCTATGCCCTGTATTTCCCGGTCTGGACCAATGCCCTGTTCGATTTCCACCTCGACCATCTGCTCATCCCGATCCTGTTCGGCTTCCTGGCCGCCGCCACCTCGGGGCGCATCGTCCTGGCCGTGCTGCTCGGGCTGGCCCCGGCCCTGGTCAAGGAGCCCTATGCCCTGACCACGGTCTTTTGCGGCCTGTACCTGTGGCTGTGCCAGGGCCGGTCCCGGGCCGGCCTGGGGCTGGTCGTCTTCGGATCGCTGTATTTCTACGTGGCAACCGCCCTGGTCGTGCCCTTTTGCACCGCAGACAACGGCCTTGGCATCCAAAGCGGGGCCTTTGCCTGGCTCGGCGGCAGCCCCGGAGCGGCCCTGGTCACCATGATCACCGAGCCGGGCAAGGTGCTGGCCGTGGTCTTCGGCGTTCCGGGCAAATGGAAATACCTGCTCTTCCTGTTTGGCTCCCTGATCTTTTTTCCGCTGGTGCGCCCAAAACTCCTGCTGCCGGCCATCCCCAGTCTGGCCCTGGCCCTGCTCTCCACCAACCCGAGCTATTACGGCTGGGCCAACCACTACACCGCCGGCGCGGCCGGGGTGCTCTTTTTCGCCTTCTGCCAGGTGCTCGGCCCGGTGCGTATCCTGGCCCGGCAATCCGGGGCCGGTTCCGACCGGGTGGTCTTTGCCCTGTTCGGCTGGCTGGCCCTGGCCCACGTGCTGCTGGCTCCGTCGCCGGTCTCGCGGCTGTTCTGGACCACCGACAACTTCGCCTTTTCGAGCAGCGCCTACGAGCCAAGCGCCCGGGACGCCGCCATCCTGGGCGAAATCCTGCGCTCGGTCCCCCAGGACCGGTCCGTGCCGGTGGTGTCGCAAAATACCCTCAACTGGGGAGCCCTGGCCGAGCGCCTGGACTACAACAGCTTTCCCCTGGGCGTCTTTGAACCCCACCGGGTGCGCGACCTGTCCGGGGCCACCTGGGCCGATTTCTGGACCTTCGTGCGCACCCGCAAGCCCCCGAACCTGCCGGTGCGCACCTGGGAAGCCCAATACGTGCTGCTCGACCTCACCCGGCCCTGGTTTGTCCTGGACCGGGGCTGCGAGTTCATCCAGGGTGCCTGCCGCGACGAGGATGTGGCCCGGGAATTCAACGTCATGGTCATCACCGCCCGCCAGAAGCTGGAAACGGTCTACGACCAGGGCGGCTTCCTCATCCTGCGCCGGCCCGGCCCGGCCCCGGCCCCAATCCCGGCCCAGGCCCCGCAGCCCGAAAGCGAGGGCCAGCCCTCGGGCCAGACGCCGCCCGCCGGCCAGCTTCC